>NZ_CP098812.1:630175-945263 GCF_036825535.1 Parasalinivibrio latis
CTCGAAATCGTCCGCAATTTCATGCATTTCTTTGTAGAGGAGTCCTGCGGTATCTGTGTGCCTTGCCGTGCCGGTAACGTTGAGCTGTACAACAAAATCAATCTCATCATTGGTGGCCGAGCAGTAGAGCAGGATCTGGAAGAGATCCGCAGTTGGGCGAAAATTGTCCGCGGTGCCAGCCGCTGTGGATTAGGTACCACATCGCCCAAACCTATTCTGACTACCCTCGAAAGTTTCCCCGAAGAATACCAGCGCAAGCTGGTACAGCAGGAAGGCCCGTTGCTCGCTTCCTTTGACCTCAATGCCGCATTGGAAGGATTCGCCGTGGCCAGCGAGATGCTGTTGCCAGAGCCCGCCCCGGAAAAAGCAAGGATGCAGGAGGTATCGAAATGACAATCAAGCTGACCATCGACGGGAAGGAAGTGACAGCCGAACCCGGCCAGATGCTGGTGGATGTAGCCCATGACAACGGGGTGTATATCCCGACGCTCTGTTACCAGAGGGGCGAGCCTTGCCTGGGAACCTGCCGGGTCTGTACCTGTAAGGTCAACGGTAACAATGCCGCGTCGTGTACCGTTCCGGTGACGGACGGCATGACCGTGGAAGTGAACGAGCCGGAAACCGCAGATATCCGCAAGGCACTGGTGGAAATGCTGTTTGTGGAAGGAAAACACAACTGCCCGAGTTGCGAGAAAAGCGGGCGCTGTGATCTCCAGGCGGTGGGGTATGAAACCGGCATGATGGTGTCTCGCTTCCCGTACCGGTTCCCGGTGACCGAAACGGATTTCCGTTCCCAAAAAATCTGGCTTGAGCGCGACCGCTGCATCTTCTGTCAGCGATGTGTGGAGTTTGTCCGTGACGAAGAAACCGGCCAGAAGATTTTCAACATTGATGACCGTGGTACCCATGCCCGGATCGAAATCGACGTTGCCCTTGCGGACAAAATGAGTGACGGGCAGGTACAGGAAGCCATGGAGTTGTGCCCGGTTGGCTGCATCCTCAAAAAAGCCGTGGGCTTTGATGCACCGATTGGTGGGCGGAAATATGAGCTTGAAACAGTGCGGGAACGTGCACTGGCTGACGGGCAGCAAACCGGCGGGGAGGATGGACAATGAGTACGGATGCACTGAGAGCCAATCATGGCTTTGAGGGTAATGAAACGGATGTGGTGTATTCCCACGAGTTGCCAAGGACGCCGTTGGATGAGGAAACAAAGGCGCTGCGGGAAGACAAAATCCAGGTAGCGATGATTGGCCTTTGCGGCTGCTGGGGGTGCACCCTGTCATTCCTCGATATGGACAGCAGAATTGTTGGGCTGCTGGATAAAGTTGCCATAACCCGGTCTTCCATCACCGACATCAAACGGATACCGCACCGGTGTACGGTCGGCTTTGTGGAAGGGGGCATTGCCAATGAGGAGAACATCGAAACACTGGAACACTTCCGGGAAAACTGCGACATTCTGATTTCCGTCGGGGCCTGTGCGGTCTGGGGTGGCGTGCCCGCCATGCGTAACCAGGTTTCCCTGACGGAATGCCTTGATGAAGCCTACATTTCTTCTGCCACCCGGCCACCCGGTTCAGAAAATGTCATTCCCCACGTTGATGTCCCGCGCATTACCACCAAAGTGTACCCGGCCCATGAAGTGGTGAAGATGGACTACTTCATACCCGGTTGCCCGCCGGACGGTGACGCCATCTTCAAGGTGCTGGACGATCTGATAAGCGGGCGCGACGTTGATCTCCCTTCATCCATTAACCGGTACGACTGAATTAGCGAGGCAAACATGAGCAGAACATTGGTTATCGATCCGGTTACCCGGATTGAAGGACACGGAAAAGTGACACTGCAGCTTGATGAACAGAACCGGGTAAAGGATGCCAGGCTACAGGTAGTTGAATTCCGTGGGTTTGAACGTTTTATCCAGGGACACCCATACTGGGAAGCCCCGATGCTGTTACAGAGAATTTGCGGCATCTGCTTTGTCAGCCACCACCTGTGCGGGGCAAAAGCCTTGGATGACGTGGTGGGTGTCGGGCTGAAAGACGGCATCCAGATGTTGCCGACCCCTGAGAAAATGCGCCGTCTGGGCCACTATGCCCAGCAGCTCCAGTCCCATGTCACCGCCTATTTCTACCTGATTGCCCCGGAGATGGTATTCGGTATTGATGCTGCCCCGGAGAAACGGAACATCATCGGTCTTGCGGAAGCCAACCCGGATTTGGTCAAACGGGTTATCGAGCTTCGCCGTTGGGGGCAGGAGCTTATCGTTGCCGTGCTGGGAAAACGGATGCATGGCATAAGCTCGGTACCGGGTGGGGTAAACAACAACCTCAGTACTGAGCAGAGGGACAGGTTTCTAAAAGGCGCGGATGACCTGCTGTCCATCGATCAGGTTATCGACTATGCGCAGGATGCCCTCAACCTGTTTTACGACTACCACGAAAAACACCGTATGGAGATAGACAACTTTGGTATCACCAAGGCCCTGGACATGTGTCTGGTGGACGACAACGGTGACGTGGATTACTACCACGGCAAAATGCGCGTGATTGATGAAGACAAGAATATCGTGCTGGAAACGGACTACCACGATTACCTCGACCATTTCTCAGAAGCCACCGAGGAGTGGAGCTACATGAAGTTCCCTTACCTCAAGGCACTGGGAAGGGAGGCCGGTTCGGTAAGGGTCGGGCCACTTGCCAGGCTGAATGTCACCCGCCGCTACAATACCCCACTGGCACAGGCTGCCCTTGAACGCTTCCAGGACTACACCCAGGGCAAGGTGAACAATATGACCCTGCACACTAACTGGGCGAGGGCAATAGAGATCCTCCATTCAGCGGAGCTGATTAAAGAGCTCCTCAACGACCCAGACCTCCAGGGCAGCAACCTGATCATCACGCCGGGGAAAAATGCCTGGACGGGGGAAGGCGTCGGGGTCGTCGAGGCACCAAGGGGAACATTGCTTCACCACTACCGGGCCGATGAGGCAGGCAATATGACCTACGCCAACCTGATTGTATCAACCACCCAGAACAACAAAGCCATGAACCGGACGGTACAGGCCGTTGCCCAGGAGTGGGTATCCGGAAAACCGGAGATCACCGAAGGCATGATGAATGCCATTGAGGTGGGGATCCGTGCCTATGACCCTTGCCTGAGCTGCGCGACCCACGCTATGGGGCAGATGCCGTTGCAGGTCACCCTGATTGATGCAGACGAGAAGATGCTTGATGAAAAGTACCGTTGATTTCCCGTCCCTGGACCGTTTTGACCTTATCTATGGCATTGGGAATATCGGCAGGCAGGATGACGGGATCGGCTGGGCTTTTGTTGATGCCGTAGAAGAGCAGGGGTTATCCGATGCAAAGCTGATACGTCACTACCAGCTGTTTTTTGAGGATGTAGACCTTATCCGGCGGTACAACCGTGTGTTGTTTGTGGATGCGACTAAAGCGGTACAAACCAGCAGTTTTGCTGTTGAACGGGTTATCCCAAAGCTGGATGACAGCTTTACCTCCCACGCCATCTCTGTGCAGACCATCGTGGCCATGTGTCACCAGTGCTACCGGGTTTTCCCTGAAGTATGGCTGTTGACGGTCAGGGGGTATGAATGGGAACTCAAACTGGGCCTGACCGCCGGTGCAGCGCAGAACCTGTCAGCAGCGCTGGATGGGGTGAAGGGCAAGGGATTAACCAAAGCCGAGCCTGTCCCACAACGGGCTGGCCTTTGAACCGACGAATTTGTTTGGAAGGATACGACCATGAATAAACCGAATGTAGAAAGCATTGCCCGGCTGATAATGGATGCGCCGATAGGCCAGTACATAGGTGAATCCGGTGCCCAGGTACTGGCACAGCATGCAGCCCGGGAAATCAAAGTCAGTAACGGGGATTTTCTTTACCGGGAAGGTGACGCTGCCAATTCATTTTTTATCGTTATGTCAGGGCGGCTGGCATTTTGCAAAGAGAACAAGGGCTCAACCAAGACCAGTTTGCTGCACGTATTGGAACAAGGAGACCTTATCGGCGAGCTCAGTTTTATCGACCATGATCCCAGGACAGTATCTGTCCAGGCTCTGGGTGATGCCGCTGTACTTTGTTTTGAGCGGGGAGATATTGACCCGCTTATCGAATCCCACCCCAAAGTCGTGTTTGATTTTATGCGCGCGGTGGTACGCCGTGTACACCACACGGTTTCAGCCATCGGCCAGCAGCAGGCTGAATTGGCGGACTACATTGCCACTGGCGGGCGCGGCCGGTACTGACCCAAAAAACCTGTTCCACCCAGACTTCCGGTTCCATCTTGCCTGCCCTCTCGTGGGTAAGGTGGCTTTTTCTTTAATGACAGCGAGTTATGTGTTTTTTGAGGTGGCTTGTACACCTTTTTAAGCTTTTGGATCATGACTGGAATACCAGCTAATTAAATCTTGTTTGACTATTTTAATGGTCATCAATGCAAGAAATATAGGTTTTGAAACAGGGCAAGCCAGACCCCCATTTATTGAAAGACTCCATGGAAAGATACTTTCCAATCTAATTAATAAGATGGTTATTTACTTTCCAAATCAGACTGCATGTGTAAATAATTTGTTTGTTAAATGTTGTTTTGGTGTGTTTCCGGTGCCGCGTAAGTTAAGGGGTGCCATGTGGGTTTAGGCAATTAAAGGAAGATTGGCTCACTCCTTGCTGTAACAGACTGTCAGCCATAGGAAATACATTCTCAATCAGGGACAAGACAAGGAATTACAGACGCATGCATGAGATGTCGCTGTGCGAAAGCATCGTTCAGACACTGGAGCAGGAAGCGAGGGCGCAGCAATTCAACCGGGTGAAAACTGTCTGGCTGGAAATCGGGATGCTGGCAGGTGTGGAAACAGACGCCATGCGTTTCTGTTTCGACGTAGTGACCAACGGCACCCTGGCCGCCGGTGCGGCACTTGAAATTGATGAGCTCCCCGGACAGGGATGGTGTTTGCAGTGTGAAAAGACAGTTGCCATGACTGCGCGTTATGACACCTGCCCGGAATGCGGCGGAGCGGGGCTGATGTTGACAGCCGGCGACGAAATGCGAATCAAGGAAGTGGAGGTTGAGTGATGTGTACAGTATGTGGTTGCGGTGAAGGACAGGTAAAGATTGAAGGCCACCACGGCCATGAAATGAACGGCCACCATGGCCATGATCACAGTGATCATGACCCCAATGAGCAGGGACATCACCATCATCACCACGCCGGTGAAGATACCGTTGAAACAGAGGGTACCCACCACTATGGCAAGGGGGCGGCGGGTGCGCATGCACCGGGGCTCAGCCAGGCGCGCATGGTACAGATAGAGCAGGATATTCTCGGTAAAAATGACCGATATGCTGCGGCCAACCGGGCCCGCTTTTCACAGTCAGCACAACTGGTGCTGAACCTGGTTTCCAGTCCCGGTTCCGGCAAAACCACCCTGCTGACCGAAACCCTTACCTACCTCAAAGAAACCATGCCGGTTGCCGTCATTGAAGGGGACCAGCAAACCGCCAACGATGCTGAGCGTATCCGGGCTACCGGTGTCAAAGCGGTACAGGTAAATACCGGCAAAGGCTGTCACCTTGATGCCCATATGGTAGGCCATGCCCTGGATTCACTGGCGCTGCCGGATTACGGGATCCTGTTTATTGAAAACGTAGGCAACCTCGTTTGCCCGGCAGCCTTCGATCTGGGTGAAGCACACAAAGTGGCGATCCTGTCGGTCACCGAAGGTGAAGACAAGCCGATAAAATACCCGGATATGTTTGCAGCGGCAGATTTGGTGCTGCTTAACAAGATTGACCTGCTGCCCCATCTCAGTTTCGACCTCGGCCGGTGCCGGGACTACCTCAAGGCAGTTAACCCCAATGCGGAGATCCTGGAAGTGTCAGCGACGTCCGGGGAGGGGATGGATGAATGGTTTGCCTGGCTTTCAGATAACCGCAGGGCTTTGCTGGAAGCGCGGCGGGACAAACTGCAGACACAGCTGGATGCCATTGCTATCCAGCTTGAGGCGGCCGGCTGATGCACGGAAACCAGGAGACACCTGAGCACGAAAGTACCCTGTTGCCTTTGGTACTGGTGGTGGATGACGAGCGCCTTTCGCTCCAGACCCTGCGCAGGACGCTGGAAGAAGAGTTTACCGTGCTGACGGCAGACAATGTGGCAGACGCGGAAAAAGTGCTGTCAGAAATGCCGGTGCAGGTGGTGCTTTCCGACCAGCGTATGCCGGATATGTCAGGATGCGAGTTCCTTGCACGGGTGCGCCACCAATGGCCGGATGTGGTACGGCTGATGATCTCCGCTTATACCGATCCGGCGGATCTGATCAAAGGGATCAACGATGCCGGGATCTACCAGTTCATTCCCAAGCCCTGGCAACCGGAACACTTGCTGCTGACACTCAGAAATGCGGCACGCCTCCAGGCACTCCAGCGGGAGAATGCCCAGCTCAGTATGGAGCTTCGCCGCACGGTGCCGGCGATGGATAACCAATTACGCCGCAAACGTGAACAGCTCAAGGACAGGCACAGATTCGACAACATTGTCTGCGCCCAGGACAGCCCAATGGTTGGGATCTGCGAGCAAGTTCGCCAGATTGCCCCCTATGACATTCCGGTGCTGGTAACCGGGGAATCGGGAACGGGAAAAGAACTTATCACCCGGGCGCTGCACTACAGCAGCCACCGGGCAGACAAGCCCTTTGTACTGGAAAACTGCGGTGCCATGCCGGTCCAGCTTTTGGAAAGTGAACTGTTCGGCCATGCACGCGGTGCCTTTACCGGTGCCAACACCGAACGGGTCGGCCTTCTTGAGCAGGCAGACGGCGGGACAGTTTTCCTGGATGAAATCGGCGACACCTCGCTGGAGTTCCAGGTCAAGCTGCTGCGTTTTTTACAGGAAGGGGAAATCCGGCCTCTGGGCAGCAACCGCAGCCGCAAGGTGTCGGTTAGGGTGATTTCTGCCACCAACCGCAACCTGGAAGACGAAGTGCGCAAGGGGCGTTTCCGGGAGGACCTTTTTTACCGCCTCTCAGCCATGCCGGTCCATCTCCCGGCTTTAAGGGACAGGGCGATGGATATCCCGGTGATTGCCCGGGCAATCCTCCATTCAGTGATGGAAGCTTACGGCAAGCAAGTCAGCGGGTTCAGTGAAGAGGCGCTGGCCTGCATGTGTGAATACCACTGGCCGGGCAACGTCCGTGAACTGGAAAACGAAGTGCGCCGCATGCTTGTGATGTCTACCGGGAATGAGCTGGGTGCCAACCTGCTTTCCTCCCGGGTATTAAAGGGGGGCGGTGACAGTGAGCTGGAAGATGAACTGCTCTCAGATGTGGAAGGCAACCTGAAAAACCGGGTGGAAATGCTCGAAGCACGCATTCTCAAGGAGACCCTTATCCGTCACCGCTGGAACAAGAGCCAGGCGGCGCTGGAACTGGGGCTGTCACGTGTCGGGCTGCGAGCCAAGCTGGAACGCTATGGCCTGGAGCCGGGTACGTTAAACCAATCAAATTAATCTCAGGGAGGAGTACCTATGTGCCTGGGTATCCCCGGACAAATTGTGGCAATAACGGATGACGACAACTGCATGGCAACCGTCGATATCACTGGCGTGAAGCGCACTGTCAATATTGCCTGCGTCGTCGACAAGGCGCACCCCGTACAGGAGTGTGTTGGTGACTGGGTGCTGGTGCACGTGGGGTTTGCCATGAGCCGTATCGATGAAGAAGAGGCCATGAAAACCCTGGCGCTGCTGGCTGAGCTTGGCGAATTGCAGGAAGAGATGCATGCGTTGGAAGCCAGTGTGGCTGACAGCACAGGGAGGGAGCTGAGATGAAATACGTCGATGAGTTCCGCGATCCGGAGAAGGCGCGCGCTGTGGTGGAGGCTATCGAAGCCCAGGTCAAAAAAATCGAGCAGCAAAGAAAACCGGCCGGCGGCGGGAAAATGCGCCCACTCCAGCTGATGGAGTTTTGTGGCGGCCATACCCACACCCTGTTCAAATACGGGATTGAGAGCCTGCTTCCGGACGGCATTGAAATGGTGCATGGCCCGGGCTGCCCGGTCTGTGTACTGCCGATGGGGCGGGTGGATGACTGCATTGCTATTGCCCGCCGCCCGGAGGTGATTTTCACCACCTTCGGTGATGCGATGCGGGTGCCGGGCTCACAAGGGAGCCTGCTTGATGCCAAGGCGTCAGGCTGCGATATCCGGATGGTGTATTCCCCCCTTGATGCCCTGACACTGGCGAAATCCAACCCGGATAGGGAAGTGGTGTTCTTTGCGCTTGGGTTTGAAACCACCATGCCAAGCACGGCGATGACTGTCCAGCAGGCCGCCAGAGAAGGAGTCACCAATTTTTCCCTGTTCTGTAACCACATCACCACAGCACCGACTATCGAAGCGGTGCTGAATGAGCCAGGGCTTGATCTTGATGGCTTCCTTGCCCCCGGCCATGTCAGCATGGTGATTGGCATGGAACCGTTCCAGTTCATTGCCCGTGATTACAGCAAGCCTATTGTGATCACCGGCTTCGAGCCCCTTGATGTGCTCCATTCCCTGTTGATGGTGGTCACCCAGATAGCGGAAGGCCGTTGCGAGGTGGAAAACCAGTACCGCCGGGTGGTTTCCAGTACAGGTAATGACCCGGGCCTTGCCGCAATGGCCGAAGTCTACGAGACCTTCCCAGTCACTGAATTGCGTGGATTTGGTGAAATCGGTGATGCCGGGGTGCGTATGCGTGATGGCTATGCGCCGTGGGATGCCGAGCGAAAATTCGCCCTTGTCCGCCACATTACTGATGACCCGGTTGCCTGCCAGTGTGGCGAGGTGATCAAAGGGCTGATTAAGCCCTGGCAATGCAGCCTTTATGGTAAAGCCTGCAACCCGCAGACCCCGCTTGGGGCACTGATGGTGTCATCCGAAGGGGCCTGCGCCGCCTACCACAACAATGGATTTCGCGTGCCGGAAAAAGGGAAGGGGCGTATTGCTGTCGTCGATGTTCAGGCGAATGGAGAGACGCAGACAGAAAGAGAAACTCACCCTGCTGATGCCCCGGAAGGCGGCAAAAGGGCGGAGGGACAGTCATGATCCAAAAGCATGCCGCCAGGACCGGCCAGCCCGAAGAACCGCTGATTACCCTTGCGCACGGCAGTGGTGGCAAAGCCATGCGGGAGTTGGTGGAGCAGGAAATTACCGCAGCGTTCAGCAACCCCATTCTCGACCCGCTGGAAGACCAGGCACGGGTTGCGCTTTCTGGTCTGGCTGAGCTGGGAGATCGGCTGGCGATGACAACGGATTCCTTTGTCGTCGACCCGATTGAGTTTCCCGGCGGTGATATCGGAACCCTCGCGGTGAACGGTACAGTCAATGACCTGGTGATGGGGGGCGCGACACCCCTATACCTTACCTGCGGCCTCATTTTGGAAGAGGGGCTGCCTATTTCCACCCTCCGTCGCATCCTTGCCAGTATGCGAAAAGCCGCAGATGACGCGGGTGTAGCCATTGTCTCCGGCGATACCAAGGTGGTGCACAAAGGGGCGGCAGACAAAATTTTTATCAATACCAGCGGGGTCGGGGTTATCCCGGCGGGGCTGGATATCCGGGCGGATGCAGCCAAACCGGGTGACGTGGTTATCGTCAACGGCCTGATAGGCGATCACGGTGCAGCCATCCTCGCAGCCCGGGGGGATCTTGCCCTGGATGTGGTACTGGAATCAGATTGCCGGGCACTGACTGACGAGGTCAACGCCCTTCGCAGGAACAGCCCGGAGATCCACTGCCTGCGTGACGCAACAAGGGGCGGGGTAGCGACAGTGCTTAACGAGTTTGCTCAGAGCAGCGGCGTCAAGATTGTTCTCAACCAGGAAGCAATGCCTGTCAGGCCGGAAGTTCGCGGCATGTGTGAACTTCTCGGGCTGGACCCGCTTTATCTCGCCAATGAGGGGAAATTTGTCGCGGTTATCCCAGCGGAGTGTGCAGAACTGGCGGTAGCGGCACTGCGGAGGTTGCCCGGTGCTGAACAGGCCTGTGTCATTGGCCGGGTAGAAGCCGCTGACGCACGCCCCGGTGTGACGATGAAAACCCTGTTTGGCAGCGAACGGATGATCGACATGCTGGTCGGGGATCAGTTGCCACGTATTTGTTAACCCGTTTTTGTCAGCCGACAGGGCGGAAAGATTTCAATACCAATTGGCGCAGTTCGATTGGTACAAGTTCAAGCCGGACAACATCCGGGACAAGGAGTAAGAAAGATGAAAATGAATCGACAAGGAATGGTGTCAGTATCTGCAATGTTGCTGACTGTACCCGGTGTGGCACTGGCGCATACCGGTGCGGGTTCTGTCAGTGGGTTTGCTGCCGGTTTCACACATCCCGTGTTTGGGGCGGATCATGCACTGGCGATGCTCGCCGTGGGTATTTGGGCTGCACAAATGAGCAGGGGCGGGAACAGGCATTCATTGTGGATTGTACCGGGTGCCTTTGTGCTGGCGATGGCTGTTGGCGGTATGCTGGCAATGTCCGGGGTGATGGTACCGGGCGTTGAAGGTGGCATTGCCCTGTCGGTTGTATTGTTCGGCCTTCTGGTCGCCGGGGCTAAGCGCCTGCCTGTGGGGCTGTGTGCGGCAACTGCCGGATTGTTTGCGGTATTCCACGGGATGGCGCACGGGGCTGAAATGCCACTGGCTGCCAATGCCACCAGTTATGCCGTCGGCTTTATGCTGGCAACTGCAATGTTGCATGCACTGGGCGCCGGGCTTGTACTTGCTGCCCATAAGCTGCTGGAGAGCCCGGTTACCGGCCGCTTGGCCGGAGTGGCAATTGCAGCTGGCGGTACCTGGCTGGCCTTTGCCTGATTGCACCGCTGAGTGTTCTTAGTTCGGATAACCGGGATGCCAGTAGCGCAGGGTGAGCGGTTCAGGGTAACCGGCGTCGTGCAAGGGGTCGGCTTCCGGCCGACTGTCTGGCGCATTGCCAATTCACTCCACCTGTCAGGACAGGTTCTCAATGACGGGGAAGGGGTACTGATAGACCTCTGGGGGTTGCCCGACGCCGTGGAGTGTTTTATCCGGGAGCTGGAGCACCAGTGCCCGCCGCTGGCAACCATAGAAAGCATTGAGCGTACCGCCCTCAACCGGCCCTGCCCGGTTGAGGGTTTTACCATTGCAGCCAGTGAAAGCGGCGGGCATATAAGCGCCGGGGTACCGGCTGATGCGGCAGTCTGCCCGGCATGCATTGAGGAAACACTGAACCCTGCCAGCCGACGCTACCGCTACCCGTTTACCAACTGTACCCATTGTGGCCCCCGGCTTTCGATCATCAAAACCATGCCCTATGACCGTCCGGGTACCAGTATGGCGCCATTTCGTTTCTGCAAACCCTGCAAGGATGAATATGACAACCCGGCAGACCGCCGTTTCCATGCCCAGCCGGTTGCCTGCCCGGAGTGTGGCCCCAAAGTGTGGCTCTCGGATGCCGGTGGGCAAAGTATCGATCCGGATACTGTGGGGGCTCAGGATGCTATTGAGGCGGCTGCCCGCCTGATCGCTGAGGGAAAAATTGTTGCTGTCCGTGGGCTGGGTGGTTTTCACCTTGCCTGTGATGCCACCAATCCGGAATCGGTAGCATGGTTACGTGAGCGCAAGCAGCGCCCGGCCAAGCCATTTGCCGTGATGGTGAAAAGCATCGAGACAGCGGCGGCCTTTTGCGAGGTTTCCCCGGAAAGTGAAAAACTGCTGGCGGGCAGTGCCTCACCCATTGTCCTGATGCCGGTGAAAAAGCTCTTCCCTCTGGTGGAAGGGCTGGCTCCGGGACTCGGTGAGCTTGGCATGATGCTGCCAACCTCCCCGCTTCACCTGCTGCTTTGCCGCGATGCGGATGTTCCCCTGGTCATGACCTCCGCCAATCTCAGTGGCAACCCGCAATGCACCGGGAACAAGGAGGCGCTGGCAGACCTTGCCGGTATCGCCGATGCCTGGCTGCTCCACAACCGGGAAATTGTCACCCGGGTGGATGATTCAGTTATCCGGCAGACAGCGATTGGCCCGCAATTGTTACGGCGGGGGCGGGGGTATGCGCCGCTTCCTGTCCGGCTCCCCAAGGGGTTTGAAGCTGCGCCTGCCACTCTCGCGCTTGGCGGTGAGGTGAAAAATGCCTTTTGCCTGACCACCGGGCAGGGGGCGGTGGTCAGTCAGTATATCGGTGATCTGGAAAGCGTACGGGTGTGGGACGACTTTGAGGAATCCCTTTCCCACTACCAGTCCCTTTACCGCTTTGCGCCTGAAGTCGTTGCTGTCGACAGCCATCCAGAATACCTGGCCTCCAAGTTGGCCAGGGAGGCGATTTCCCCCGGTTCCAACCGTTTAAAAAGCAAAAAGATCATGGGTGACCCAAAGCCCTCTAACCAGTTTGAGGCTAGGCTTATTGAAGTGCAGCACCATCACGCCCACGTTGCAGCCTGTATGGCGGACAATGGGCTGGAAGCCGGTCATCCGCCGGTTCTTGGTGTGGTGTTTGACGGGCTGGGTTACGGTGATGACGGGACAATCTGGGGTGGGGAATTCCTGCTTGCGGATTACCGCAGCGCCAGTCGTATCGGGCACCTGAAAACCGCGTCCCTGCCGGGCGGGGTGATGGCGGTAAGGCAGCCGTGGCGCAACCTGGTTGCAGCACTGGAATCTACCGGCTTAAGCGGTGGTGCCATTTATCTCGATGCGCTGGAGAACAAGCCGGTTGCTGCGCTGGGGCAGATGATTGCAAAAGGGATTAACAGCCCGGTGTCGAGTTCTGTCGGCAGGTTGTTTGATGCGGTGGCGGCGGCTGTGGGAATTGCCCCGGATACGCTGAGTTACGAAGGCGAGGCTGCTATATTGCTGGAAGCTCAGGCATCCAGGGCGGGCAATGTACGCGGAGGCTACAGGTTTGGGGTAAAGCCGGGCGAATGTGCTGAACTTGACCCGACACCGATGTGGCAGGCGCTGCTTGAAGATATCCGGCAGGGTGAACAGACGGCAGCGATGGCGTACCGTTTCCATGCTGGCCTGGCATATGGCGTTGCCGACATGATTGACGTGCTGCGTGCGCAAGGCCCCAAACAGGCCAAAGTGGTGTTGAGCGGCGGGGTGTTCCAGAACAGACTGTTACTTGAGATGACGGTTAACCTCCTGACAGGGAAAGGCATTGAAGTGCTGGTCCACCGGCAGGTTCCTGCCAACGATGGGGGGCTGGCACTGGGGCAGGCGGTTGTCGCCATGGCCTGCGCGGAAAAGTAGTCCGGTTGGCTGCCAGTAAAGGGGAGAGGGATGGATAAACAGAAAACCACCATGTTGTGGTTCCAAACCGGAAGCTGCGGCGGTGACACCATGGCTCTGTTGAGTGCTGACCGGCCTTCCCTGCCGGATCTGTTGGATACCTATGGTATCGAGATGCTCTGGCAACCCTCCCTGTCTGTTGAAAACTCCCGGCCGTATGATGAACTGCTCGAAGAGATTATCGACGGTCGCCAGCACCTGGATATTCTTTGTGTCGAAGGCAGCATAATCACAGCACCGGATGGCACCGGGATGTTTGACCAACTGCGCCGCCGTGCCAAAAAAGAGTGGTTGCTGTCACTGGCAGAGAAAGCACGCTACGTTGTTGCCATGGGAACCTGCGCCGCATTTGGCGGCGTGCACGCTGCACCGCCAAACCCTTCTGACTGCATTGGTCTCCAGATGGACAAGGAAATACCCGGTGGGCTGCTGCCTGTGGAATGGCGAAGCGGGGCCGGTTACCCAGTTATCAATATTGCAGGGTGCCCTGCCCATCCCAACACCATGACCAAGACCCTGGCGATGATTGCCGGCGGCATTATCCTCCAGCTTGACCACCTCAACCGGCCAAAGGAATTTTTCAGTACCTTGGTTCACCAGGGATGTACCCGCAATGAATACCATGAATATGACGTCGAGGAGTCGGAGTTCGGCACCAATGGCTGCATGTTCTTCAACCTCGGCTGTAAAGGGCCGTTCACCCAGGCTACCTGTAATACAGAGCTCTGGAACGGGCGGAGCAGTAAAACCCGCGCCGGGGTACCTTGCTTTGGCTGTACCTCTCCCGGCTTTCCCGAAGATGAGGGGCTGTTCCAGACCGAAAAACTCGGGCCGATCCCGGTGAAATTACCTGTCGGGGTCGAGCGGGCCAACTACATGGCATATAAGAACCTTGCCAAGGCCGCTGCGCCGGAGCGGGTGAAAAAACGGAAGATGGAGCCTTAATGGCAAGGAAGACGCTGAATATCGACCTTAACCGGGTGGAAGGGGACCTGGAATTTGAGCTTGATGTAGAAAATGGCAAGGTCGTCGATGCGCGCTGCATCGGAGTCATGTACCGCGGCTTTGAGCAGATCATGATAGGCCGCACCCCCAGGGATGCGGCGGTGATTACACCGCGGGTATGCGGGATTTGCGGTACCGCACACCTCTATGCCGCAACGCTGGCATTGGAACAAATCTGGCAGGTTGAGGTGCCGCCCAATGCTACCCGGATCCGCAACCTGTGCCTGCTCGCAGAGAGTATCCAGAATGATATCCGCCAGTCTTTCCTGATGTTCCTGGTTGATTTTTGCCATTCAGCCTACCAGCCACACCCACTCTATCAAGACATCATGGCAGCATTTGAGCCGTTCAAGGGGCGTCACCATCTCGGGGCCTTGGAGCAGTCCCGCGATGCGGTGGGGATTGTGGCGCTGTTTGGCGGCCAGTGGCCCCATTCTTCCTACATGCTCCCCGGCGGAGTAGTTGGTAAGCCCAGCCAGCGCAAACTCATCGATGCGCTGGATATCATTTCCCGGCTCCAACGGTGGTATGAACACGCCGTTATTGGTGTGGATCTGGAAACCTGGCTGGCAGAAAGCCGTTTTGACACCCTGATGGGGCAGTTGGAAGAGAACCCGCTGCGCGGGCAAAGTGCCCTTGGGCTGTTTACCCGGTTCTCGCGCAGTCTTGGCTTGCACCGGACCGGCTTCGGCACCGGGCACATGATTAGCTACGGGGCGGTACATGACCCGGAACTGGCAGGAAAACACGCAATGCAGGCCGGGGTTTTCAACGCCGATTCCGGTGCAATCGAACCGTTGGATGAAGCGCTGATCAACGAACATGTCCGCCATTCCTGGTTCCGGCCTTATGAGAGCGGAAGGCATCCTTCAAAGGGGGAGACAGTACCGGACTACCAGCCTGAAAGTGACCGCTATACCTGGGCAAAAGCCCCGCGCTACGGAGACAGGGTAATGCAGACCGGCCCGCTGGCAGAGTTATTGATTGGCGGGGATGAACTGGTGACGAATATCCACCAAAAAGAAGGCGGTTCGACCTGGCTTCGCCAGTTTTCCCGGCTGCGCCGTATCGGGCACAGTTTGTGGTACATGCGCCGGATTGTTTCGGAGTTGGCCGCCGATGTGGATGCACCTTTTTTCAACCCGCCGACACCGGGCCAGGAGTGCGACGGGCAGGGAGCCGGGCTGGTACAGGCTGCCCGGGGCGGGCTCGGGCACTGGGTCAGCATTAAAGACGGTGTGGTGGAGCGTTACCAGATCATTACGCCGACTGCCTGGAACGCCTCACCGAAAGACAGCAATGGCAACCACGGGCACTGGGAGCAAAGCGTGCTCGGCCTTGAAGTGGATGACCTGGAAAACCCGTTGATGGTGGGACATGTCATCCGCTCCCACGACCCTTGCCTGGTGTGTACCGTCCATATGCTCCCGACCGGCAAGCGCATCCGGTACGGGGTTTAGGGGGACGTATGCTGCATATCCTCTGTTTTGGCAATTCCCTTCACGGCGATGATGGCGTTGGGCCTGCCGTGGCCGCCCGGTTACAGGCAACAGCCTTGCCGGATGGTGCCCGGGTATTTGATGCCGGGGTAATGGGGTTAAACGCCATGCCACTGTTTGAAAACTGCAGCCATGTACTGTTGATTGATGCCATGGACATTGGCCTGGAGCCGGGGCAGTGGGGGTTTATTGAGGCCGACACTTCCTTTTCCGGGTTGAGTGGTATCCACGGAGGGGGTGTTGGGTATCTTTTGCAAGCCGTTACCTCGGTGGTGTCACCGGTACCGGAGATAGCGGTACTCGGTATCCAGATCGAAAAGGTTGGCGGGTTCAACCCGGTATTGTCTGACGCTGTCACGGCATCCCTGGATAGTGTTACTGCCTCGGTGACCGAACTGGCGGGTAATTATCAATCCCATGCGGCTTTTACCTGCGTGGGCAACGGGAGGTGCTGTGAAGAAACCTGACTCCCGGAAACAACCGGATAGTAACCCGGCCGAACAGGAAACCCGGCTGTTGCGGGAAGAGATTGATGCGCTCCATGCCGCCGGGGAGGCGAAGGAGCAGCAACTCCTGGCTGTCACCCATGCCATGGATGAGATGTTGCTGGAAATAGAATCCCAGCGTAATGCCCTCAAGATTAAGAACAAACAGCTGCTTGAGCTGAATGCCTACATTCGCAGTATCAATGACACCATGGACAGTATCCTGGTGGTGGCAGACCTGAATGGCAAGGTAACCCAGACCAACCGGGTGTTTGCCGAGCACCTTGGCTGGGCAGAAGACACCCTGCTGTCGCTTCATATCGACACCCTGTTCCCAGCAGAGGTATTAATGGCACTCAAATCCCCTTCCAACCAAGGGAAGCCATCTGTGGTGGTACTGGCGATTAACCGTCTGGGTCACCTTGAGAGAGAGATGCAGCTGTTACGCAACGACGGAACGGTGACCGAGACCGTCTACCTGGTGAAAGGGGAACGTTTTTACAGCCACCAGGGGAAACTTCAGGGGGTGTTGCTGACGGCGACGGATATTTCTGAACTCAGGCAACGGGAACTTGCTTTGCGCCAGAGTGAGGTGGAGCTGCAGAAAGCCAAGGCAGAGGCCGATGCTGCCAATCAGGCCAAAGGGGATTTCCTGGCAAACATGAGCCATGAAATCCGTACTCCGCTCAATGCCATAATCGGGTATACCAAGCTCTGCCTTAACCAGGGGCTGGAAGGGAAGCAGAGAGATTACCTTTACAAAGTGGATGTAGCGTCCCATTCGCTGGCTCACCTGATCAACGATGTGCTTGATCTGTCGAAAATCGAAGCTGGGAAGCTGGATCTGGAATTGGTTAATTTCAGTTTGGCACAGGTACTGGATAATGTCCGGCATGTGCTTGCCCTGGATATGGCGCAAAAGCCTATCGACTTTCAGGTACACATTGATGATGGAGTGCCTTTCAGTCTCAAAGGTGATCCGCTGCGCCTCCAGCAGATATTGGTGAACCTCGCCGGGAATGCAGTGAAGTTTACCGAAAGGGGGGAAGTTGCTGTCCGGGTTTCGCTGGACAGCAATACAGACGGGCAAGAAATAATGCTGGCCTTTACCGTGCGGGATACCGGTATCGGTATGACGGCAAAGCAACTGGCCCGGCTTTTCGATATTTACCACCAGGCTGAGCAGTCCACCACCCGGCGCTATGGCGGTACTGGCCTTGGGCTGGCGATAACCCGCAAGCTGGTGGACATGATGGGTGGGGATATTGATATCCAGAGTGAGTTTGGCAAGGGTACAAGCTGCCGGTTCCGGGTTCACCTGCAACACGGCGATCCGGAGCAGGTGCCGGATGTCACTACATCTGCCGGGCTTGTCCAGCAAACGGCACTGTCCGGTTGTCGGGTTCTTGTGGTGGATGACAACGCCATAAACCGGGATATGGTTTGCGAGCTTCTGGGTGGGCTCGGAGTGGTGACGGAAACTGCGGCTGGCGGAGAAGAGGCCATGGGTAAGGTGGCTTCAACATCCTATTCAGTAATTCTGATGGATATCCGAATGGCCGGGATGGACGGCCTTGAAGCTGCCCGGAGGATCCGGGCACACCCCACAGGCAGGACGGTTCCGATTATCGCACTCTCAGCCAGTGCTTCCCATCGTACCCAGGCAGCATGTATGGATGCGGGGATGAATGACTACCTGTCAAAACCCCTTGATATGCAGCGCCTTATCCAGCGTATTGCCCACTGGGTTGGCCGGGAAGCCAACCGTGAGGTGGCGCCGCCGGAGAATGGTGAACGCGATGCCAACGTTGCTTTACGGGAACAGGAGGGGAAGAAATCCCTCCAGGTATTCAATCCAAAAGCGGCGCTGGCTCTTCTTAACCACAACCACAGGGTTTACCGGCGGTTGCTGACAAAATTTCTTGAACAGTTCGATGAGCGCTCAGCCCTGCTACAGGAGACCCGCAGCCAGGAAAGCCAGGAACTTCGCCATGCACTCCATGAGTTAAAGGGGGTAGCCGGTTCCGTCGGGGCAGAAAGGTTGCACCTGTACTGCAAAGAAGCAGAATCCGCAGCCGGTGATGGCAGTCCTAACCTTGCAGAATGTATGGAAAAAGTACGGTACGCACTGGCTGAAAGTGTCTCAGAAGTGCGTAACTACATGAATATCCGACATGTTCAACATCACAAAGATGATATGAGAATGTAAGAAATACCTAAATATCCGTGCCTTATTATTGATTCATGCGGTCAATAAATGACTATTCTTATTAAGTATTGAACCGGATGGGTGAGACGCATGGCTCAGAGAAAAAAGTATCCGCTGCAAATCCATATAGCGACGGTATTTATTGCCCTTGTAGCGATACTTGGTCTGGTACTCACCATATTCAGTTACCAAAATGCCAGGATATTGCAGGAACACCTGGCTACTGAACTGACAGAAAAAAACGCCCACCAACTGCGTACCACATTTGAAAAACTGACCCTTCCGGTATTGACCACTTTGGACACCCTGGCTCTGGCTCCCTTTATTGCCGATAACGAAAGTGGCAAGCGCAAGGCATGGCTGTCAGCCATCCAGGCGGTAATGGACCGCAACCCTGAAGTGGTTTCCATTTATTACGGGCAGGATGACGAGAGCTCCTATTTTGTCCGTTCCACCGTAAAAGCCTTTATGAAGCGCCAGTTCGGTGCCCCGCAGGAAGCGGTGCTGATGATGGATGTGAACAGCCCGGACGGAAAGCGGATCCGCCGTTTTTTTGATAGTGAACTGAGCCTGCTGACAGAACTGGTTGAATCAGATGTAGATTACAAGCCGACCACCCGCCCGTGGTACCAGGTCGCGCCTGAAAATGGGGCAGTGAATATCACTGAGCCCTATATGTACTATTTCATCAAGCGGTTGGGTATTACGCTGTCCAGGCGCACCCTGGATGGGAAAGGCGTACTGGCCGCGGACTTTACCCTTAAGTCCCTTTCTGACCTGCTTGCCAGTATCCGGCCCAGCAATGAATCCCACCTCGGCCTGTTTGACAGTGATAAACGGCTTATTGCCCACAGTGGTTTTGTTGATACGCCGCCAACGTCCAATGTTGTGGCCGGCGACCTAATTGGCTCCCCCCTGGCATCCCTGGAGTCCCGTGCGTTGTCACTCAGCAAGTGGCTCCAGGAGGTAGATGGCGAGAACTGGCAGGTTAACCTGGTGCCGGTACAACTCGGTGAGGAGCGGTTTTTGTGGCTTGCAGAAGCTATCCCTGAGCGGGAGCTTCTTGCCAGTGCCATCAAGGCACGGGATAAACAGACATTGATTACCATAGGTGCCGTTATCATGAGCACCATTTTGGTACTCTGGGCGGCCCGTGCAATTTCCCGCCCGCTTCGGGTACTGAGTGAAACAGCCAAGCGTCTCAGGGAGTTCGATTTTTCTGATCCAAGCTGTCCGCGTTCACGAATCCGGGAAGTTGATCTTCTCGGCCGTTCGGTCGAGCAATTGGCCCTGACGCTGCGGGATTTTCTCGCCATTTTGCGTGAGGTGACGGTCAGTTCAGATTTCAACACCTTGCTGGCGCGGGTAGTCTCACATTGCCGTAAAGAAACCCTGGCAGACCAAGTGGTGCTGTGGACATCAGACAGCCAGGACCGCAGTGTTTTTGTCCAGTCAGCCAAAGACGGCGATATTGATCGCCAGTTCGATATTGAGAAGCTGTTGCTTGAACGGTCCGATATGGCTGAACGTCTGGTCAGCCGCCGGTACCTTTGCCTCAGTGAGCCTGAACTGAACCTGCTTGACCCCTCATCGGAAAGAGCCCTGCACAGCGGCTGGCTGTTTGCGCTGGTAAACCGCGATGGCGAACTGGTAGGGGTGGTGCTGTTGGGCTTTTTGGAAAAGCTGCAGAAAATGCAGGTTGATAAACTCAAGCTCATCAGTGAGTTTTTGAGTTTTGCCGAACTGACAAAAGAAAACCTTGACCGGATCGTCCAGCAGAAAAGGCTGTTTAACTCTTTCATTGAGTTGATTGCATCCGCCATTGATACCAAGTCACCATACACCGGTGGTCACTGCCAGCGGGTTCCTGAACTGACTTTTATGCTGGCGGAAGCCGCCCACAGGGATCAGCAGTTTTTCCCAGGGTTCCGCTTAACCGCTGAAGACAGGGAAGCGTTGCATGTTGCTGCCTGGCTCCATGACTGCGGTAAGGTCACTACCCCGGAATATGTCGTCGACAAGGCAACCAAACTCCAGACCATCCATGACCGCATACATGATGTGCGTATGCGGTTTGAGGTGATGAAAAATGAGGTGGAAATCCATTTCTGGCAAGGGATCGCCAAAGGTGGTGACAGGCTGCAGCTTGAACAGGAAAGGGATCGGGCATGGCAACAGCTGGATGATGAGTTTGCCTTTGTCGCCAAGTGCAACGTTGGCAGTGAGTATATGGACGATGAGGATATGGCAAGGCTTGAGAAAATAGCCCGGCGTACCTGGACCCGGACAATTGATGATGCACAGGGGCTATCCTGGGAAGAACAGGAGCGTCGCGAAAAAAGAGGGAAGGCGACACTTCCCTGTCAGGAGCCGCTGCTCAGTGACAGGGAAGAACACAAAATTGAGTGGGGTGGCCGCCTGCCTCCGGAATGGGAATTCACCATGGAAGTACCGAGCCACCGGTTTAACCGGGGTGAACTCCACAACCTTAAAATCCGGAGCGGCACGCTGTCTGACGAAGAGCGTTTTGTTATCAACAACCATATCGTCCAGACTATTCTGATGCTGCGGAAACTCCCTTATCCGAAAGCCCTGCAACGGGTGCCAGAGATTGCTGGCGGCCATCATGAAAAGATGGACGGTACCGGTTACCCGCTCGGTCTGTCCAAAAACGATCTCTCCGTTGATGCACGGGCGATGGCAATAGCAGATATCTTTGAAGCGCTGACGGCGAGCGATCGCCCATACAAAAGAGCCAAAACCCTGAGTGAGGCACTCAAGATTATGGTCTTTATGGCCCGGGACAACCATATCGACGCAGACCTGCTGAGGATATTCCTGCGCGACAGTATTTACCTGACGTATGCCCAGCGATTTTTACCTGAGGATCAGATAGATCATGTCAATGTCAACGAGCTGCTTTCCAAGTTGAATCACCATGAAATGGATCACTCGTAGAGCTGGTACCTTGTGAGTTTACGGTGCAGCTCTGTGGGACGAAGCTGATAAGATTAAATAAACCTGCCGCAAACATGAAATTGAGTGATATGCGTCCAATTTTCTAAAATGTTCATCTTATTTTTGAGAATGTCTGATTATTCTTACAAGCTGGTGTTGGTTAAAGGATGATCAGCCATGTTCCGCAAAAGGAAACGCACACTACAGGTGCATATTGCGACAATATTTATTGCTTTGATAACTTTGCTGGGGATTACCCTTACGCTGTTCAGTTACCAAAATGCCAAAGTACTCCAAAAAGAGCTCGCCTCTGAGCTGACACACAAAAACGCTGACCAGCTCAAAATTACCTTCGAAAAACTCACTCTCCCGGTTCTTACTTCCCTTGATACCCTTGCCCTTGCTCCCTTTATTCATTCCGACAGTGAAAAGGAAAAGGCGCAATGGCTGGCCGCTATTCAGGCAATAATGGCACGTAACCCTGAGGTGGTATCTATTTACTACGGCCGGTATGACGAGAGCTCTTTCTTTATTCGCTCAACCGTCCAGCCATTCATGAAAGAGGTGTTTGACGCACCTGAAAAAGCCAGCCTGATGGTGGATATAAACCACAGTGACGGTACCCGGGACCGGCAGTTCTATGATAAAAGCCTGTCTCTCCTAGTAGCGATGAAACAGTCAGACGTGGATTACAAACCAACTACCCGTCCGTGGTTTCAGGGGGCACCGGGTGATGGCTCAGTCAACATCACCGAGCCTTACATGTACTATTTTATCAAGCGGCTGGGTGTGACACTTTCCCGTAAATCGACGGATGGGGATGGCGTCCTGGCTGCGGACTTCACGCTGAAGTCACTGTCCCACCAGCTCAGTAAGCTTTCATCAGGGCATGGCGCGCAACTTGCGCTCCTTGATGGCAACAGGCAGATACTTGCGCATAGCGGCTTGTTGGATAGCTCTGACAGTACGGTGCTGAATGTGTCTGATCTCGCCGGCTCCCCGCTCCAGAGTGTTGCAAAAAGGAACGAACTTGCCCAGGGAAGCTGGCAACAGGTTATTGACGGTGAAACCTGGCAAATTGATCTGGTGCCTATCCTTCTGGGGGGAGGCCGCCAACTCTGGCTGGCAGAAGCTGTGCCGTACAGTGACCTGCTTTCCAGTGCGATATCTTCCCGGAACAAGCAAATCTTGATAACGGTCGCCGGTATTCTTGCCAGTTCCCTTATGGTTTGGGCTGCAGCCAGGGCAATTTCCCAGCCACTCAGTGGTCTGAGCAAGGAGACCGAGAAGCTGCGCGAATTTGACTTTGCCCAGGAGTCTTTCCCCCGTTCCCGCATTGTTGAGGTTGATAACCTTGCCCGTTCAGTTGAACTGCTGTCTGCAACCCTGAAAGATTTCCTGAGGATGTTGCACCAGGTGGCAAACAGCCAGGATTTCAACACCTTGCTTGAGCAGGTGGTGGACTACAGCCAGATGGTGTCCGGTGCCGATACGGTGATGATGTGGACAGCTGACAGTGACAACCGACGTAAATTCCGGATAGAAACCTCGCGTACTGAGCGGGAGATGACAGTCAATATCGACAATCTGCTGGCGAAGAACCCTGGGCTGGACGGGGTATTGAAAGAACGGGATAACATCTTCCTGACTCCGGCAGATATCACCCACCTGTTTGGTGACAGTGCAGAGCATGTTGAAGAGGCATTCCTGTTCCCGCTGACCAACCGTGACAAAGAGCTGGTGGGTATGATTTTGCTGGGCTTTTCAGAAAGCCCGCAAAAAGAGCAGTTGGATCAACTGACGCTGATTGGTGAATTCCTTAACTTTGCCGCCCTGACCAAAGAAAACCTGGACCGGGTAACCCAGCAAAAGGCACTGTTCAAGTCGTTTGTTGAGTTGATTGCATCGGCTATCGATACCAAGTCCCCTTATACCGGTGGTCATTGCCAAAGGGTTCCTGAGCTGACGTTTATGATTGCTGAGGCTGCGGCCAGGGATACCCAGTACTTCCCTGATTTTTCCATGGATGAAAAAGACCGGGAAGCCCTGCATATAGCTGCGTGGTTGCACGACTGTGGCAAGGTGACAACCCCAGAGTATGTGGTAGACAAAGCAACCAAACTGGAAACCATTTATGACCGTATCCATGAGGTCAGAATGCGTTTTGAGGTGCTGAAAAACGAAGCGGAAATTGCTTACTGGCGTGGAATAGCCGACGGTGGTGATGAAGCGCTGCTCAGGGAAGAGCGCGACAGGTTGCTTGCAGAAATTGACGCTGATTTTGCCTTTGTTGCGGAGTGCAACATTGGCGGTGAGTTTATGAGTGACGACAGAATTGCCCGGTTGAAAGCAATCAGTGAGAAAACCTGGAAACGTACCCTCGATGATACGCTGGGTCTTTCCTGGGTGGAGGCAAACCGCAGGGCCCGGCGGGAACAGGCGATATTGCCTTGCCGAGAGCCATTGCTGGCCGACAGGGAAGAGCATGAAATCGAGTGGGAAGGGCCTTCGCCAAAAGACGACCCCAACTGGAAATTCACTATGCAGGCACCGGATAACAAGTTCCACCGCGGTGAGCTCTACAACCTTTCAGTCCGCAGGGGCACCCTGAATGACGAGGAGCGTTTTGCAATCAACGACCATATCGTCCAGACCATTATGATGCTGCGTAAGCTTCCATATCCTAAGCACATGAAAAGGGTGCCGGAAATTGCCGGAGGGCATCATGAGAAGATGGACGGAACCGGTTATCCGCTTGGGCTTCAGAAGGGTGAGCTTGCCCTGGATGCAAGGATGATGGCGATCGCTGACATTTTTGAAGCCCTGACTGCCAGTGACCGGCCGTATAAAAAGGCTAAAACTCTGAGTGAAGCCCTGAAAATCCTGGCGTTTATGGTTAAAGACCAGCATGTGGACTCTCAGCTGTTCAGGCTGTTCCTGCGTGACAAGATATATCTCAGCTATGCGGAAGCGTTTCTGCCGGAAAGTCAGCATGACGAAGTGGACGAACACAGGCTGTTGGTGTTCGCCGGGCTGGTGGAGGAAGAGCAGGAGCTGGTGCTAAGTTAAAGGTTTGGTTTAATTAAGGTAAATATTGTAAGGGGCAGAAACTGCCCCTTGTTTTCTATACCCAAACCACCTTGAATTGATTGGGTTAGAAATTATGTTGTTTCCGAAATAACTTCTTGTGATTTGCCGGAGTATTAATGGAATAGTTCACTAGAACACGCCATAAATATGAAACTGGGTTTATTTAAAATTAAAAGCCCATCTGCTTTTTACCCAACTCCGTTAAATCGTCTACTGTCGCCCTGTTGGTATATTTCAGCTCATAGTTTTCTGCCGCAAAATCCGGGCAACTTGCACCTTTAAGGAATGCATCCTTTTGTTTTGGCAAGAAGCTTCTGTTTTTATCACAGTCAGGAACTGCGCCCACATAAATAACATTGCTGTATCCCGTCCCTTCGTGGATATCTTCAACTGCATGGATAGTGTCTGGGTGCCACCATACAGTATCGCCTGCTTCCATATGGGGTATCGATACCAGGCCTTCCAGCAGTAAAGGGTGCCACTCTGGTGAGACAGTTAACGCCCTTCCCGGAGCAGCACCACAAAGGTCATCTTCCGGTACGTCATCCTGGATAGCCCGCAGGAGCATATATGGAACCGCCAGATAGGAAGGCACCATTTGCAGCGTGCCGTCTCCCGGCCCCTGGGGAGTCATGGCAACCCAGCCTTGGTATGTCCGGAACATACTGCAGACGGCCGGTGACGGGAATTCTTCCACTGCAGTGCGTGAGGCCCCGTCAAATGCATCGTAGTCCTGCCAGTTTGGGCTGAACAGTTTGTGGTAGACATGGTTGTAGTTGGGTTCTAGCCAGCGCTCTATTGAACCGGAGTCTACGTGGGGGCTGAGCCCCAGTGAGGCATCACCCGGCTCGCGACGGCGTATCCGGTCAGCATAGGCGAGGTTGAGATCAGGATTAAAGTGGACCTTGTCTCCATCCTGCCATGTCCAAACCCGGTTAAGGTGCTTCCGAAGCTCGGCCATATTAGGGTGTTGCCTTGCCCAAATTTGTGCCTTTGACCAATAGATGCCGAAAATTTGGGGCTTATCGGATTGAAGCTGGCTGAAATAATTGTCAGTGGCTTCAGGAATCTGGGTGTAGTACCCATTGTCGACAATATAACGTGCCAGCAGTTCGTTATTGCTGTCGGTTTCATCGCGGGGAAGAGTGTTATGGATCACGGCACTTCCGGCTACCTCGATCTGGCGACGTTGCTCGTCATTGAATCCTTCTTCGCCAATGTCCGCAAAATCAAACTCTGGAATAGCTGAACCGGTTTCGTCGAGTCTTTTTATCCGCTCAACCTCTGATTCCATTGCCTTGCTAACGGCCTGAAAAACACCGGCATAGTCACCGACTTGCTGTCTCAGTCGTTTTTTTACTTCACGGATCTGACCGGGAATATCATTGGTAGACAGTGCCATAACCCTTACTCCTTTATGGTTTTGGTATCGCTTCTTTAAGTCTATTTTCAGTTTCAGAAAATCAAAGACTGGAAATCAAATTGTCACGTTCCAAACACAAATAAGCCGGCGTGTTCAAACTTTTAAAAAATTAAAATTCTTTAAAAACAATTTTTGAAACCAGTTGCTTAAAGAAAAGCTCTTGCAATGTTTTACTGATCAATCATAAATAAGCTACATTTATTTAACATCGAAAATGGAATGTTCCAAAGGATTTGAGAGAGACATTGTCTTTTGAATGAGAATTGAATTCCGTCGTTGTTGTTAGAAATATTAATAATAGGTTGGGTAGCCTTTTGAAAACTAAAAATAAAAAAGTAACCATGATTGACGTAGCCAAGAAAGCGGGGGTATCAAAATCTACCGTTTCTCTTGTGCTGGGGGGCAGCAGCTCTGTCAGTCAGGAGAAAATTCAAAGGGTTAACAAGGCAATTGCTGATCTGGGATATGTCTACAACCGGGGAGCCGCTGGGTTAAGGGGGGGCCGTTCCAATATGGTTGCTGTCCTTTCCAATAACCTGACCAGTCCTTATTTCAATCAGGTAATCAGTGGGTTGGAGCCTTACCTGGATGAGCTTGGCCTGATGCCAATAATTATGGATATCAACGAATCGCTGGAACGCCAAAGCAAGATGGTTGATTCCCTGCGTGAATACAACATTGCAGCGGTGATTATTACCCCGGCCCCTGGCACTAAGAAGAAATGGGTCGACGACCTGGTTCACAGTGGTTTGCCTATTATTTCTATTATGCGTGAGGTGGAAAATGCCATTTCCCCGGTTGTCATGGCAGACAACCGATTGGGCTCCTATCTTGCAACCCGCTCCCTCATTGAATTAGGCCACCGCAAAATTGGTTTTGCCGGCGGGCTGGACGGATTTTCAGACTGCCTCCAACGGCGCCGGGGATTCATGGACGCCATGAACGAGTTTGGCCTAGATGTGCCCGAGAGCCGTATACAAAGCAGCCCCAGTACACGTGACGGCGGGCGCAGAGCGACCAAAACCTTGTTGGAAGTTGCCCCGGATATCACCGGGATAGTCTGCTTTACGGACGTTGTGGCTTATGGCGCTTACACCGCCCTTTATGAATTAGGAAAGGAACCCGGAAAGGATATCGCAGTTATCGGGTTCGATGATTTGGAAGATTCCCGGCTGATGTCACCATCCCTGAGTACCATTCGGGTGAAGGGGTCAGATATCGGTCGTGAAGCGTGTTACTTGTTGCAACGCCTCCTGGCCAATGATCAGACACCGAAAAAGATTTTGGTGGATGTGGAATTGGTTCAACGGGCATCAAGCCAACCCCCGGCACAGGCCGGGACTGGAAAGATGGATGAGGCCAGTCAGCAAGCTTGAGTAACGGACCCGAAAGGGAATTGAGTAAAGTGGGGAAAAACAATGAAAAAACAGATGCTTGTATCACTGCTTTCAGCTTCGGTCGCACTAGGGACAACCATGACTGCAAATGCTGAAGACGTAGAAGTTCTGCACTGGTGGACATCTGGCGGTGAAGCCGCTGCGCTCAACGTGTTGAAGGATGACCTGGGTACAAAAGGTGTGGGCTGGAAAGACATGCCAGTAGCCGGTGGCGGCGGTGGTAACGCCATGACAGTGCTCCGGGCTCGAGTCACTTCCGGTAACCCGCCGACAGCAGTGCAGATGCTGGGTTTTGATATCCAGGATTGGGCGGCTGAAGGTGTTGTTGCAAACCTTAATGACGTTGCGGCAGCAGAAGGCTGGGATGACACAGTGCCAAAAGCCCTGCAGCGTTTTGCCAAATATGACGACAAGTGGGTTTCAGCGCCTGTTAACGTTCACTCCACCAACTGGATCTGGGCCAACAAGGCACTGCTGGACAAAGTTGGTGCGAAAGTTCCGGGTAACTGGGACGAGCTGGTTGATACCCTGGATAAGTTGAAAGAAGCCGGTTACGTACCACTGGCTCACGGTGGGCAGGCTTGGCAGGATGCGACCATTTTTGATGGTGTTGTACTGACAACCGGTGGTATCGATTTCTACCGTAAGGCGTTTATTGAACTCGATCCTGAAGCGCTGGGTTCAGACACCATGGTGAAATCATTTGACCGTATGGCGAAGCTGCGCAGCTATGTGGATGACAACTTCCCGGGCCGTGACTGGAACCTGGCCAGTGCCATGGTTATCGAAGGCAAGGCTGGCATGCAGATTATGGGTGACTGGGCAAAAGGTGAGTTCCTGAAAGCCGGTCAGAAGCCAGGGGAAGATTTTGTCTGCTTCCGTATGCCGGGTACCCAGGGCATGGTGACCTTTAACTCTGACCAGTTTGTTATGTTCGATGTGGGTAAGAGTAAGGCCCAGGACGAAATGGCGAAATCCATCATGGCGCCTACATTCCAGTCAGCATTTAACGTAGTGAAAGGTTCTGTGCCTGCGCGTACTGATGTGTCTGATGCCGATTTTGACGCCTGTGGTAAGAAGGGCATGAAGGATCTGGCTGAAGCAAACCAGAACAACACTCTGGTGGGCAGTATGGCTCACGGCCACGCAGCACCGGCTGCTGTAAAGAACGCAGTGTATGACGTGGTAACCAACCACTTCAACGGCGGTATGGATTCAAAAGAAGCAACCAAGGCACTGGTAAGTGCTGTACGGGATGCTCAGTTCTAACGCTCTGAATTATGTAACACCGGAATTTGGGGCCGGATTTCCGGCCCCTTTTGACAAGGATGCATTATGGCTTCTTCACTGAAGAAAGGATCCCGGGGTTGGTGGCAGCAGCAAATTCCCAAAATTGTGCTGGCTCCGTCGTTTTCCCTAATCCTGTTTTTTGTTTATGGCTTCATCGCTTGGACGGCGTATATCTCTTTCAGCCGCTCCCGGATGCTGCCGAATTATGACCTTATTGGGGTCAGGCCCTATGAGAAATTATGGAATTCGCTGAACTGGCAGGTTGCGTTGGAAAACCTGGCGATATTTGGCGGGCTCTACATTGTAATCTGCTGTGTTCTGGGACTGTTCCTTGCAATCCTGCTTGACCAGAGGATCCGGATTGAAGGCGGGCTGCGCCCCATTTTCCTCTATCCGATGGCACTGAGTTTTATCGTAACCGGTACTGCATGGAAATGGTTCCTGAACCCAGGCCTTGGCCTTGAGAAAACCATGCAGAACTGGGGGTGGGAGAGCTTTTCCTTTGACTGGCTGGTTAACCCGGATATGGCGATCTATACCGTGGTGATTGCTGGGGTTTGGCAAACATCGGGCTTTGTGATGGCGATGTTCCTTGCCGGGCTTCGCGGTATTGACAGCGAGATCCTTAAAGCGGCACAGCTTGATGGTGCGCCGCCGTACAAGGTGTACACCCGTATAATTATCCCGCAGCTGCGCCCGGTATTTTTAAGTGCCTTTATCGTGCTCGCCCATATGGCAATCAAGAGCTACGACCTGGTAATTGCCCTGACCGGTGGTGGACCGGGGAATGCGACTGAGTTGCCGGCGACCTTTATGTATTCCTACACCTTTACCCGCAACCAGATGGCAGTGGGGTCAGCCAGTGCCATGGTAATGCTGATGACCATCGCAGCAATCATTGTTCCGTACCTGTATTCCGAGCTTAAAGGGGGCCGAAATGAGCACTAATACGGCTTCGCCATTCGCTGGCCCTCGCTTCTGGCGGGTGCTGATTTACACCACCCTGATTGTTTTTGCCTGCATGTACCTGTTGCCGCTTTTTGTCATGCTGGTGACGTCATTCAAATCACTGGCGGAGATTCGCCAGGGGGATATGTTGGCGTTCCCGCAGGAGTGGACCACCGCGCCCTGGGCATCGGCATGGGGGAGTGCCTGTATCGGTTTGACGTGTGAAGGGATAAAGGGTTACTTCTCCAACTCTATCCTGATTACAGTGCCCGGCGTGTTGCTTTCCACGTTGCTGGGGGCGATCAACGGGTATGTGTTGACCAAGTGGCGCTTCCCCGGCCACCGCTGGGTATTCGGGCTGATGCTGTTCGGTTGCTTCATTCCGTTCCAGGTGGTGCTGGTGCCTATGTCACAGGTACTGGGAACCCTGGGTATTGCCAATACCACCCCAGGGCTGGTGCTGGTGCATGTGACCTATGGACTTGGCTTTACCACCCTTTTCTTCCGTAACTATTACGAGGCGTTTCCGCAGGAACTGGTGCGGGCTGCGATGATTGACGGGGCAGGCTTTTTCAAGATGTTCTTCCGAATCATGTTGCCAAGCTCCGGCCCGATTATCGTGGTAACCGTTATCTGGCAGTTCACCAATATCTGGAATGATTTCCTGTTCGGGGCCTCGTTCTCTTCCGGTGACACCGCACCGATAACTGTGGCACTGAACAACCTGGTGAACTCATCGACCGGCGTAAAGGAATACAACGTGCACATGGCTGCAGCCATGATTGCGGCTCTGCCGACGCTGTTTGTGTATGTGGTTGCCGGGCGCTATTTCGTCCGTGGCCTGATGGCCGGCTCCGTTAAAGGATAATGTGGTAAAGGATTAACAAATGGCTTCTCTGACTTTAAACAATGTACAAAAAACCTTTGGCCAGACGGAAGTACTGCGGGGCATCAATATCGCCATTGAAGACGGTGACTTTCTGGTTCTGGTGGGCCCGTCCGGCTGTGGTAAATCAACCCTCCTAAATATGATTGCCGGGCTGGATGATATCTCAGGCGGTGACGTGAATATCGGTGAGGAGAGGGTTAATGAGCTGCACCCTTCCGAGCGTGATATCGCCATGGTATTCCAGTCCTACGCCTTGTACCCGAACATGACGGTAGAGCAGAACATTGCGTTTGGCCTTGAGATGCGCGGCGTTCCCAAGGAAGAGCGAAGCAAGCTGATTGCTGATGTTTCCGGGATGCTGCAGATTGAACACCTGCTCAAGCGTAAGCCTGCACAGCTTTCGGGTGGCCAGCGCCAGCGCGTGGCGATGGGGAGGGCGCTTGTCCGGCACCCGAAAATCTTCCTGTTTGATGAGCCGCTTTCCAACCTCGATGCCAAGCTTCGGGTGGATATGCGTACCGAAATCAAGCGCCTACACCAGCGACTCGGTGCAACCATTGTCTATGTGACCCACGATCAGATCGAGGCCATGACACTGGCGACCAAGATTGCTGTTATGAAAGACGGTGTGCTTCAGCAACTGGGTTCTCCGGATGAGGTGTACAACGACCCGGCCAACGTGTTTGTGGCAACCTTCATGGGCTCGCCGTCCATGAACATGTTCCCGGCGGAACTCCATGCGCTCCCTGACGGTTTCTACCTGTCGCTGGAAAATTCCAGTGGTGAGCAGCAGCGCCTCAAGCTGACCCGGCCGCTCAGCAACAGTGCGTCTTACAACGGCAAGAAAGTGCTGGTGGGTATCCGGCCGGAAGACATCCGTGAAGCGGAAGATGAAGATACCAGCCGGATCAGTTGCCCGGTGGATGTTGTTGAGCCGACCGGTGCTGATACCTATGTAGTGACATCCCTTGGCGGTAAGGAAGTGGTATCACGCCTGAAAGCAAAATGTATGCTTAAGGCCGGTGACTCTGCAGAACTGGCGTTTAACATGGATCACGTGGTGCTGTTTGATGCCGATACAGAAGAGCGTATCCGGTAAGCCCGGAAACACATAGCAAGGCAAAGGCGGGCCAATTCGGACCCGCCTTTTTTACGTTTCAGCCGTGACGGAATCATCCTGCACATATTCGAAAATATCCCCCGGCTGACATTCCAGGATGGCGCAGATTTTTTCCAGGGTGGAAAACCTGACACCTTTCACCTTACCGTTCCTGAGCAGGGACAGGTTTTGCTCAGTAATGCCCACAGCTTCTGCCAAGGCTTTCCCTTTCATCTTGCGTTTGGCAAGGATGACATCCAAGTGGACGAGTATTGGCATGGTATTCCCTACACGTAAAGGTCGTTTTCGGTGCGGAGCTTCACACCCTCGACCAGCAATTCACTGATAACCCAAAGTACGAACCCCATACCAATCATCACGATTTCATGACTGCCAAAAGAGATAGAAACCGTTTTCTGACCGGCTGGGTGGTTGAAAGTTATCAGCACACTGGTGATAAGGTAAATAATCGGTTTACAGGCTGCCTGGATAAGCAGTAATACCGCAAAACGCCGGATGGCAGTGCTGTTGGTGAGGTTAAAAAGCTCACCCCGGGAGAAATTGACGAAGGCTTTTCTCAGGTAGTAAAGCCCAGCCAGGCCGACACAGAGGTATAGGGAGACCATTGTCCAAATCAGGTAAAGTTGCCAGCTTTCAACCGTCTGCCATTGGACCGGGAAGGGCATGGCTTCAAGAATCAGCATCCGGAACGCTGAGATATCGAAAAGCCCGTAAAGCAGCAATAAAGGGATCGAAATGAGGGCAGCCAGGCAGCCCCAGTTAACCGCAAGTGATAGTTGTCTTGTCATTGGGACACTCTTCCGTCTTGTCGTTGTTCAATAATAAATTATCGTTTTATTTTAATTTTCTCCATGGAGGAGGGTAATGAATAGGCTACATTCTCAAATTAGGACATTGTTCTTATTATTGATGGTTTCTTGCAGTGCAAGTGCTCTGACGGTGTCGCAGTTTCAGGCCATTTGCCAGTCGGGGGAGATACCTTGCAGTGAGGTTAGGCTGTTACAGGCATATGTCGGTGGCGGGCTGGATGCGATAGCGTCCCTGGATGAAAAGACCGACTATTTAAAAAAGGTGTACTGCGCAGATTCCCGGGAACTGTTTAATGTCCCTGCGATTATCCGTTATATCGAAGCACTGGGCAGTGAGGATGCTTCCCGGAATGCGGGATTGATGATAGTGCGTTACCTTGAGCAGAATGGAGAGTGTGAGAAATGAATGCATGTCGTAGTTTCCACCGGACTCTTTTTATTGCTCTATCCACTTCAGTGTTGCTGTCTGCTTGTACATACCGCGGCGTGTATGAGGGGCTGCAATACAGCGAGCGCAATGAGTGCATGAAGCTGCCACTTAACCAGCAGCAGGAATGCCTGGATCGGGTGAATACCCCTTACCGGGATTATGAGCGGGAGAGGGAGGCTCAGATTGAGGAATAAACGCCGGGCACTGTTGGCCCGGCCGTTCGTGGGTTCGTTAAAAGGGATTAGCTGACATAACGGCGGATTTCGCCAATCAGCAGATCGATATCGTCCCGGGTAATGCCTAGGTGGGTTACCAGTCGCATACCCTGGTAGCCAGGGGTAAAGAGTATGCCTTTTTCTTTCAGTGCCGCTGAAAGCCCAGCTATATCAACCGATGTATCTACATCAACAAACACAATGTTGGTTTGGACCTCATACGCAGAAGTATCAAAGCACGGCAGGGAATTGAGCATTTCCGCCAGGTGTTGGGCATTGGCGTGGTCTTCAGCCAGGCGCTCAACGTTTTCGGTCAGCGCCATCATTCCAGCTGCTGCCAAAATACCGGCCTGGCGCATTCCCCCGCCGATCATTTTGCGGAGGCGGCGCGCTTTGGCGATATATTCCTTACTGCCGAGCAGCAATGAACCTACCGGTGCCCCAAGGCCTTTTGACAGGCAGATGGTCATTGAATCAAACGGGGCAACGATGTCGCGGATATCTACGCCCAGTGCAACAGCGGCGTTATAGACCCGCGCGCCATCAAGGTGCATTTTCAGACCGTGGCGATCAGCAAATTCCCTGGCCTGGGAGAGGTAATCCATAGGCAGTACTTTCCCGCCAATGGTGTTTTCCAGGCTCAGCAGGCGGGTGCGGGCGAAGTGGTTGTCGTCCGGCTTCACCGCTTTTTCCAGTTTGCTGAACGGCAGGGTGCCATCCGGGTTATTTTCAATTGGCTGTGGCTGAACCGATCCCAGCACTGCGGCACCACCAGCTTCATATTTGTAGTTGTGGGCATCCTGTCCGCAAAGGTACTCGTCACCGCGTTCACAATGGCTCAGGATCCCCAGCAGGTTAGCCTGAGTGCCGGAGCTGGTGAAAACCGCCGCTTCAAAACCATGGCGTTCAGCTGCCCACTGCTCCAGTGCATTGACTGTCGGGTCATCGCCATAAACATCATCGCCAACCGGGGCGTTAGCCATCGCCTGGCGCATTTTCTCTGAAGGAAGGGTTACGGTATCGGAACGGAAATCTATCACGTTTGGCTCCTCGCTCAATGCCTTTAATCGCTGGTTGGGGCTGATGTGGTTTTATATTCAATCAGGTGTTTTCACCTTTGATGCTACCCCACAATTTTGTTTGTGCCGATTTGTTTTTCACTTCGATTCAGAGCAGTCTAGAAAACAGTGCTGTGAACCGAAAACAAGGTTATCAACCGGAAGGAAGTGCTATGCCAAGGATTCTCGTTATGGGTGGCAGTAACAGCCACACCTCGATCAACCGTGAGCTTGCCCGTTTTGCTGCCAAATGCGTCGACGCTGACTGTACCCAGGAAGTGGAAACTATTCTGTTGGATCTCAATGATTTTGCTATGCCTGTTTTCTCCGTCGATCTTGAAAGGCAGGACGGGATCCCGGATGCAGCCAAACGTTTTGTGAATGATATTGAAAGCTGTGACGGAGTGGTTATTTCCCTTGCTGAACACAACGGCTCTTATTCGGTCGGGTTTAAAAACGTGTTCGACTGGGCATCCCGTTACAAGGTCAAAGTGTGGTCAGAAAAACCGATGCTGTTAATGGCTACTTCCCCCGGTGGGCGCGGCGGGTCCGGTGTTTTGGGTTCAGCATCCGCGACCTTCCCGCATATGGGGGCTGATGTGGTGGCCACTTTCTCCCTGCCCGGTTTCAGTGCTAATTTCGACAGTGAGTCCGGCATTCTTGATACCGATCTTAAGAAGGCATTTGAGGAAGCTGTCTCGGCGTTTGCTGCTAAGCTGGTGGAATAGCGCCGCTTTTCTCAATGTTGCCACATACTGTGACAGGCGAGGGCTGCCTTAATACAAGGGTTATTCAGTGATTACAGGGAGTATCTATGACCGGAATACGGAAAGACCACCTTTTCATCCCTGTGTCAGCATTGGGGCTGTTGCTGGCATCTTTCTTTTCTCATGCTGCCGGGCAGGCGACGGATTCCGTGGATCCGGAAACCTCTTCCGGGAGAGTGACACGGGCCGAAGTCACCGCCTCTGAGTGGATGGTGGCTGCCGCTAACCCCCATGCCAGTCAGGCCGGTGCTGCCATGCTGGAAGCCGGGGGCAACGCGGTTGATGCGATGGTGGCGGTGCAGGTGATGTTAGGGCTGGTTGAGCCCCAGTCATCCGGCTTGGGTGGCGGCGCTTTCCTTATGTACTGGAATAAAAAAGCGCAGCGCCTTGAAGCCTGGGACGGCCGTGAAACCGCTCCAATAAATGCCACACCGAGGTTGTTCCAGGATGAAAACGGAGAACCGCTGAAATTCTGGGATGCTGTGGTGGGGGGGCGCTCTGTGGGTACTCCGGGTACCCTGAAATTACTGCACACTGCCCATGAAAAATACGGAAAGCTCCCCTGGAAGAAAGTGCTTGGGCCGGCAATCCGTCTGGCGGATAAAGGCTTTGAGGTGAGTCCCCGCTTGGCTTCACTGATTGAGGCCGACCAAGAAAAGCTCAGCCGTTTTCCGGCAACAAAGGCGTACTTCTTTGATGAAAATGGTGCACCGTTGAAAGCCGGCACCTTGCTGAAAAACCCTTCTTACGCAGAAACCCTTCGAGCAGTGAGCAGTAACCTGGATGCGTTTTACAAAGGAAAAATTGCCGATGCTATCGTTGATACGGTGCAAAACGCTGAAAGAAACCCTGGTGTCCTCAGCAAAACGGACCTTGCCAACTACCGGGTGAAACAGCGCGAGGTAGTGTGTTCGCCTTACCGCGGAACCGATGTCTGTGGAATGGGACCACCAACGTCCGGCGGTGTGGCAGTCGGGCAGATTCTTGGCCTGTTGAGCCACTACCCGTTGGCAGAGCTTGGCCCAGAAAACCCGGAAAGCTGGCGGCTGATTGGCGATGCATCCCGGCTTGCTTTTGCTGACCGTGGGCGTTACCTGGCGGATGATGATTTTGTTCCGGTGCCGGTTGAAGGGTTACTGTCGCCTGAGTACCTGGCAAAGCGTGCCGAGTTGATTAGTGGCAAGAAGGCGCTGGAAAGTGTCTCGCCAGGAGAACCGGAATGGAGCTATGCCAATATCCGGCAGGCAGATGATGAATCTATCGAGCTGCCTTCGACAAGCCATTTTGCCATTGTGGACAGTGAAGGCAATGTGGTCTCCATGACCACCACTATCGAAAACGGGTTTGGCTCTCGCCTGATGACCAATGGTTTTCTGCTCAACAATGAGCTGACTGATTTTTCTTTCCGCACCCACAAAGATGGCTACCCGATTGCCAACCGGGTCGAGCCGGGCAAACGGCCACGCTCTTCCATGTCCCCAACTATTGTGATGAAAGACAGTGTGCCTTATATGGCTGTCGGCTCCCCTGGTGGCAGCCGGATTATCGGGTATACCGCCAAAACCATTATTGCGCACCTGGACTGGGGTATGGATGTGCAATCAGCGATAAGCCTGCCGCATTTGGTAAACCGCTTTGGAACCTACGATGTGGAAGAGGGAACCGACGCTGAGAAACTCACACCTGCGCTTGAGAAAATGGGGTACAAGGTCAACAGCCGGGCACTGACTTCTGGCCTGCATGCGATTGTACTGGATGGTAACACCCTGCGCGGCGGCGCAGATCCCAGGAGGGAAGGGGTGGTAATTGGGAAGTAATACAGAGTTTGAATAAAAAGAGTGGTGGGATATTTCCACCACTCTTTTTTGTGGGCTTAGGCGTTAAACCACCTCGGCAACCACATCCTCTGCAACTTCGGTTGCAATCCGGTACGCCACCAGATCTTCAATGGTCAGCACTGGCATATTGTGCAGTTTGCCAAATTCCACCACATCCGGCAGGCGGGCCATGGTACCGTCCGGCTTCATCAGTTCACTCAGCACGCCGAAAGGTTTTCGGCCAGCGAGGCGAGCCAGATCGATAGTCGCTTCGGTATGTCCACGGCGTCCCAGTACACCCCGGCTGTTGGCGCGAAGTGGGAAGACATGACCGGGACGGTTAAGGTCAGAGGGTTTGGCGTCATCTGCGATCGCGGTTTTGATGGTCATCACGCGGTCTGCAGCGGAAACACCCGTCGTTACGCCTTTTGCTGCTTCAATCGTAACGGTAAATGCGGTTTCGTTAGTACAGGTGTTGTTTTCCACCATCATTGGCAGGTCGAGCTGCTTCACGCGGTCTTCACCCAGGCAAACGCAGACGATGCCGGAGCTTTCACGGATCATCAGTGCCATTTGCGCTTCGGTCAGGCAATCTGCTGCATAGATGATATCGCCTTCGTTCTCGCGATCCTCATCATCAACAACCAGCACGCCGCGACCCTGGCGAATGGCTTCCAGCGCAATTTCTACGCGTTCAAAAGGTGTTCCGTTTAAAAGGGACTGATTCATGGCAATAAACCTCAATAAAAAACGTTACCAGAATCAGGGCACAGGAGAGTTACCCGGCAGGCAGGTGCGAGCACGCACCGCATCAGCGGGTACAAACAGATAGGCACACTACAGGCGCAGTGTACTTTTCATTCTCTTCCATCCGGACTTTAACCGTCGGCTCCGGAGTTTCACCGGATCTGCTGACCCTTTTCATTTTCCGAGGAAACATTGCGAAAAGGCGCTCGCGGGCTGACTGGTTCAAAGCTAATTAGGTAAAGCCTGACCCAGAATACCGCCGGTGGGGAATTTCGCCCCGCCCTGAGAATAATTGCAGGTCAATGGTAGGCCGCCGTTGAAGGCGTTGCAAGCGGCAATATGTTGATAGGTCGCACGTAATCCACATGGCGACGTAATAGTGCTTGATCCTGACTGGATTCAGATTAGAATGATAATGATTATCATTTAAAGAGAGTTAATCTGATAATATGAATGCGCTTAATCCTCTGGTCATCCGTTCGGCTCTTGAGCGTCATGGGTGGCAGTTAAATCACAAGCGGTTGTTGTTGCCAATTTTTCTTCTTGCTCTTCTTGCCGCGCCCAACACGCGTGAACTTACTGTGAGTGTGCTTTCTGACGCCTTCTGGCAGGTTGCTGCTTATGTTGCTGCGACCCTGGTTCTTTTCCATTGGCTGACAGCACGTTTTGACCAGCGTGGCGTATTCGAGCAAACCCTTTCCCGCCACCGCAATCTCCAGGTAGTGTTTTCTGCATTGATGGGGGCTCTGCCCGGCTGCGGCGGGGCGATTGTTGTGGTGACGCAGTATGTCCGGGGCAAAATCAGTTTCGGCGGGGTCGTCGCCGTGTTGACCGCAACCATGGGGGATGCGGCGTTTCTCCTGTTGGCTACCCGTCCGGCTGATGGCTTGATGATGGTGGTGATGGGGTTCTGGGTGGGCCTGATTTCCGGGATGATTGTTGACCGGATCCATGGCGCTGATTTCATGCGCCCTGAAATTAAACAAGGTCAGTCTGAATCGAAAGTGCAATGCAACCCCTGCCGCAAACCGGTTTTACGCATTCAGGGACGCTTTTGGCAGTGGATGTTGATTCCGGCCATGGTGTTTGCGGTGTTGGGCTCGTTTCAGGTAGACACTGATGCTTTTTTCCACGTGAAAGCGGGCACCACTGCTGTGCTTGGTGCCGCATCAGCCGTGATTGCCATTACACTTTGGGCGGTAACCCGGGAAGTAGTCGATTACGAATCTGCGGTGTCTGAAGACCCTAAATGTGGCAGCGCCCATCTTTTTCAGCGCGTCGCGCAGGACACCAACTTTGTCACTGCCTGGGTGATTGCTGCATTTCTGGTGTTCGAGCTGATCGTGCATTTTTTCAGCATTGACCTGAAGAGTGCTTTCAGTGGTTGGGCGCCATTGATGCCGCTGATGGGCGTGCTGGTTGGTCTGCTGCCGGGGTGCGGGCCGCAGATACTGGTGACGTCGCTGTATGTGTCGGGCGCAGTCCCGATGTCTGCGCAGGTGGGAAATGCCATCAGTAACGACGGGGATGCCTTGTTCCCGGCAATCGCCTTGGCTCCCAAAGCCGCCGTAATGGCCACGGTTTACTCGACCATACCGGCATTTATTGCGGCATATGGATACTACTTTTTAGTGGAAGCCTACCCGGTTGGCTAGGGTGTGACGGTAACAAAACGCCCAGCTGGGCAGGGCGTGGTCTGGGGTCATCAGCCTGTGCGCTTTTTGCGCTTGTCCGGCAACACTTTGACCTGTTTAATCATGTTGTCTGACACTGACATGATCTCAACTTTGTGCCCGTGTAGGTCAAGGCTGAGGTGGCTGTCCGGGATATCTTCCAGGGTTTCCAGCAACAGGCCGTTCAGGGTACGGGGGCCGTCGGTCGGCAGTTTCCAGTTCAGGCTCTTGTTAAGGTCGCGGATATTTGCCGTGGCTTCAATCAGGTAACCGCCATCAGACAGCGGGGTGATTTCCTCAGCAAGGCTTGGTGAGAGCGAAGTGGTAAACTCGCCAACGATCTCTTCCAAGATATCTTCCAGTGTCACCAGGCCGTTAATGTCACCGTACTCATCCACAATCAGGCCGATGCGCTCCTTGTTACGCTGGAATTTCAGGAGCTGGACATTCAGCGGTGTACCTTCCGGAATGTAGTAGACTTCATCGGCGGCACGCAGCAAAGTCTCTTTGTTGAACTCATTCTTCTCCACCATCAAGCGGTAGGCTTCCCGTACCCGCAGCATCCCTACAACTTCATCAATTTGGTCGCGGTAGAGCACCATCCGTCCGTGTGGGGCATGGGTCAGCTGGCGGACGATGGATTTCCAGTCATCATTGATGTTGATACCGGTGATTTCATTGCGCGGCACCATGATGTCATCAACGGTGATTTCTTCTAGGTCGAGAATCGACAGCAACATGTCCTGGTGGCGACGGGGAATCAGCCCTCCGGCCTCATTTACCACGGTGCGCAGTTCTTCGCTGCTAAGGTGGTCTTTGTTGTCATGGTTGGCGGGCATACCCAAAAGACGGATAAAACCATTGGTAATTCCGTTTACAAGCCAGACTACTGGGTAGAGTGCTTTGAGCAGGATGTTGAGCAGCCAACTGCTGGCGTATGAGATCTTTTCCGGGTAGAGCGCAGCCACTGTCTTCGGGGTAACCTCAGCAAATACCAGCACCACAAGTGTCAAAACACCTGTCGCGATAGCCACGCCATAATCACCGTAAAGGCGCATTCCAAGAATAGTGGCAATGGCGGAGGCGAGGATATTGACGAGGTTGTTACCAATGAGGATGAGTCCAATCAGGCGGTCTGGTCTGTCGAGAAGCTTTTCGACTCGCTTGGCTCCACGGTGTCCCTGCTTGGCCAAATGTTTCAACCGGTAGCGGTTGAGGGACATCATTCCCGTTTCTGAGCCTGAGAAGTAGGCTGAAATGAAGATGAGTAATACCAGAAGGGAGAATAAGGCTCCCGTCGATATGTCGTTCAAGCTGGTTTTTCCTTTGTTAAAGGTGTCGTTCTAATGTAGAACCTGAATATGTCTGGGTGCAACCCATACAGATAAGAAATAGGGGCGAATCACGCCCCTATGAGGATTTCTTTGACAAAGCGGCTACCGAAGTAAGCCATTGTTAACAAGAATGCACCGACAATGCTAATCCAGATCACACGACGCCCGCGCCAACCCAGCTTGAAGTGTCCGTAGAGCAGGATGGAATAGACACACCATGCCATGATAGAGAACACCGCCTTGTGTGCTTTGCCCTGGGCGAACATATCCTGGACAAAAATAAGGCCGGTGATCAGGGTAACTGACAACAGGCCCTGTCCAACCAGGATGATATTGAAAAGCTGGCGTTCCACCATCATTAAAGGAGGCATGTTGGGGTTAATTGACAGCTTCTTGTGCTTGAGCTTGTAGTCCAACCAGGCCAGCTGGATGGCATACAGGGTGCCAATCATCAGGGTTGAATAGGCAAACAGTGCTAACGAAATATGTAACAGTACTTCTGGATGTGACTCCAGGTGGGTGATGAAAGCACCCGGTAAGAGGGCAGCAGCCGTCAGGTTCAGCGCAGCAAAGCTGTATATCACCGGCAGCATAAACCACAATCGCATGCGGAACATCATCCCGGTGGTAACAGCAGAGATGATAAAGCTGATCAGAGACGCAACATTGAGAATACTCATGTTTTGCCCAGGACCGATAAAGATAAGATCCTTGAGCAACAGGGCGTGAAGCGCCAGCGCCCCCAGTGCACTGAAGAACACCGGTTTGGCTTTTATTTGGTTGGACCCCGACAGTCCGGGGACTATCTGGGCGAGTGCGGCGAAGTAAAGTAAAGCGGCCGCAACGGCAATCAGCATTTCCATTATTGTCTGAGTCGTTTTTGCCTTATGGAACCTGCAATTATACATAGGCTGCCAAGTCGCGGCTATCAATCGCATGGTGATCTGTTTGCCTGATTGATGATTTGCTGTGACACAGGCGAGGTTATAAGGAAAATCCGCGGTTAAACGGTCCGGTGGAATAGGCTATAATCCCCGGCAATTGTCGCGTAGTGAATTTGAGTAGGACATGTTTGAGAATCTGACAGAACGTCTGTCGCGTACGCTGAAAAACATCAGCGGGCGTGGACGCTTGACCGAAGACAATATTAAAGAGACGCTGCGCGAAGTGCGCATGGCTCTGCTCGAAGCAGACGTTGCCCTGCCAGTTGTCCGTGAATTCGTAAACCGCGTAAAAGAGCGCGCGGTAGGTATTGAAGTCAGCAAAAGCCTGACTCCTGGCCAGGAATTTATCAAGATCGTCCAGGCGGAACTGGTTTCCGTTATGGGCGAGGAAAACGAGTCACTGAACCTGGCTTGCCAGCCACCGGCCGTTGTTCTGATGGCGGGTCTGCAAGGTGCAGGTAAAACAACCAGCGTTGGTAAGCTGGGTAAAATGTTGCGCGAGCGCCAGAAGAAGAAAGTACTGGTTGTCTCTGCGGACGTATACCGCCCGGCGGCGATCAAACAGCTGGAAACCCTGGCGTCAGATGTCGGTATCGACTTCTTCCCATCCAGCCCGGACCAGAACCCGGTGGATATCGCCAAGGCTGCCCTTGCCCACGGTAAACTGAAGTTTTACGACGTGGTTATTGTCGATACCGCAGGTCGCCTGCACGTCGATGAAGAGATGATGGACGAAATCAAAGACGTCCACGCAGCCATCAACCCAATAGAAACCCTGTTTGTGGTAGATGCCATGACAGGTCAGGACGCAGCCAATACGGCGAAGGCGTTTAATGAAGCCCTGCCACTGACCGGTGTTATCCTGACCAAGGTCGATGGTGATGCCCGTGGCGGTGCGGCATTGTCTGTCCGTCATATCACAGGCAAGCCAGTGAAATTCCTGGGTGTGGGCGAAAAGACCGATGCGCTTGAGCCTTTCCACCCCGAGCGTGTAGCGTCCCGTATCTTGGGCATGGGTGACGTACTGTCACTTATCGAAGATATCGAGCGCAATGTCGACAAAGACAAAGCGGAACGCCTGGCACAGAAGTTCAAAGACAAGAAAGGCTTCGACCTGGAAGATTTCCGTGACCAGCTTCAGCAGATGAAGAACATGGGCGGTATCATGGGTATGATGGACAAGCTGCCAGGTATGTCAGGTCTACCGGATGATGTGAAAGACAAAGTGGACGACAAAATGTTTGTCCAGATGGAAGCTATCATCAACTCCATGACACCGAAAGAGCGTGCACGCCCCGATATCGTCAAAGGCTCTCGCAAGAAGCGTATCGCAGCCGGTTCCGGTACCCAGGTACAGGATGTAAACCGTCTGCTCAAGCAATTCACCCAGATGCAGAAGATGATGAAGAAGATGCAGAAAGGCGGAATGCGTAACATGATGCGTAATATGAAAGGCATGATGGGCGGTGGCGGCGGTATGTTCGGCCGTTAATGTTTTTCTGAAAAATCCCTCCTTTATATAGGAGGGATTTTTGTAGGTTAAAACTGGTTGATTCTACACTTTATTCCTCTGTGTGGGGCGCGCTGCCAGTGGCTAAAATATGGCTAAAGCGGTTGCAATCACACAAATAAAGAGTAAAATTCCCGAGCTTTATTTTGGCACGAGGCCCCGTACTATTCGGGGCCAACTTTATTTAGTAATGCGAAAGAGGACGATATGGTAACCATTCGTTTGGCACGTCACGGCGCTAAAAAGCGTCCATTCTATCAAATCGTTGTTGCTGACAGCCGCACTTCACGCGACGGTCGTTTCATCGAGAAGATCGGTTTCTTCAACCCAATCGCTGCGGGTCAGGAAGAGAAACTGCGTCTGGATCTGGCTCGTGTTAATCACTGGGTTGGTCAAGGTGCAACTGTAACTGACCGTGTTGCTAAGCTGATCAAAGACGCTGCTAAAGCTGCGTAATTGTTGGTTGAATAAGCAATGACAAAGCAAGAGAAGGTTGTTGTAGGTAAGCTCGGTGCTTCATACGGCATCAAGGGCTGGCTGAAAATCTTTTCTTTTACAGAAGAGCCGGAAGGCATTTTCAGTTATTCCCCGTGGTTTATTAAGATCCGGGGTGAGTGGCAACAAGTGAAGGTCGACGACTGGAAACGCCACAATAAAGGTTGGGTTGCTAAGCTGGAAGGTATCGACCAGCGTGAAGAAGTTCAGGCCCTGACCAACGCCGAAATCGCGGTTGACCCGGAAGTTCTTCCGGCACTGAGCGGCGATGAATTCTACTGGCGCGAACTGATCGGTATGAAAGTGGTGACTACTCAGGGCTATGATCTGGGCCTGGTGGATGATCTGCTGGAAACCGGTTCTAACGACGTACTGGTGGTTAAGGCTAATCTGAAAGATGCTTTTGGCCAAAAGGAACGATTGATTCCGTTCCTGTATGAGCAGGTCGTCATTAATGTCGATCGTGAAGCTCAACGGATCGAAGTTGACTGGGATCCGGGTTTTTAAACCCCGGGAGTGTGCAGGAAAATGTGGGTAGGCGTAATTAGCCTGTTTCCGGACATGTTCCGTGCCATTACCGATTTTGGGGTAACTGGCCAGGCAGTCAAAAAAGGTCTGGTAACCGTCGAGACGTGGAATCCTCGTGATTTTACACACGATAAACATCGAACGGTTGATGACCGTCCCTATGGCGGTGGCCCTGGGATGCTGATGATGGTGCAGCCATTGCGCGATGCCATCCATGAAGCAAAGCAGGCAGCCAAAGGGAAAGCGAAAGTGGTATATCTGTCCCCTCAGGGACGTAAGTTGGACCAGGCTGGCGTCGAAGAGCTTGCTCAAAGCGAAAACCTGATTTTGATTTGCGGACGTTATGAAGGGATTGATGAGCGCATTATCCAGACTGAAGTCGATGAAGAATGGTCAGTTGGTGATTTTGTGTTGAGTGGAGGCGAACTGCCAGCCATGGTGCTGATGGATGCCGTCGCCCGGTTTGTACCTGGCGTACTCGGTGACATGGCATCAGCAGAGGAAGATTCCTTTGCCAATGGCTTGCTGGATTGCCCGCACTATACCCGTCCTGAAGTGTTGGATGGCCTTGAAGTACCTTCGGTGCTCAAGTCAGGCAACCATAAGGACATTCGCACTTGGCGACTGAAACAGTCGCTGGGCAGAACCTGGCTAAGAAGACCGGAGCTCCTGGAAAACCTAGCTCTGACTGACGAACAGGAAACATTACTTGCCGAGTTCGTAAAAGAGCAGCGGGCAAGTAAATCGGTAGATTAAGTATCAGTTTATTCTAGGGTATTTGTAATGAGCAATATCATCAAAGCGCTCGAAAACGAGCAACTGAAGCAAGATGTTCCTGCATTCCGTGTAGGTGACACCGTTGTTGTTCAGGTTAAAGTAAAAGAAGGTAACCGTGAGCGTCTGCAGGCCTATGAAGGCGTTGTAATCGCTAAGCGTAACCGTGGTCTGCACTCTGCATTCACCGTTCGTAAGATCTCTAACGGCGAAGGCGTTGAGCGTGTATTCCAAACTCACTCTCCAGTCGTTGACAGCATTACTGTTAAGCGTCGTGGTGCAGTACGTCGTGCCAAACTGTACTACCTGCGTGAGCGTACTGGTAAGGCTGCTCGTATCAAAGAGCGTCTGTCCAAGTAAGACTCAGCGGCGTTTAACGCAGACTGAGAAAAGGGCCCGCCAATTGCGGGCCCTTTTTTGATTGAAAAAAGAGGTGAGCAATCAGTATTGAGTGGCGAAAAAACTTGCCTTGGCTTGAAGCAATTCATTAACCTACCTCGCACCTCGCACCTCGCACCTCGCACCTCGCACCTCGCACCTCGCACCTCGCACCTCGCACCTCGCACCTCGCACCTCGCACCTCGCACCTCGCACCTCGCACCTCGCATCTCGCATCTCGCACCTTGCAACCTTTCTTTACAACACCTCCATGCAATCGATCTGATATAGTGTCCGGGCGATTTTTTTCGAGACCAGACAATGAAAACAAAACTGAAAACAACCTTGATGGGATTAGTACTGGTTGCCCTGGCCGGCTGCGCTGCGGGAGTGTCTACTGAGCACTATGTACAGGATCAAAACTGGCAAGGGTTGGGCAAGCAAGATGGCCTGCGTGGTTTGCCTTCACGAAGCGCAGAAGATCTGGCGAAAGTAGCCTCTGAGTACGGAAATGGGCAGTTCCAGTTCCTGGATTATGAGCAGGGTTACCTTGAAGGGGTGGATGAGTATTGCATTCCCTCTCATGCATACCAAATTGGCCTTGAAGGTATCCAATATCATGGTGTGTGTGACAGCCGTCCTGACGGTCAGCAGTTCCGTATGGAGTGGCAAAGAGGCTTTAATAATTACAACCCGGCGGGAAATGGGTATTAACCTGTAATAAAAGCATTATTTGTACAGAGCAGATGTGCCTTAGTGGTTTCTGATTGAACCTTATATTTGGGTGGATTGAAATTTTTACACCCAGGGGTAAGCGGAGTTTGGTGTTGAAGCTCTATTCCTTCCCTCAAACACGTCATCTAAAATTATTTTGTAAACTTAAATTTACATTGGTAATTTTAAGTTTACAAAAAACTTGCAATCCAAATCGTGGCTGGTATGTTGGTTAGCAATTAGACAATAAAACGCATCAGGGAAGCCCAAAATGGAAAGAGACCAGCTAAATAACGTCCATATTCAGGATGAACAGGTACTAATTACGCCGGACAGCTTGAAAAAGGAACTTCCGGTCAGTGAGCAGGGACTGGCCTTCATCAGCCAGGCCCGTCAGACCATTGCCGACATCATCCACAAACGCGATCACCGTCTTCTGGTTGTGTGTGGCCCTTGTTCCATTCATGACCTTGAGGCGGCGAAAGACTATGCTCGCCGCCTGAAGGCCTTGTCGGAAGAAGTCAGCGATCAGCTTTACCTGGTAATGCGTGTCTACTTTGAAAAACCCCGCACCACTGTAGGTTGGAAAGGGCTGATTAACGATCCTAACCTTGACGGCTCTTTTGATGTGGAATCTGGTTTGCTGACAGCGAGAAAGCTTCTGGTTGAGCTGACAGAAATGGGAATACCGCTCGCAACGGAAGCCCTTGACCCGATCAGTCCGCAGTACATCGGCGATCTGTTCAGTTGGTCTGCAATTGGCGCACGTACCACTGAATCACAAACCCACCGTGAAATGGCCAGTGGCCTTTCCATGCCGGTCGGCTTCAAAAACGGAACCGATGGAAGCATGGGCACAGCTATCAATGCGATGAAGGCCGCCGCATCCGGTCACCGTTTTATGGGGATTAATCAGGATGGGCAAGTTGCACTCTTGCGTACCCAGGGAAACCCGGATGGGCATGTGATCTTGCGTGGTGGAAAACAGACCAATTATGATTCTGTTTCAGTCCGCGAGTGTGAAATTGAGATGGAAGCTGCAGGGCTTGACCCGGCACTGATGGTAGACTGTAGCCATGCCAACTCTCGTAAGGATTACCGTCGTCAGCCACTTGTTGCTGAAGATGTGCTTCACCAGATCCGTGAAGGTAATAAATCTATTATCGGCCTGATGCTGGAAAGCCATATCAATGAGGGTAACCAGTCTGCTGAACTTCCCCGGGAGGATATGGCTTACGGTGTCTCCATCACAGATGCCTGTATTAACTGGGATTCCACCGATCAATTACTGCGCCTTGCCCGTGAAGAGCTGACGCCGTTTTTACAACAACGCCTGGAAGGATAAATAGAACACCATGGTTGCTGAGCTGAGCCGTTTAAGAGATCAGATTGATGAAGTCGACAAACAGATGGTGGCGTTGCTTGCCCGCCGCTTGTCACTGGTCGCCGAAGTGGGCGAAGTAAAAAGCCAGCATGGCCTTCCCATCTATGCACCTGACCGTGAGGCAGCGATGCTAGCCTCTCGGCGGGAAGAAGCGCAGTCGCAGGGAGTACCACCAGATCTTATTGAAGATATCCTGCGTCGTACTATGCGAGAGTCGTACTCCAGCGAGAACGACTCAGGTTTCAAGTGTCTGAAACCGGATCTTGGCCCAATAGTCGTCGTTGGTGGCTATGGTCAACTGGGTGGCCTGTTCAGCAAGCTGTTTTCCCTTTCCGGCTATGAAGTCCGTAAATTGGGCAGTAAAGACTGGGACAATGCTGATGCAATTTTGGACGGTGCCGGGCTGGTTGTGGTAACCGTACCGATTAACCTGACAGATATGGTGATACGACGCCTTGGCAACCTGCCGGATAATTGCATTCTGGTGGATTTGACGTCGGTAAAAACCGAGCCCCTGCAAGCGATGATGGAAGTGCATAAAGGCCCTGTGGTTGGCCTGCATCCAATGTTTGGTCCGGATGTATCCAGCCTGGCTAAACAGGTCATTGCCTTCTGTGATGGCCGCGAACCGGAAGCTTACCAGTGGCTGCTTGAACAGTTCCGTATCTGGGGTGCCCGGTTGCACCGGATTAGTGCCATTGAGCATGACCAGGGTATGACGCTGATTCAGGCGCTTCGTCACTTTACTTCGTTTGCCTATGGTGTCCATCTTGCCGAGGAAAACCCGGATATTGGACAGCTTACCGCGCTGAGCTCACCAATTTACCGGTTGGAGCTTGCGATGGTCGGCAGGTTGTTTGTACAAGACCCGCAGCTTTACGCAGATATCATTATGTCGTCCCAACGCAATATCGACATGATTAAGCGTTTCCACCAACGCTACGGTGAGGCAATAGAGCTTCTCGACAAGCAGGACAAGGATGGGTTCGTAGCCGCATTCCAGCAGGTGGAAAACTGGTTTGGCGATTATGCACGCCACTTCCAGTCTGAAAGCCAGGCACTGCTGCGTCAGGCCAATGACTCGCGGAAGGAATAGTATTCAGCTGATACAGAAAGAGGCGGGTGATTCCGCCTCTTTTTCGTTGGTTTCGCTTTAAAAGTCGTCAGGCTTTGACTTCTACCTTGGTGGGGTTGACCGTTTCTGTCGGGTAACAACCCAGCACCTTGATATAACGGGTGAGGGAGGTGAGCTCTTCCAACACTTTGACCATCAGTTCTGAGCGGATATTACCTTCCACATCGAGATAAAACATCTCTTCCCATGGGTTACCCATTACCGGGCGGGACTCCAGCTTGGTCATGTTGATACCGTGGGTGCGCAGTACCAACAGACATTCCACAAGCGCACCTGGCTGCTGGGAGGTGGACATAATGATGGTGGTCTTGGCCGGAATCAGTTCAGATACCTCGACTGCCTTACGGGCAACGACGATAAAACGGGTGAAGTTTTCCTGCTGGTTGGCGATTCCACGCTTGATGGGTGTCAGGCCATAAAGCTCACCGCTTGACGCACTGCCAATGGCGGCAACGGTCGGGTCATTTAACTCGGCAACTTTCTGCATTGCTTCTGCGGTGCTGGAGCAGTATTCAACCCGGATGTCCCCCAATGTTGCAAGAAACTCACTGCACTGCTGTTGCGGCTGTGGGTGGGAATACAGGCAGCTGATATTTTCCAGCGAAGTTTCTCCCGCCGTTAGGAGGCAATGGTCGATAGGCTGGGTAAGCTCACCGACAATCGACAAACGGGTGTGCTGGAGTTGGTCATAGACTTCGTTGATAGAGCCCGAACTGGTGTTTTCGATTGGCAAGACGCCGTAATCTGCATTGCCGGTTTCCACTTCCGCAATCACTTCCTTGAAGGTGCGACAGCTGATCTCGATTAGCTTGGTCTGCTTACGGGCAAAATAGTCTCTTGCGGCGAGGTTGGAATAGGAACCTTTGTTACCGAGGAATGAGACTCGGGCAACGGCAAATGCACTGTCCGGGTTGGCCAGGGATTGCAGGAAAGCCTGCTGGTAAAGGACAGAGTCTTCAATCACTGTATGGAACAGTTTGATTACGTATTGGGCGTCCAGCCCCTGTTTCTCTCCTTCGCCGATAAGGCGTTCGAGAAGTTGCTGCTCCCGGAGTTGGTCCCTGACCGGTTTCATGGTCTGGATTTTACTTTTGGCTACTTCTAGGCTCAGTTTGCGGCGCTCAGCCAGAAGGTGGAGCAATTCATTGTCGATTCGGGTAACACTCTGGCGAATCTGGTCCAGGTTCAACGTCGGCTCACTCATAGCAGTCCTGTCTATTGTGTTCGCATTCCATAAATATTGCGCTAAACAAAAAAGCCTCCCGGCTCTGGGGAGGCTTTCTGTTCGTTTTAGTTATTCAGCCACGAACGCTCGCCTCACCCGGATGGGAAGGTAAAAAAGCGGAAGAAAAACTCTTTAGTGGCTGTCATGTTGTGTTTCATCTGTTCTTTGTTTAACCAAAACAATATTGAGACAGGTAAGGGATGTCAAGCGAAAGCCCCGCCATTACGGCGGGGCTTTTCAGGAATTCGTGTCTGTCTCCCAATCAGACTGCTTCTGGTTCTTCGCTAATCTTTTCATGGTGAGAAGCGCGGCGGGCTTCTGATTTATGCTGTTGTTTGTTCAGTTGACGCTCCAGTTTCTGCCCAGCTTCATTAATCGCGGCATACATATCTTCATGCTCTGCCGAAGCGACCAGGGTGCCACCTGGTACACCTACACTGGTTTCGATTTTGAACATTTTACCGGGTTGCTCACTGATCACAGCATGGGGATTGATGAGAGCCGTCTGCCATTTTTCCAGTTTTTCAAACCGGGACACAATACGGTCGCGGATGGCAGGAGTTACGTCGATGTTTTTACCAGTAATTTCTACTCTCATACGTGTTTCCTCTTCTCTTTCCCCCTTGCGGGCTCACTTTCAGATTACTGTTTTGGGAGAATAAAAATGTGACGAAAATCACCTTTCTGGTGTGATGTTTTTGAGGGGTTTCAAACTGTGATCCTGTTTCGTGAGTTGGCAAATTTGTTGCCGATTTTTCTTGATATAGGGGAGAGGGCTGTTGCAGTATGGAGAGAGTAGAGGGCAATTTTTTACTTTATTGTTCCAGCACTTGTGCGGCCGTTCGCCAGGTTGAGGTGACTTTTTAACCGGCATGGAATGGCATGAAAATCGAATTCAAACAAAAAAGCAGCGATCCAATCGCTGCTTTTTTGTTTTCCGGAATTGGAGTTTATACCGGGTTGAGTTTAATCAGTTCCCGGGTGCGCTGTGCTGGTTCTTCAAGACCGAGCTTTTCGTAGGCTTCCAACATCAGTGGCAGCGATTTACGTGCAGCTTCGGTATCCGGGAAATCCTGCTGAATTTGCTTGCATCGGTTAACGGCAGCAATCCAGGCCTCACGGCGGATATAAAAATCAGCGGTTGCGAGGTCGTAGTTAGCCAAACGGTTTTTCAGGAACAACATCCGGGTCTTTGCGTCGGCTGCGTAAGGGCTGTTTGGATAGCGCTCCAGCAGTCGTTTGAAATCACGGAAAGCTTTCATCGCCGGTTGCGGGTCACGGTCAGAGCGGTCGATATTAAAGATATCATGCAGCATGCTGCGATCCCCTGCCATGTGGGTCAGGCCGCGCATATATAAAACCCAGTCAGATTTGGCATGGCCGGGATTCATGCGCATAAAGCGGTTGATTGTAGCTTCACCCAGTGCCAGATCGTCACTTTTGTAGTAGGCATAAATCAGATCGAGTTGGACCTGCTCGGAGTACGCACCAAAAGGATAGCGAGAATCCAAGGCTTCCAGTTTTTCGATAGCTGATGTCCAGTTACCCTCATTCAGAGACGTTTGTGCTTCAGAATAAAGTTGCGAAGGCGGAACATCAGGCACTACAGTTTCTTTGCTGGAACAGCCAGCCAATAATCCAACGGCAAGCAGGCCGCTGAGGATAAGACGTTTCATTATTTCAGTCGCTTCCTTGGTCTAGGGTTCAACTCTTTCCAGGTGGCCGGCAACTTCATCGTTGATGAAGCATTGGTCTTGCGGCCTTTAAAAGATACAATGGCGCGATTCCGGCTATTCTACCCAGCACCATGGCGTAAACCAAACAGATTAACGAAATCCCCTGTTTGGCGGTAGAACAATATGATCCGCACAGTATTCCTGCGGGTTACCACCATCCCTTAACTGCTGCCATGTGTAAGCAGTTTGTCTGATGAAATTAATAAAAGTTCGATATGGCGCAACAAATTGAGTTAACCGCGACAGTAAATGACAGCCAGCTTGGCCAACGTCTTGATCAGGCTCTGGCAGAGCTGTTTTCTGATTACTCCCGTTCACGAATCAAAGAATGGATTCTGGCGGGACGGGTCAGTGTCGACGGGGTTGTTGTAGACAAGCCCCGCAATAAATTGATGGGTGGCGAAGCCATCGTGATCGCGGCTGAAATCGAAGATGATGAACGCTTCGAACCACAGGATATCCCATTGAATATCGTTTACGAGGACGATGATATCCTGGTCATCAACAAACCAAGGGATTTGGTTGTACACCCGGGTGCGGGCTGTCCTGATGGCACTGTCCTCAATGGCCTGCTTTTCCGTTACCCTGAGATTGCCGAAGTACCGCGTGCCGGTATCGTGCACCGCTTGGACAAAGATACCACCGGCCTGATGGTAGTGGCGAAAACCGTACCGGCGCAAACCCGTTTGGTTCGTGCGCTGCAAAAACGCCGTATTACCCGTGAATATGAAGCCATTGCTATTGGCCGTATGACCGGAGGCGGTTTGGTGGACAAACCAATTGGCCGTCACCCGACCAAGCGTACTCTGATGGCGGTAAACGAGTTCGGTAAGCCAGCAGTTACCCATTACCGTGTTGCTGAACATTTCCGTGAGCACACACGTATCCGACTGCGTCTGGAAACCGGCCGTACTCACCAGATTCGTGTTCATATGTCTTATTTGAACCACCCACTGGTTGGAGACCAACAGTACGGTGGGCGTCCTCGTCCGCCTCGTGGTTCAGAGGAAGAACTGGTGAAAACGCTGCGTGCGTTTGACCGACAGGCATTGCACGCTGTTATGTTGCGCCTTGAACATCCAATCACTGGTGAAGAGATGGAATGGCATGCACCGGTTCCTGATGACATGGTGAAACTGGCTGAAGTGCTGCGTGATGACGCAATTCTGAACAAGGATCTGATGGACGACCTATGACAAGCTGGATTGTTCCCAACTGGCCTGCACCGGCAAATATTGAGGCGCTTAGCACCACTCGGCGAGGCGGTGTCAGCGATGGGGTTTTCCAGGGATTAAACCTGGGAAACCATGTTGGGGATGATCCTACCAGGGTATTGGAGAACCGTAAGCTGTTGCAGGAAGATGCCCATCTTCCTGCTCCACCTGCTTGGCTAAATCAGGTTCACGGTACCGAAGTGATGGAACTGCCTCTTTCTGAAGGCTCTGTGCCGGATTCAGATGCTGCTTACACGGATAAATCCGGAGAGGTGTGCTGCATCATGACAGCAGATTGCCTGCCGGTACTCTTTTGCTCAGAAGACGGGCAAGAGGTGGCAGCTGCGCATGCTGGATGGCGCGGACTGCTGGATGGTGTCCTGGAAAACACGCTGGCGAAATTTACCCAACCTCAAAATGTGATGGTGTGGTTTGGCCCAGCAATTGGCCCAGATGCCTTTGAGGTGGGCCCTGAAGTACGAGAGCAATTTGTTGCTCGTCAACCGGAAGCGAAAGTCGCTTTCAAGCCGCACAATGACCGCTGGTTGGCGGATATCTACCAACTGGCCCGGCTTCGCCTTGAAGCCGTCGGTGTCAGCCAGATTTTCGGAGGGGAATACTGCACCCATTCTGATCCGGAGCTGTTTTATTCCTACCGCCGTGATGGTAAAACCGGACGTCAGGCAACGCTTATCTGGCGCCTCTGATTTTACACCGTTCTGCACTTTTTTACCGGCTGAAAATTTTCGTTTTTTAGCCGGTTTCCCTTGAAAAAACGCGATAGTGATCCCATCTATAAAGTCATACAAGGCGTGGTGATTTTATTAGGAGGGGCTATGCGCCTAGACAGATTTACCAGTAAATTTCAGTTAGCCATCGCCGATGCTCAGTCACTGGCGCTGGGACGAGACCATCAATATATCGAGCCTGTGCACCTGATGGTGGCACTGCTCAATCAAGACGGCAGTACTATCCGCCCTCTTATGACCATGCTGGATGTTGACGTTTCCCAGCTGCGCTCAAGCCTTTCTGAGCTTCTTGACCGTCTGCCCAAAGTGTCTGGCATCGGTGGTGATGTGCAGCTTTCCCATGGTATGGGCATGCTGCTGAATATGTGCGACAAGCTGGCACAGAAACGCAAAGATAAATTCATTTCATCCGAGCTCTTTATCCTGGCGGCAGTGGAAGACAAAGGCCCGCTGGGAGAGTTACTGCGCGAACTTGGCCTGACTACCCGTAAGGTAGAAGAGGCAATCGACAAAGTCCGCGGTGGTCAGAACATCGATGATCCAAACGCAGAAGAAAGCCGTCAGGCACTTGAAAAGTTCACCATTGACCTGACCGAACGTGCTGAGCAAGGCAAGCTGGATCCTGTTATCGGCCGTGATGAAGAAATCCGCCGCACCATCCAGGTTCTGCAGCGCCGTACCAAGAATAACCCGGTACTTATTGGTGAGCCCGGTGTCGGTAAAACCGCTATCGTCGAAGGCCTTGCGCAACGTATTGTGAATGGCGAAGTGCCTGAAGGGCTGCGTAACAAGCGTGTGCTTTCTCTGGATATGGGCTCGCTCGTTGCCGGTGCGAAATACCGCGGTGAGTTTGAAGAGCGCCTGAAAGGGGTGCTTAACGAACTGGCGAAGGAAGAGGGGAATGTCATCCTCTTTATCGATGAGCTGCATACTATGGTCGGTGCGGGGAAAGCCGAGGGGGCAATGGATGCGGGTAACATGCTCAAGCCTGCCCTGGCCCGCGGTGAGCTTCACTGTGTTGGTGCCACTACCCTGGATGAATACCGTCAGTATGTCGAAAAAGACGCCGCTCTTGAACGTCGTTTCCAGAAAGTCCTGGTTGAAGAGCCAACCGTGGAAGACACTATTGCGATTCTTCGTGGTCTGAAAGAGCGGTACGCGCTTCACCACCATGTGGAAATCACTGACCCGGCAATTGTCGCTGCTGCGACGTTGTCACACCGCTACGTGTCGGATCGTAAGCTGCCAGATAAGGCCATTGACCTGATCGACGAAGCCGCATCGAGCATTCGTATGCAGATCGATTCCAAGCCGGAATCCCTTGACCGTCTTGAGCGCCGTATCATTCAGCTAAAGATTGAGCAACAGGCGCTTGAAAAAGAAAATGACGATGCAAGCCGCAAGCGTCTGTCGGTGCTGAGTGAAGAGCTCGAAACAAAAGAGCGTGAATACTCGGAGCAGGAAGAGATCTGGAAATCTGAGAAAGCAGCGCTGTCTGGCACTCAGCATATTAAAGCTGAGCTGGAAAGGGCGCGTACTGATCTGGAGATCGCCCGCAGGGCCGGTGACCTTAACCGGATGTCTGAACTGCAGTACGGCCGTATTCCAGAGCTTGAAAAACAACTCGACCTTGCCAGTCAGGCTGAAATGTACGAAATGAAGCTGCTGCGCAACAGGGTAACGGATGCTGAGATTGCCGAAGTGCTTTCCCGCCAGACCGGTATCCCAGTTGCCAAGATGCTGGAAGGTGAGCGGGAAAAGCTGCTCCAAATGGAAGAGAAACTCCATGGCCGCGTCATTGGCCAGGATGAAGCGGTGAGTGCAGTCGCGAATGCTATCCGACGCAGCCGCGCCGGACTGGCGGATCCGAACCGTCCAATCGGCTCCTTCCTGTTCCTTGGCCCTACAGGTGTAGGTAAAACGGAGCTTTGTAAATCACTGGCTGAATTCCTGTTTGACAGCAGTGATGCGATGGTCCGGATCGACATGTCCGAGTTTATGGAGAAACACTCCGTCGCTCGACTGGTCGGTGCGCCTCCGGGTTATGTCGGTTATGAAGAGGGCGGTTACCTGACAGAGGCAGTTCGTCGTCGTCCTTATTCCGTCATCTTGCTCGATGAAGTGGAAAAGGCTCACCCGGATGTATTCAACATACTGTTGCAGGTACTTGATGATGGACGCCTGACTGACGGCCAAGGCCGTACGGTGGATTTTCGTAATGCGGTAGTCATTATGACATCGAACCTTGGCTCGGATCGTATTCAGGAGCATTTTGGTGAGCTGGATTATGACGGAATGAAGTCAACTGTTATGGAAGTTGTCAGTCACCACTTCCGTCCTGAATTCATCAACCGTGTAGATGAAGTTGTTGTGTTCCACCCATTGGGCGAAGAGCACATTAAGGAGATTGCTTCTATCCAGCTTGATCGCCTGGCTAAGCGCATGGCTGACCGAGACTTCATTCTGGAAGTAAGTGAAGAAGCGCTGAGTACGATAGCGAAGGTAGGCTTTGACCCTGTTTATGGGGCGCGTCCACTCAAGCGTGCAATACAGCAATACGTCGAAAACCCAGTTGCTCAGGAAATCCTGTCCGGTAAATTGTCTGCAGGGCGTACTATTCACCTTGGTGTTGAAAATGGTGAAGTAGTCGCAAGACATTAAAACAAACGAATAGAATGGGGGAGAACGTAGAGTTCTCCCCCATTTTTGTATGCATATTCATCAAAAATGACGTATTTGATGATGTTTTGTGCAAACGGTCATTTTTTTTAAATTATCTCTTGCGCCATGAAATTATCTCCCTATAATTCGCCTCCGTTGTCACGACAAACTGCGACAACGGGCGGCAAGCGAAAGTGCTTGACACGCCAGCTGGGTGAGATAGAATCCCCAGCCTGCTTAGTGAGATAAGCAACGCTCTTTAACAATTTGACCATGCAATCTGTGTGGGCACTCGTTGAAACAGAATAAAAGATTTATTCAATGAATCGAGTGACCAAACGAGATTCCTGAAAAGGAATATCGGCACAGTCAATTCTATCTATGAAAATAGATAAACAGTATTCATTGAGCCAAACCTTCGGGTTTGAAAAAACTTTAATTGAAGAGTTTGATCATGGCTCAGATTGAACGCTGGCGGCAGGCCTAACACATGCAAGTCGAGCGGCAGCGACAACAACAATCCTTCGGGAGCGTTGTTGGGCGGCGAGCGGCGGACGGGTGAGTAATGCTTGGGGATCTGCCTCTGGGCGGGGGATAACTACTGGAAACGGTAGCTAATACCGCATAATGTCTACGGACCAAAGCGGGGGACCTTCGGGCCTCGCACCCAGAGATGAGCCCAAGTGGGATTAGCTAGTTGGTGGGGTAATGGCTCACCAAGGCGACGATCCCTAGCTGGTCTGAGAGGATGATCAGCCACACTGGAACTGAGACACGGTCCAGACTCCTACGGGAGGCAGCAGTGGGGAATATTGCACAATGGGGGAAACCCTGATGCAGCCATGCCGCGTGTGTGAAGAAGGCCTTCGGGTTGTAAAGCACTTTCAGCAGTGAGGAAGGTGGTGTAGTTAATAGCTGCACCATTTGACGTTAGCTGCAGAAGAAGCACCGGCTAACTCCGTGCCAGCAGCCGCGGTAATACGGAGGGTGCGAGCGTTAATCGGAATTACTGGGCGTAAAGCGCATGCAGGCGGTCTGTTAAGTCAGATGTGAAAGCCCCGGGCTTAACCTGGGAGTTGCATTTGAGACTGGCAGGCTAGAGTCTTGTAGAGGGGGGTAGAATTCCAGGTGTAGCGGTGAAATGCGTAGAGATCTGGAGGAATACCGGTGGCGAAGGCGGCCCCCTGGACAAAGACTGACGCTCAGATGCGAAAGCGTGGGGAGCAAACAGGATTAGATACCCTGGTAGTCCACGCCGTAAACGATGTCTACTTGGAGGTTGTGCCTATAAGGTGTGGCTTTCGGAGCTAACGTGTTAAGTAGACCGCCTGGGGAGTACGGCCGCAAGGTTAAAACTCAAATGAATTGACGGGGGCCCGCACAAGCGGTGGAGCATGTGGTTTAATTCGATGCAACGCGAAGAACCTTACCTACTCTTGACATCCAGAGAAGCTTGAAGAGATTCGAGTGTGCCTTCGGGAGCTCTGAGACAGGTGCTGCATGGCTGTCGTCAGCTCGTGTTGTGAAATGTTGGGTTAAGTCCCGCAACGAGCGCAACCCTTATCCTTGTTTGCCAGCGAGTCATGTCGGGAACTCCAGGGAGACTGCCGGTGATAAACCGGAGGAAGGTGGGGACGACGTCAAGTCATCATGGCCCTTACGAGTAGGGCTACACACGTGCTACAATGGCATATACAGAGGGCAGCGAGACCGCGAGGTGGAGCGAATCCCAGAAAGTATGTCGTAGTCCGGATTGGAGTCTGCAACTCGACTCCATGAAGTCGGAATCGCTAGTAATCGTGGATCAGAATGCCACGGTGAATACGTTCCCGGGCCTTGTACACACCGCCCGTCACACCATGGGAGTGGGTTGCACCAGAAGTAGATAGCTTAACCTTCGGGAGGGCGTTTACCACGGTGTGATTCATGACTGGGGTGAAGTCGTAACAAGGTAGCCCTAGGGGAACCTGGGGCTGGATCACCTCCTTACCTAAACTGCTTCATGAGTGTCCACACAGATTGCCTGGTCGAAAAGTAAAGAGAGCATCATTGCTTAGATGGGTCTGTAGCTCAGGTGGTTAGAGCGCACCCCTGATAAGGGTGAGGTCGGTGGTTCAAGTCCACTCAGACCCACCACTTCCTTGAAGTGGATATCTAAGTAATAGACGTCGGGGCTATAGCTCAGCTGGGAGAGCGCTTGCATGGCATGCAAGAGGTCGACGGTTCGATCCCGTCTAGCTCCACCACTCTTTAAGCACATTTGCAAAAGTGTCCTTAGAAAGTGGTTCCTTGTCTCTTGTAGACACCGAAACACATGCTCTTTAACAATCTGGAAAGCTGACTAGTAATTCAATCGAAAGATTGGATTGTTTGCGAAAGCAAACAAGTTCTCAAAGCAAACACATTCAAGTGTTTTGGTAGTGCTTTAAGCACAACTCAATTTGAGTACGGCGAAAACCAAATCTTGGTCAACGTATGACTCGAAACTCCTTCGGGTTGTATGGTTAAGTGACTAAGCGTACACGGTGGATGCCTTGGCAGTCAGAGGCGATGAAGGACGTATTAACTTGCGATAAGCCCAGATAAGGCAGTAAAAGCCACTTGAGTCTGGGATGTCCGAATGGGGAAACCCACTGGCATAAGCCAGTATCGCTGCGTGAATACATAGCGCAGCGAGGCGAACCGGGAGAACTGAAACATCTAAGTACCCCGAGGAAAAGAAATCAACTGAGATTCCGGCAGTAGCGGCGAGCGAACCCGGATTAGCCCTTAAGCGTTTTAAGTGTTAGTGGAAGCCTCTGGAAAGTGGCGCGATACAGGGTGACAGCCCCGTACACGACAATGCTTTTAGCGTGAAAACGAGTAGGACGGGACACGTGTTATCTTGTCTGAAGATGGGGGGACCATCCTCCAAGGCTAAATACTCCTGACTGACCGATAGTGAACCAGTACCGTGAGGGAAAGGCGAAAAGAACCCCTGTGAGGGGAGTGAAATAGAACCTGAAACCGTGTACGTACAAGCAGTGGGAGCCCACTTGTTGGGTGACTGCGTACCTTTTGTATAATGGGTCAGCGACTTAATTTCAGTAGCAAGGTTAACCGCATAGGGGAGCCGTAGGGAAACCGAGTCTTAACTGGGCGTGCAGTTGCTGGAATTAGACCCGAAACCGAGTGATCTAGCCATGGGCAGGTTGAAGATTGAGTAACATCAATTGGAGGACCGAACCGACTAATGTTGAAAAATTAGCGGATGACTTGTGGCTAGGGGTGAAAGGCCAATCAAACTCGGAGATAGCTGGTTCTCCCCGAAAGCTATTTAGGTAGCGCCTCGGACGAATACTACTGGGGGTAGAGCACTGTTAAGGCTAGGGGGTCATCCCGACTTACCAACCCTTTGCAAACTCCGAATACCAGTAAGTACTATCCGGGAGACACACGGCGGGTGCTAACGTCCGTCGTGGAGAGGGAAACAACCCAGACCGCCAGCTAAGGTCCCAAAGTTATCGCTAAGTGGGAAACGATGTGGGAAGGCCCAGACAGCCAGGATGTTGGCTTAGAAGCAGCCATCATTTAAAGAAAGCGTAATAGCTCACTGGTCGAGTCGGCCTGCGCGGAAGATGTAACGGGGCTAAGCGATACACCGAAGCTGCGGCAATGCGATTTATCGCATTGGGTAGGGGAGCGTTCTGTAAGCGGCTGAAGGTGCACTGTAAGGTGTGCTGGACGTATCAGAAGTGCGAATGCTGACATGAGTAACGACAAAGGGGGTGAAAAACCTCCTCGCCGGAAGACCAAGGGTTCCTGTCCAACGTTAATCGGGGCAGGGTGAGTCGGCCCCTAAGGCGAGGCCGAAAGGCGTAGTCGATGGGAAACGGGTTAATATTCCCGTACTGCTGATAACTGCGATGGGGGGACGGAGAAGGCTAGGTGGGCCGGGCGACGGTTGTCCCGGTTCAAGGGTGTAGGCTGAGAAATTAGGTAAATCCGGTTTCTCTTAAGGCTGAGACCTGATGTCGAGCCACTACGGTGGTGAAGTCATTGATGCCATGCTTCCAGGAAAAGCCTCTAAGCTTCAGGTTATCAGTAACCGTACCCCAAACCGACACAGGTGGTCGGGTAGAGAATACCAAGGCGCTTGAGAGAACTCGGGTGAAGGAACTAGGCAAAATGGTACCGTAACTTCGGGAGAAGGTACGCTGCCCTTGGTGAAGTCCCTTGCGGATGGAGCTGAAGGCAGTCGCAGATACCAGGTGGCTGCAACTGTTTATTAAAAACATAGCACTGTGCAAATTCGAAAGAAGACGTATACGGTGTGACGCCTGCCCGGTGCCGGAAGGTTAATTGATGGGGTTAGTCTTCGGATGAAGCTCTTGATCGAAGCCCCGGTAAACGGCGGCCGTAACTATAACGGTCCTAAGGTAGCGAAATTCCTTGTCGGGTAAGTTCCGACCTGCACGAATGGCGTAATGATGGCCACGCTGTCTCCACCCGAGACTCAGTGAAATTGAAATCGCAGTGAAGATGCTGTGTACCCGCGGCTAGACGGAAAGACCCCGTGAACCTTTACTACAGCTTGGCACTGAACATTGAGCCTACATGTGTAGGATAGGTGGGAGGCTTTGAAGCGGTGACGCCAGTTGCCGTGGAGCCATCCTTGAAATACCACCCTTGTATGTTTGATGTTCTAACTTGGCCCCGTTATCCGGGGTGAGGACAGTGCCTGGTGGGTAGTTTGACTGGGGCGGTCTCCTCCCAAAGAGTAACGGAGGAGCACGAAGGTGGGCTAATCACGGTCGGACATCGTGAGGTTAGTGCAATGGCATAAGCCCGCTTGACTGCGAGAATGACGGTTCGAGCAGGTGCGAAAGCAGGTCATAGTGATCCGGTGGTTCTGAATGGAAGGGCCATCGCTCAACGGATAAAAGGTACTCCGGGGATAACAGGCTGATACCGCCCAAGAGTTCATATCGACGGCGGTGTTTGGCACCTCGATGTCGGCTCATCACATCCTGGGGCTGAAGTCGGTCCCAAGGGTATGGCTGTTCGCCATTTAAAGTGGTACGCGAGCTGGGTTTAGAACGTCGTGAGACAGTTCGGTCCCTATCTGCCGTGGGCGTTGGAGAATTGAGAGGGGCTGCTCCTAGTACGAGAGGACCGGAGTGGACGAACCTCTGGTGTTCGGGTTGTCACGCCAGTGGCATTGCCCGGTAGCTAAGTTCGGAATCGATAACCGCTGAAAGCATCTAAGCGGGAAGCGAGCCTCAAGATGAGTTCTCCCTGACACTTTAAGTGTCCTAAAGGGTTGTCGGAGACTACGACGTAGATAGGCAGGGTGTGTAAGCGCTGTGAGGCGTTGAGCTAACCTGTACTAATTGCCCGTGAGGCTTAACCATACAACACCCAAGGGGTTTTGTGCGTACTCAAGAGAATCAAACATCTTGAATGTGTAAGAGAACACGCTAGAAGACATCAGCTTTCAAGATTGTACCGAATTTGTCTGGCGACCATAGCATTGTGGCTCCACCTGAACCCATGCCGAACTCAGAAGTGAAACGCAATAGCGCCGATGGTAGTGTGGGGTCTCCCCATGTGAGAGTAGGACATCGCCAGGCTTTAAATTGGTTTTCATCTTTAAGAGAAGATGAAGGCAACACTGGATAAAGCAAGCTAACCATAAGACTTTATTCGGTAAACAGTATCGCTGCGGAGCGGTAGTTCAGTTGGTTAGAATACCGGCCTGTCACGCCGGGGGTCGCGGGTTCGAGTCCCGTCCGCTCCGCCACTTATTTATAACGTTTTACCAGTAGGGGCGTAGTTCAATTGGTAGAGCGTCGGTCTCCAAAACCGAAAGTTGGGGGTTCGAGTCCCTCCGCCCCTGCCACTTTTAACAAAACAGCCACCCTTGAGGTGGCTTTTTTGTATCTGAAATTTACTCCGTACTGAAATAAGTTTATAGATTAGAGGCGAATTTCGGCTCTAAACCACCGGATCTTTCCCAATAGGTACCTGTAATTCACACATTGGATTTAATGATTCCCCCCGCACCATTTCAGAACAACAAATCAAATGAGTCGGACCACTGTTCAAATTAACACATATGCGTATTAATGCTTAAGTTGTAGGATATTTATGCAATTTCCGTTGGAGACATAAGCATGAACAAAGTTGTGATGTTATCTTTGCTGGCCGCGGTAATGCTTACCGGCTGTGTCAGTAGTGAAGTGAGATCGTTCGCTGATAATTCCGAATGGGCGGAAATGGGAAACTGGGATGCCTCCCATGGCTACCAGAAACGCTCTGTAGAGGAGCTGGAAAAGCTAGGTGCAAAGGATAAGGTTGCGCAAAGCGATTATATGGATGCCTATAAAAAGGGTATTGATGCTTACTGTAACCCTATGAACGGCTACACGGTTGGTATCAAAGGGTTACCTTATACGGGTGTTTGCAGTGACCGTAAAGATGGCTGGATTTTTTATGAAAACTACCAGTCTGGCTTAGAGTCAGGCAGTGTTTTCTGACTGTTATTTTGCGGTATTGAAAAGGCGGGTTTAGTAACCCGCCTTTTAAGTATCAGGCAAAAGCCAGAGAAAGATTAGTTGTTTTTGTGGAGTTCACTATTGAGCTCGACTGCAGACTTGTTGGTAAGGCACTCAATTCGGCCGCTGACAGAGTTACGGCGGAAAAGGAGGTCAGGCTTACCTGCAAGATCTCGAGCTTTAACTACATCGACTTCCTGGCCATCAGCATCCAGCATAGTTACCTTAGTGCCGGCAGTAACATAAAGACCTGATTCGATTGTGCAGCGATCACCCATTGGGAAACCAAGGCCTGCATTTGCACCCAGGAGGCTGTTCTCACCAATAGAGATAACCAGCTTACCCCCACCGCTGAGTGTGCCCATGATAGAGGCACCGCCGCCGATATCACTGCCGTTGCCGACAACTACACCTGCAGAAATACGTCCTTCAACCATGCTTACACCGGTAGTACCTGCGTTGAAGTTGATGAATCCCTCATGCATTACCGTCGTGCCTTCACCAACGTGAGCACCGAGTCGTACACGGGAAGTATCAGCGATACGAACACCGGCAGGCACAACGTAGTCGACCATTTTAGGGAACTTGTCCACACAATCGACGGAGATGCTTTCTCCGTTTAGCCGGGCTTCCATCTGACGATCTGCAAGTTCAGGCAGGTCGATAGGACCATGGCTGGTCCAGGCAATGTTGTGAAGCAGGCCGAAAATGCCGTCCAGCACCACACCATGCGGCTGAGCGAGGCGGTGAGAGATTAACTGAAGTTTCAGGAAGCCTTCTGCAACTGATGCAGGTTGCTCATCTTTTTCAAGAATAACCAGAACCAGGGGTTGAACCGATTGGCTTGCTTTTCCTGCAAAATGGGCTGACTTTTCGACGTCTGCCTGGGCAAAAGCTTCTGCCAAAGATGCACATTGTGCCGCTTCAACCTCAATGACCTGATTGCCGCCTTGGTATCCGGTGATTTCGGACAAGGCCGATACCAGGGCATCGCCCGGATTTAGGATTGGATCAGGGAAGAAAGCTTCGATGATTTTTCCGTCGCGGTTTTTTGTCGCCGTACCGAAGGCTAGAGCAAAGCTGGACATTAGTTACGAATCTCCATGTAAAACAGGCTGCATGCGAAAGGACGCATGGTTCGAAATTTGATAAATATCATAAATTGAGATGGTGTGAGATTGAAGGGGAACAGGAGGAATAAAGGTAAATTATGTATTGCGAAAGATTTTTGGCAGGAAAAGTGGTTTAAGGCGAGATTTTAAGAGAAAGATGGGTTGATTTGAGTGTGCTACCGAACTCACCAGGGCATATTTTCTTTCTAATCACAGGCGTCGTTTTCGAAAGAGTAATATACCCTGGCAGGTGAAGAGATGAATATCAGGCCGCCTGGTCGTCGTCTTGCTCCGATTCTGCCTTCTGTGCTTTAGGCTTGGCTTTTTTAGCCGGCGCAGCTTTACGTTTTGCTCCCAGAGCTACCAGGACATCTTCCCGGCGTTGTGCCAGGTACATTGCCAACTCTTCCCGCTGACTTTCATCACTCAGCATTTCGCAATCGCCGAGTAACTCGAACAATTCGTCTGCCATGTCCAACATTTTGTCATAGGCATCTGCCTCTGCCTTAGAGGTGAAAGTCATCTTCTCTTCTCCGTTGCGTTCTACCACGTATTTGACGATAACGGCCATGATCACCCTACTCCTGATTGAATTACTGGCTTTTTATACAGTATCCTGTTGATTAAGTCCAACCGGGAAATGGATTGTGTGATGACCAGAGAAAAATTTCAAAGAATTTACCAGCGTGCTGCCGAGCGTAAAGGCGGGGAGGTTGAATTAGAAGCCCTGCTGGCTGTCCCGGCGGGAGTTGAAGAGCTGACAGCTACAGCAGATGACCGCTGGCTGGCAGCGTTTACCCAGAAGGTTTTCCAGTCAGGTATGAATTGGCAGGTGGTAAGAAACAAATGGCCGGGATTTGAGGATGTGTTCTGGGGCTTTGATATAGAGAAAATGCGCCTGACACCGCCGGATATGTGGGAGGAAAAAGCTAAAAATCCTGAGATAATCCGACACCTAGGAAAAGTCATGACCATTCCGGCAAACGCCGAGATGATATTTAGGGCCTCCAAACAGGCTGGCAGCTTTGGTCGCTTTGTGGCTGAGTGGCCGCAAAATGATCTTATCGGGCTCTGGGGCTACCTGAAAAAGAACGGTTCCCGACTTGGGGGCAATACTGGCCCATACACACTTCGCCTGATGGGCAAGGATACTTTCATTCTTTCCCGTGACACAGAAGCTTATTTACGTAATACCGGTATTGTCGATGGCGGTATAAATACCCAGCGTAGCCTGAAAGCTATTCAGTCTGCTTTTGATGAATGGGTAGCAGAAAGTGGTCGACCTTATTGCCAGGTCAGCCAGGTCATCGCTTTCAGCACCGGTGACAACCGGGTTTAATGCCTCCAGTCCCTACAATACGCTTCAAAGTTCTCAAGAAGAGGAGAAGCGTATTTTTGTTTATGCCTTACCATCCAGAACTGACGCGCAGCATTGGCTGGCGTAGGCAAAATAACGACCCGGTTGTCGGCAAGGGCATGGGTAACGGTATGCCTGGATATACAAGTCAGTCCGAGACCTGCGGCTACTGAGTTTATAATGGCCTCAGTGTTGCTGAGTTCGAATTCTGTCTTCCATGTTTCCAGGTGGGAAGCGACATGCTGTGAAAAGTAATCCCGTGTGCCTGAGCCCTGTTCACGCAAAATCCATGGCTGGCTGTTTAGATCGGCCCAACTGACTTTCCCATTGTGGCAAAGAGGGTGGCTGGGGTTGCTGACAATGACCATCTCATCTGTTTTCCATGGGGTGATATTGAGATCCGGGTGTTCTACCCTGCCTTCAATAAACCCAATATCCAAATCAAATGACAGCAACATTTCTGCGATGCCGGCGCTGTTGCCAAGCGCCAGGGATTGTCGATCATGACCGCTGAATTGCCTGAAATCTCGGATTAGGTAGGGGATAAGCTGGTTCCCAATGGTTTCGCTGGCGCCAATTTTTAACGAACCGGTCAGAATACTCTCTTGGCGAAACAGCTTGTCGATAGACTCACTGCGGCTTAGCAATTCGTCAGCCAAGGGTAACAAAGCCTTTCCATGTTCATTAAGGTGCAACCGGTTTTTCTGGCGCAGAAACAGTGTTTGATCCAGCTGTTTTTCCAGTTCGGACAGCGCCATGCTGACGGCTGGTTTGGATATAAACAGGGTTTCTGCTGCCTGGGATGCGGATCCTTCACGGGCGATGGCAACAAAGATTTGTAGTTGGCGCAGGCTGATATTGAGCATCGTTAAGAATTACTTAATCATGGGTTAAATTAATTCAAGTATACTTAACTTTTTCGCCAGCGTATTCTCGCACCATAGAATTTTTAGGGGGAGCGAGAGAGCCATGAAAACAATACGACAATTTTTCTCTGCGATTCCGACACCAATGGCTGGATTGGCACTGGGTATCGGCAGCCTGGGTTGGTGCTGGGAAAACGCAGCACAACTCCACGGGCAAGGCCAGTTTTTCACAGCAGGCATTGCCGGTGTCATGTTGATACTGTTGGCGATAAAATTTGCACTCAAGCCATCGCTTTTAACCCAGGACCTGCGCCACCCTGTGGTAGGCAGTGTTGTTCCCACCTTTGCCATGGCAAGTATGGTGGTATCCAACAGTCTCGGAAAGATCTCGCCGGTTGCTGGTGATGCACTCTGGCTGGCGGCAGTCGCTGCCCATGTTCTGTTCCTGATGACATTTACCTGGCACCGTGCCGCTGAATTTGAAATTCACCATATGGTTCCAAGCTGGTTTGTCCCGCCTGTAGGGCTGATTGTGGCTGATGTTTCGTTTTCCGGTAACCCGGAACTGGCTCCTTTAGCCAACGCCATTATGATTTTTGGCCTGATCTCATACGCCATCATGCTACCGGCTATGTTGTACCGCCTGATCTTCAGTCATGAAATTCCTGATGATGCCAAACCAACCATTGCGATTATGGCAGCACCAGCAAGCCTGTCCCTGGCTGGCTACCTGACTGTGACATCAAACCCTTCTCCGGTAATTATCGCAGTACTGCTGGGTATTGCAGTGTTGATGACCGGAGTGATTTACCTGGCGTTCCTGAAGTTGCTCCGTCTGCCATTTTCACCAGGCTATGCAGCGTTTACATTCCCTATGGTGATTGGTTCTACAGCACTGTTTAAAACCGCTAACTGGATGGCTAAACAAGGTATTGCGGCACACTATGTTGAACAGATTCGTTTCCTGGCCAATCTGGAACTGATTGTGGCAACTGTCATTGTCAGCTATGTGGCAATCCGCTACCTGATGTTTTTCTCTGCAAAATTGCAAGCCAAACCTGCAATGGCTTGATTTAAGTATTCTCTTTGAATCAGAGAGTTGGCACGCACACAGTTGCGTGCCTTTTTTTCATGGGTCACAATCAGTCCATTATTACCCGACAGGCTGACTGCCCGTGTTTACCGTCTATCATTCCAACCATGTTGACCTGCTGAAAAGCCTGCTGCTGGCGCTTGCTGAGCGTGACCCGCTGTCAAACCCCTTCCAGCAAGAAATTATCCTGGTACAAAGCCCCGGTATGGCTCAGTGGCTTAAATTGGAAATTGCCAAAGAAACAGGTATTGCAGCCAATATTGCCTTTCCGCTGCCAGCTACTTTTATCTGGGAAATGTTCACCCGGGTTTTGGCTGATGTCCCTGAGCGCAGTTACTTCAACAAAGAGGCGATGGGCTGGAAGCTGATGAAGCTGTTGCCGGAATGCCTGCAAGATGAAGATTTCTCCCAGTTGGCACAATATCTGGAAGGTGATGAGGGCGGCCAGAAACGGTTTCAGCTTGCCGGTAAAGTGGCAGATGTGCTCGACCAGTACCTCGTGTACCGGCCTGAATGGATAGAAGCCTGGGAGCAGGGACAACCGGTTTCCGAGCTTGATGGCTCTATGCCGTGGCAGCCCAAAGTATGGCGGCAGCTTTATGACTACACTTTGGGGTTGGGGCAGTCCCCGTACCACCGAGCGAACCTCTACCAGCAGTTTATCGACACGCTGGAAGGGATGGCAGGGAAGCCCGAAGGGCTTAAAGATATTGACCGTATCTTTGTGTTTGGGATTTCCGCACTGCCGCCCCGCTACCTCGATGCGCTGAAAGCCCTTGGCCAGCACGTTGATGTCCATTATATGTTTACCAACCCCTGTAAATTTTACTGGGGGGATGTCCGTGACCGTCGCTACCTTGCCAAGCGTGCCAACATGCAACAGAGCAAGGTCCTGCGCGTGGGAGAAGATGCCCCCGCCGGCGGTCAGCTTGGGCTGCTGTTTGCCGATGATGAAAATAATGCAGCAGAAGTTGGAAACAGCCTTTTGGCATCGATGGGTAAACTTGGCCGCGATAACCTTTACCTGCTCTCTGAGCTGGAATGCCAGGAAGTAGATGCCGGCTTTGTCGACATCAACAGGGACAGCCTTCTCCACCACCTCCAGGCCGATATCCTGAACCTCCAGGAAGCCGGCGACCCGAAATCAGTAGACAGCACAAAGAAGACGCCGGTTAAGGGAGAGGATCACTCCCTAACCATCCAGGTATGCCACAGCCCGATGAGGGAGGTGGAAGTGCTTCATGACAGGCTGCTAGGCATGATGGCAGCAGATGCAACGCTCAAGCCGCGGGACATTGTGGTGATGGTAGCGGACATCAATGCGTACAGCCCGTCCATTCAGGCGGTATTTGGCAATGCGCCAGGTGAGCGATTTGTTCCCTATTCCATTTCAGACCGCACGGCAGATCAGGAAAGTCCCCTACTGAAAGCTTTCCTTCACCTGCTTACTTTGCCGGAGAGCCGTTGTACAGCGGCTGAGTTGCTTTCCCTTCTCGAAGTCCCGGCCGTATCCCGCCGCTTTGAGCTGGATGCTGCCCAGTTTGACCGGGTGAAACTCTGGGTTGAGGAAGCGGGGGTACGCTGGGGTCTCAATGATGACACTGCCCCGGCCTTTGCCCTGCCAACCCAGCATGAAAACACCTGGTTGTTTGGCTTGCAAAGAATGTTGCTAGGTTATGCCATGCCTTTAGAGGCCGGGTTGTTCAATGATATTGCCCCTTATGATGAAGTGCAGGGACTGGATGCGCAGTTGGCAGGACAACTGGCCGCTTTCGTGGATACGCTGTTGGCATACCGTAAGAAGCTTTCCGTAGAAAGTACCGGTGAAGTCTGGAGCAACCTGCTGACCGGGATGATCGACGACTTCTTTGCCGTTGAGCAGGATGAGGAGCCTGCTGCCCGCCTTATCCGGGATAAACTGGAGCGCTGGCAACAGCAACTGCAGGATGCAGGGTTTGACGCTCCCCTGAGCCTGGCCGTCGCCCGCGATTATCTGAATGATCAGCTTGGCGGGGAAACCGTCAGCCAGCGTTTCCTGGCAGGCCAGGTGAACTTCTGTACCCTGATGCCAATGCGTTCTATCCCATTCAGGGTGGTTTGCCTGCTGGGCATGAACGACGGCGTTTATCCTCGCACCGTTGCCCCGGTTGGTTTTGACCTTATGGTGGGCAGAACCCGGGCGGGTGATCGCTCACGCCGTGATGATGACCGCTACCTGTTCCTGGAGGCGATGCTGGCTGCTCAGGAAGTACTCTATATTTCCTATGTTGGCCGCTCCATCCAGGACAACAGCGAAAAGGTCCCTTCAGTACTGGTTTCCGAGCTTCTTGAATACGCGTCACAAGGCTACTGCCTGATTGGTGATGAAGGTTTGCCGTCAGCTGAGTCCAGCGCCAACTTGGTGAAATCGCTTACCTATGCCCATCCCTTGGTGCCTTTCAGTCCGGATGCTTTCCGTGGGGAAATGCCAAGCTTTGCCCGTGAGTGGCTGCCTGCGGCTCGAGGGGAAGGGGAAGCTGTTCCACCGTTTATGTCAGGGCCTTTGGATGAAAACTGGCTGGAGCCGGTTGATGGCCTACTGACGGTAGAGCTGGCTGAACTACAGCGTTTTTGGCGCTTGCCGGTCCAGTACTTTTTTAACCGCCGCCTCAAGATCTGGTTTGAGGGGCAGGCAGATGCCCTTGATGATTTTGAGCCTTTTGCCTTGGATAACCTAGACAGATTCCGGCTGCGTCAGTCATTGCTGGAAACCATGCTGGAAAACGACAGCAGTGACGGCACGGTTGAGTGCTTCTTCCGCCAGCAAAAGGCACAGGGCCTGTTACCACACAGCCAGTTTGGTGCATTGGCACTGAATGAAGAGGTTGGGGCGGTACTCCCGCTATACCAGCATATCCTCCCGTGGATCAGTGAGTCCCGGGATGACCGGGAGGTTAACCTTTCGTTTACCCTGGGGGAAAGGAAAGTCCAGCTTTTGGGTTGGGTGGGGAACCAGTATGCGAATGGGCATGTGGTTTACCGGGCCGGGAATGCCGGAGCAAAAGAGCAACTGGCAGTATGGATCAACCATCTGTGCCTGTGTGCCGGTGGATTTACCGGCCAGAGCCTGTGTATCGGTACCGATGCCGGGTGGCTATTTAATCCGGTAGATCCGGACAAGGCGAAATCGTGGCTTAGCATTTACCTGGAAGGGTATTTCGCAGGGCTGCAACAGCCTCTGCCTTTCCTGCCGCGCAGCGCCAATGCCGGACTGTCAGCCCAGTTCAGCCGGGGTGGGCAGTTTGAACCCAGCGAAAAAGCAAACGACAAAATTGTGCAGGCGTTTATGGGTGGGTTTATGACATCCGGAGATGTAGAAAACGCTTACGTAGCCCGCGTCTGGCCGAACATTGATGATACCTTGCTTGACCAGGTATACATCAGCGCAACCAACTACCTGTTGCCGGTGCTGGAGGCTCGGGAAAAATTGGAAGACAAAGATTGAAAGATAAACACGCCCGAAGGCAGGGGTAGGGTGGTGGCCGCCGGTGAATAATGATTATGGAGTAGGGATCCGTACGGCCACAGGGTCAGAGGTTGACCAAATTCGATGGCGCAGATAGTAACCAAGTTAGCCACGGTAAATTGTGATGAAATTCTCATCAAGGATAATGCAATCTGTTGTTTATTGGTTGGTTTTTGAATTTTTGATTTGTGTCTCAATAAACAGTAAAGCCGGTTTATAGTGCCACCGGCTTTACTGGGTTCCGCTTTAGCCTGCTGTCCTTATCGTGAACTTTTGGACCTGGGCCAGAGTCTCTTTGCTAAGTCCGGCTACATCTTCGCTCAGATCAAGACTCTGTACACTGGCGCGACGGGTATCAGAAAACACATCATTGATACTGGCCATATTGCACGCAATTTCCTCTGCAACACTGGATTGCTGGGTAGAAGAAGCCGCAATTTGCAGGTTCATAGTTTGTAGCTCTCCAATCAAGGTTGCCAGCTCCTTCATATTTGCATCAACGGCTTTGGCCTGCTCCAGGCTTTCTGCAGTTTGCCGGGTACCGGTTTTCATTCTGGCCACGGCATTCTGGGCACTTCCCTGAAGTTCATTGATGATATCTGTAATTTGTTCTGTTGATTCACGGGTTGAGTGCGCAAGTTTACGTACTTCATCGGCAACGACGGCAAACCCCCGCCCCGCCTCTCCTGCGCGGGCGGCTTCGATAGCCGCGTTAAGGGCAAGAAGGTTGGTCTGTTCGGATATATTGTTGATAACGGTAACCACTTCGCCGATTTTGTCAGTGTTGAGTGCAAGTTTTTCAATGGTCTGGGCGCTGTGCTGTATATCGCTGTTCACCGTTGTGAACTGGCTGATGGCAATGTCGAGTGAGTTATTAGCGGTTTCTAACATGCTGGTCGCCTTTTGCGCATTTTCAGAGGCAACGTGTGTGCTGTTTTCCACCTCTTTCACCGAAGACGACATTTCTTCCATTGCACTGGCTGCGGAATCTACATCCAGGCTCTGTTTCTGTATTCCCTGAGTGGAGGTGTCAGCCAGGGCTTTCAGTGCGCGGCTGTTTGAATCGAGCTTTACTGTGCCCTTTTCAATGTGTCGCAGCAAGTCGCAAAGGTTGTTGAGTGCTGCATTGAGGTGCTCTCCCATCTGGCCAATTTCATCATGGGAGGTAATGGTAGCCCGGGTTGTAAGGTCGCCGCTGGAGACTAACTTCAACACATTTTTCATGGACTTAACCGGTTTAATCAGCTGAAGGCTTATTTGCCAGGCGAGCAACACTAATACCAAGGCCATAACCAAAGTCATTGTCCCTGAACTTATTGCATCGGAAATTACATCGTTGCGGATGTCATCAATGTAAATTCCGGTCCCTAGGATAAGCCCCCAGGCAGGGAACTGCCGGATAACGCTGACTTTTTCGATTGGTTCCTTGCTGCCGGGTTTGTGAAAAACATACGAATCGTAGGCACCAGAGGGAGATTGGCGGATCACGTTCCGTAGTGAGGCGAGTACATTTTTGCCGTTCAGATCTCTGAAGGTAGAGAAATCCTTATTCCGCAGAGCGGCTGTACCTACAATCATTTTGTCATTGTCATCAATGGCAAAAAAATAGCCGCTTTCCCCAAAGTGCATTTCTTGCAGAATTGTGAGTGCCTGGGTTTTTGCCTCTTCTGTACCTTCGGCATGCCCGGCCTCTAAAACGTGCAAGGCAATTTCGAGCTTTTCATGAAGGTGTTGTTTACGCTCTTCCAGGATTTCGTGATAGTGGTTCACGTTTTGAATGACAGTGAGTGCAATAAGCCCGGATACAGCAAGCCCAACAATAATCAGCAGCTTATTCCTTACTGAGAGGTTTTTCACTAGTTCCATGTCGGTCAACTCCAAACTGACGCTAATAATTATCGATATCGTTATTCTTCTTAGTAATAATACAGTTTGTCGAAATTGTTAACATGTGATTTGAATGAATTTTTATTAAATATCAATGAGTTGCATAAACTGATTTCATAAGGAATTACTGAGATAGGCGAGACAGCCAAGTGGTTGATACAATGGGGTATCCAGTTATTCGGAATGGACGATATGCAGGTTCAACCGCTTGATCCTATGATATTTCCCCTTCACGGTGCCCGGCTGATTGAAGCCTCTGCCGGTACGGGGAAAACTTTCACTCTGGCTGCACTTTATCTGCGCCTCCTTTTAGGGCATGGAAATGACGATCATGCGTTTGAGAGGCCGTTGGGAGTCAGTGAAATTCTTGTCGTAACGTTTACCGAAGCGGCGACACAGGAGCTCCGTGATCGCATCCGTGCGCGTATCCATCAGGCTCGCCTGGCTTTTTTACAGGGTGAAAGTACGGATCCTGTTATCTCCGCACTGTTGGCATCCGTCGATGACCATAAGTCGGCTGCCAATTTGCTGCTTCAGGCAGAGCAGCAAATGGATGAAGCGGCGGTATATACCATCCACGGATTCTGCCAGCGAATGCTGACTCAGAATGCGTTCGAATCCGGCAGCTTGTTTAACCAGCAGTTTGTTACCGATGAGCAGCCGCTCAGATTGCAGGCAGTGGCTGATTTCTGGCGCCGGCATTTCTATCCGTTGCCGAAGGCTCTGGCATCAGTAATCCGGAGTATCTGGGCCTCACCGGAGAAATTGCTTGAAGAGGTTTCCCCTTATCTTTCCGGGCCAGCAGTAAAAATTGAAGCACCGGAAATTGAGGGATCTCTGGAAAACCTGCACAAGCAACAGGTTGCGCGTATTGCTGCACTGAAATCAGCCTGGTGTGAAGCCGCCCCTGATTTGGAAGCACTGATTACGGCGTCTGGTGTAGACAAGAGAAGTTACAGTAAAAAAAACCTGCCTAACTGGCTGAAGTCGGTCGGGAACTGGGCGATTTCAGAAACTACTGATTACGGCTTTCCCGAAGCGCTGGAGAAATTCAGCCAGCCGGTTTTGGATGAAAAAACCAAAAAAGGAGAGACCCCGGTTCACCCGGTGTTTTCTGACATCGCAGCATTTCTGGCCTCTCCTCCGGGGATCAGGGAGGCGGTGACAGCGTGGGCAATTCGAGAAACCCGAATTTTGCTGGCACAGGAAAAGCGCCGCCAGGGCTGGTTATCATTTGATGATCTGTTGTCCCGCCTTGCAGGGGCGTTGAGACAACCACAGGGACCGGTATTGGCTGAGCGCCTGCGCACTGCGTTCCCTGTGGCAATGATTGATGAATTCCAGGATACAGATCCACTCCAATACCAGATATTCAGTGACGTATACCTTGGCCAGCCATCCTGTGGCCTGTTCATGATCGGCGATCCCAAGCAGGCGATTTACGCATTCCGTGGTGCTGATATTTTCACGTACATCCATGCCCGGCGGCAGGTGCGTGACCACTATAACCTGGGGACAAACTGGCGCTCAGGCAAAGCCGTGGTTGAAGCGGTCAATGCTGTGTTCGAAGTCTCTGCTAACCCCTTCATTTACCAGCAGGACATTCCGTTTATCCCAGTTGATCCGGCCCCCGGTTCAGAAAGCCGGGGATGGCAAATTTCTGGAAATGAGCAACCTGCCCTCACCGTTTGGTACCCGGAACATGGGGAGCCTGTGACCAAAGGGGAGTATTTCTCGGTGATGGCCGCAGCAACCGCTGCCCAGACCCAGATGCTGCTCGAAGGTGGTAGGGATGGAACTGTGCTAATCGATGAGAAAGCAGGCAAACAGCGCCCGGTTTGCCCTTCTGATATCGCCGTACTGGTTCGTACCGGCAGGGAAGCTACCCTTGTCCGTGATGCGCTTGCGAAACAGGGGATAGCCAGTGTTTACCTATCCAACCGCGACAGTGTTTTTGCAAGCCCGGTAGCAACAGATGTGTTACGTATCCTGACTGCCACTTTGATACCTGACAACGAAAGTTACCTGCGTGCTGCGCTGGCAACCTCCCTGTTTGCACATTCGGCGGAAGAACTTGACCGTCTTAACTACGACGAATCCAGTTGGGAAAAGGCAGTAGTGGCATTTTCCCGTTACCGTCAGATTTGGCAGAGCCGCGGCGTGTTGCCGATGCTCCGGAACCTTATTGGCCAGCGCAAGATTGCCGAACGGCTTTTGCGCAGCCTCGATGGTGAGCGGCAATTGACCGATCTTTTGCATGTTGGCGAGCTTTTGCAGCAGGCAAGCCAGGAGCTGGACAGTGACCATGCGCTGGTGCGTTGGCTGTCAGAGCGGATTGCAGAACCAAACGGCAATGCTGAAGAGCAGCAGGTCCGGCTGGAGTCAGAGCGGGAACTGGTTCAAATCGTGACCATCCACAAATCCAAGGGACTGGAATATCCCTTTGTTATGTTGCCGTTTATCTGCAGCTTTCGCAGCAGTTCCCAGCCTTTTTACCATGATGAGCAAAATATACCTGTCCTGGAGCTGGGCGGTGCTGATGAGGCAAAAGAGAAAGCAGAACAGGAGCGGCTGGCTGAAGACCTTCGCTTGCTTTACGTTGCCCTGACCCGAGCTGTTTATGGCTGCTTTGCCGGTATCGCTCCGCTCAAAGTTGGACGTGGGGCATCAGCGCAGACGTCAGCCCACCAGTGTGCTGTCGGCTACCTTTTGCAAAATGGGGAAGCCGGCGATGCTTCCCTGCTCCAGGCCGGGTTGGCAAAACTGACCTCGTCTACCACGGCAGTTTGCGTACCTCCGGTCCCTGTTGAACAGCGGTGGCAGCCTGCAGAAGAGGCTGTGGTTGAACTAAATGCTGCGGTGTTTGACAACCAGATTGACCGCCGCTGGCTGTTGACCAGTTACTCTGGCCTTCTCCGTCAGGGGCACAGCCATGACCCAGCGCTGGCTACGCCGGCATTTGATGTGGATGGCGCTGATATTGTCGACAATGATGAAGTGGAAGAAGAAGCAGTCAGGGATATCTTCCACTTCCCGAGAGGTGCACGCCCGGGTACTTTTCTCCACACCTTGTTCGAGCGGATAGACTTTGGGCTGGACATGGCCGGGGAAGAAGCCTCTGACATGATTCTCCAGCAACTCGCACTGGAAAACTACGAACCGGAGTGGCTCCCGGTGCTCAGCAAAATGATGACAGATGTCCTGCATACCCCGCTGGACGGCAAAGCTCTCAAGCTTGCAGACATACCGGCTGCACGAAGGCTGACTGAACTTGAGTTCGTGATGGAAATTGACAGTCTCAATGCCACGCGGCTCAACCCTGTACTGGCGAAATATGACCCGCTTTCTGCCCAGGCGGGTACACTGGATTTCAACACAGTTTCCGGCATGCTAAAGGGCTTTATTGACCTGGTCTTTGAATACCAGGGACGGTACTTCGTCCTTGACTGGAAATCCAATTACCTTGGCCCGCAACCTCAGGATTACCATCCGGATGCCATGGCTGGTGCCATGCTTGAACACCGGTATGACTTCCAGTACCACATCTATTCGCTGGCACTGCACCTTTACCTCAAAAGCCGGATCCCCGACTACGACTATGACACCCATTTTGGTGGTGTGTATTACCTGTTCCTGCGCGGCATCGACGGACACAAAACAGATACCGGCCTGCAGGGTGTATTTACTACCCGGCCGGAAAAAGCCCTGATTGAAGAACTGGAGGATGTATTCCGTGGCCAGTAACCCAGTAATTGCTTCCTGTGAACTCAAGCCTCTGGAAGTACTGTCCGCATCCGGTGCTTTCAGGCCCCTGGACATCCAGTTTGCAAAATTTATTGCCAGTCAGGAGACAGGGGCAGATGCAAACCTTGTGGGGGTGTTTGCCGCACTTGCCAGCCATGAACTGGCGAGTGGACATGTTTGTGTCGATCTCACCGCTGCCCGTCACCACCGCCTGTGGGGAAAGCCGGAAATGGCTGCCCTTGGTCATTGGTTATTTGGTGATGAAAACCTTGTGTCACTGTCGCAGGCCTCTACCATTTCAGATGGAAGCATGGCGACCCCCTTGGTGCTGGAAGACGGCCGGCTCTATCTTTACCGTTACTGGCAGTATGAGAGGGATGTAGCGGCGTTGATTCTCCGTCTTGGCCGCCCTCAGGCGGTGCAGGATGAGAAGCGGGCACTGCTCGACAGCCTTTTTGTCCCGCCATTTGAAATGCTGATGGCACAGGCGGGGCAGTATGCTGAAAAAGCGGACGCCGAGGTTCAGGACTACCTCTCTGATGTGCTCGATGTTGTCGATGCCACACAGGTTGACTGGCCGGCTGTTGTTACCGCTTTCAGAAAAGGAGAGTCCTTGGCTGGCCATGTCCCGCTCAGCGCCTGCCTGAACTGGCAGAAGGTCGCTGCTGCTGTTGCATTGACCCGGCATTTTACGGTGATATCCGGTGGGCCGGGTACCGGAAAGACCACCACGGTAGCAAAGTTGCTGGCTGCCCTGGTAAGCCACGAGGAAATACCACCGGTTATCAAGCTGGTGGCACCGACGGGTAAAGCCGCGAACCGCCTGACGGAATCTATCGGCAATGCGGTGCAGTCCCTTCCTGTCAGCGAAGAGATCCGGGCCAATATCCCGGTACAGGCGAGTACTATCCACCGACTGCTGGGTGCCGTGCCCCAAAGGGCGGGGTTTCGCCACAATGCCCGCAACAGGCTCCACCTCGATATTCTTATCGTCGATGAGGCTTCAATGGTCGACCTGCCACTGATGGCATCACTGTTGGCGGCGTTGCCGGACAAGGCTCGTGTCATCTTGCTGGGCGACAAGGACCAGCTCGCTTCCGTGGAAGCCGGTGCTGTGCTTGGGGATATCTGCCAGTTTGTGGATGACGGTTTCAGCGAGCGACAGGCGAAAACGGTGGGTGAACTGACCGGCTACAACCTCGCAGCTTTTAACACAGGGCGTTACCCGGTCAGTGATGGCCTGTGCCTGCTGAGGAAAAGCTACCGCTTCCATGCCCGCTCAGGTATCGGCCAGCTTGCTTATGCCATTAACGACGGTAATACCGCCAAGGCCGGTACGGTCTTCAAACTTGGTTTTGAGGATATTGCCTACCGGGAAATGGATGCAGACGGGTACCAGGCGGCGATTGACCTGTCGGTTGACGGTTACCGAACGTACCTGGAGCTGCTGAAAAACAACGCCGAACCGGAAACGGTGCTGAATGTTTTTTCCCGCTGCAGGTTGCTTTGTGCCCTCACCGAGGGGCCTTTTGGCGTGGCAGGGTTAAACCGCCGGATTGAGAATGCTCTGGCAGCAAAAGGGCTGCTGAAACCGGGTGACGAGCTTTTTTACCCCGGGCGTCCGGTTATGGTCGTGCAGAATGACCATGGGGTCGGGCTGTATAACGGTGATATCGGAATAACGGTGATGACTGAAAATGGCCTGCGTGTTGTTTTTGACCAGCCGGATGGCTCTGTACGTGCAGTATTGCCTAGCCGGTTACCGCCTCACCAGACCGCATTTGCCATGACTATCCATAAATCCCAGGGGTCAGAGTTTGATAATGTGGTAATGGTGATGCCAACCGAGTTTTCGCCGGTTATCTGCCGGGAGCTCATTTATACGGGGGTGACCCGGGCTAAAAAACGGCTGGATATCTTTGCCGGGCGGAAGGTATTTGAAAAAGGGATACGGGATCGGGTTGAGCGCTATACCGGACTGGCATCGTTGTTGGCGAAATAAAGCGGATAGAGTGGGGGAAACAGTCTGTTGCTGTTTACCTGCCACTCGTTCACCCAGGGTTTAACTGAACGCTTTGTTGCCAAACATTTTCTTGCGGAAGCTGAACCCCAGTATCGCCCCGATCACCAGTGCAGCAATGATGATGGTACGGACCCGTTTTGTACCATGGTCAAGGTAGGCATCGGCGTCATTCAACAGGTTGCCTTGTTCCAGCGTAATGCGCAGGAAACCAAGAAGCTGGTGGTTTCCTGCTATGGGTTCAATGATTTGTTTGCGGCCGAAACTGGCAATGGAAAGCGGTGTTGCAAGGCCGGTAACCTGCTCAAGTGGCATGGCATATTCTGAGCGGATTAGCGCAAGGCCTGATGCATCGTAAATGGTGGCATCCAGGATAAGGGGTTCATTGCTCAGGTTATCAACCAGCGTCTGCAGGGAATCATGATCACCTGCGGAGAGAAAGTTAAATGCGGTCAGGGCGGATTGCCTGATTGCCAGGCGCTCCAGGACATCCGCTTTTTCATGGAGGTATGTATGGTTGCGGATATTCACCCGGCTGCTGTAGTCATACATCACAAAAATAGAAACGGCGGCCACTATCACCATGGTGATTTGCCAGAGTCGTTTTAGGCGTTGTCGGGTCTGATGGCGCATGATGAACAGAATTTGCTGACAGGATTTCACATATTGCTTTGATACCCTTTAAAATGCAACCAGCCAGATAATGAAAGGAATGTTGGATTCATGGATTTGATTAAGCCCCTTGCTATTCGTAAACACACAGCGCTGAGCAAGCGTTTCCCACAGGCAGCGAACCTGCCGCAACATGCCAAAGCACATGCCGACTGGATTGTGTTTGGCCCTCATCTCTCTCCGCTCCACTTTGACGATATGGCGTTCTATTTGGGGGAAAGCCCTGAAATTGTTTCGACCTGGAAAGTAGGCCGTTACGAGGTTGCTGCGGTCCGGGGGGAGTTTTCAGAAGAGGTAGTCACCATCTGTGATGCACTTGGGCTTGACTGTGCGCCGCTGGCTGATCTTCCACAACTGACCCGCCCGGGGCTGGCGGTATTTGATATGGACTCGACCGCAATACAGATCGAGTGCATAGATGAAATTGCCGTGTTGGCTGGTGTCGGGGAGCAGGTTGCAGAGGTCACCGAGCGTGCCATGCAGGGTGAGCTGGATTTTGAACAAAGCCTTCGTCAACGGGTGGGCACCCTGAAAGATGCCGATGAATCTATTTTGTCTGAAGTGCGGGCTTCCTTGCCTCTGATGCCTGAAATGGCAGAACTGGTGAGTGCTTTGCATCGTTTGGGCTGGAAAGTGGCTGTCGCGTCAGGAGGCTTTACCTATTTCTCAGATCACCTGAAAGCCCTGCTGGATCTGGATTATGCCGAATCAAACCAGTTGGAGATTGTCAGCGGCAAGTTGACCGGGCAGGTGCTTGGCGGCGTTGTCGATGCCCAGCGAAAAGCCGATGTGCTTAATGAGCTTGCCGAAAAGTGGGAGATAGAGCCGTATAACACCATTGCGGTCGGTGACGGTGCCAATGACTTGAAGATGATGACTGCTGCCGGGCTTGGTATTGCTTACCACGCAAAGCCTAAAGTGCAGCAGCAGGCGCAGGCAGCCATCAGGCATGCAGATCTGGGCGGGGTATTGTGCATCCTTTCCGCTTCCCTGCTTCCGCAGGGCCTGAGCTGGAAAAACCAGTAACTGTCACTGAGCCCAGGTTAATAGAAGCAGGTTTGCCCTGCTTCTTTGGGTTTTATCGGTCCTCTACAGCTCCATCCTCAGCAACAGTTCATCGGTCACATCACTGAATTCAGCGTACGCTGCAAGATCTGCAAACTGGCTTTCAAGCTGCTTGGCCCTGTGGGTGGCAAATTGCAGTAATTCGCCGAAGAGTTTGTTTTCAATGTACCGGGTACCGTCATCAATGCGCTGTACCCGGTTTCGAAGGGCAAAGAACTTCCCTGACTGGCGGGAGTGGGTGATAAAGGCAACCCGCTCCAGGTCGGTTTCGAAATCCTGGGGAGTCACGCAGCGCAGTTTTTTGAGCTTGTCATTTTTAAACAGAGCGTGGACATAGTACTCATGGCTGACACTGGAAACTGGTGCGATTTTGCGGAACAGGGAACCGATGCGGGCATTAAGTTTACCGGCATACAGTGGTGCCATGGAGATATCCTGGCTGCCTGTCGCCTGCTCCAACAGGCGGTTGATCGCTGACAGGGGTACGTTAATCCCGCAGTAAGGAACGCTTATCTGGTTATGGTGCCGGGCCATAAAGTAAGGGGTGACAGAAAGCCGCGTCAGCATCAGGTAATGCATGGCACGGATAAAGGACGGTTCCAGTACCTCTTCCTGGTCTTCCTCCAGCTTGGCTTCGTTGTACTTGATAAGCCGTTGCAGGTATTGCTGGCGTAACTCGGTTTGGGTATTGCTCTGCATCAGAAGCTGAACTTCCTGGCGGTCTACACCCACCCTTATCACCGTGTATGGGATATTCTTGAGCGGAGATTTGGGATCCCTTTTAACCAGATCCGAGTAGGTAATGGTGACTTCATCGCCGCGAACCAGGGAGCATTTCTCGTCAAGGCGGATATTCAGGCCAAGCGTTGAGAAGTCCACGGTGGTGGCAGCCAGCTCAGGATGTTCCTGGTGTTTCAGTTCGAGCCTGGTCTTGAATTTGTAACGAGGCTCCTGGCGACGGGGTTGCAAATTCGACGCATGGGCCTTGATTTGACCGTCCGTTGAACGGGGATGTACAAAGTGATTGAGGATGTTTGCCGAAAGCTTTGGCCTTGCCACCTTGAGGTAATCTTTTTTGGCATCCTCGTTTGTGATGTCGTGGATGAGGGCCAGGTGGCAGATACGGTCGATTTCCTCATATTTCCCTGGTGCAACATCGCGCAACCTTTCCAGGTCGGCTTCTTCAATGCGGGAGAGTGTGATACGAAGTACCCGCCAGCTTTCCCGGTTGGCACCCAAATGCCAGAACAGGCGGCGTTCATCCATATCCAGTTCATTATGGCAGGCAGAGTAAAAATAGGTCCGCCCTTTATGGCTGTGGGTGAAGCAATAAACCAGGACATTGGTCGAGCCGGTTTTGAGCCAGCTCAAGAGCCGCTCTTTGGAAAACAGGTGGTGCATCATCGACAGGTTCAGTTCGTCATGCCAGTAGTGCCACAACGCCCGGTTATGTTCCGTTAACAGGCACCAAGAGGGTGTATTGTCGGAAAAGAACACCGGCAGTATTTCAGTACTGTCGATAAAACCGTTCTCCAGGCTTTGGGTGACACAGGATGAATACTTGTGCTCGTTGTCGGTCTTCCCTTGCTTGAGGTGCCACATCCGGTTTATGAGCAGAGAGATCACATCGGTATCGGTGAGCAGCAAAAGGCGCATGAGCACGTAACTCATGTCCCCGGTTTCAGGGGGATCGATACCAATGATTTTATATTCAAGGCCATCCAGTGACAGATCACCGCTGACTTCTTTGTCCAGTTCAGTAAAACGGATAATCAGGGTAGAACCGAGGTTGTATTCAAAGGCTGAAGGGATCTTTATACGGGCCCCGGAGCCGGATAAATCAACGGTTGAACCGTGGGCTGTACTGCCATCCGGCAAGGTGACCTCAATTTCTGATGAATGCTGGATCCTTGTCTCGCCACGGGCCAGGCGAAAACCAAAACGGATTTCTGAGGCAATCAGGGATCGTTCGGCGTTGTCGCCTCCCTCTTTGCCACTTCCCCCATTTTTCTGCAGTACCCGGTAGCTGTTTGGGGTGTTGTGCAGTTCCTCAACCAGACCGACAGTCAGCTTTCCACCGTATTCGCTGATTCTTCGGTGGTAGAGGTTGAGCGCAACATCGTCGAGCCAGTATGTCATACCTCCCAGCTCATACTGGCGACACTCGCCGTTTACTTTACCGCGAAGATCGACAGGCTTGTTTACCGGGGTCATCAGCCGGTTCATTTCCATTTTGATTAACAACTTTACCGATGGTGGATCGTTGGCAGTCAGTTCAGCGAGAATCTGCTCGAAACCTTTGTCTCCGTATAGTGGTAAAAGATGATTAATCAGTGAGCGATAGTCTTCCGGTTGCATTTCTTACCCGCGAAAAGTTTGAATGAGAACGGTATGCATCAGATAATTATCGGCAACTTAAGGAAGAAATTGAATAAACAATCGCTCATCCACCGCCTTTGACTCCCTTTTTGGGATCTTGGGTGGATGATTGGTCGCTAATATAGTGACACTTATTTCTGCAACGATATTCAAACCAATCATTTGAGGCAAAGAATGGCAAAAGTGAAGCGTGCATATGTTTGTAATGACTGTGGGGCAGATTACCCGCGCTGGCAGGGACAGTGCAGTGCCTGTGGAGCCTGGAACACCATTACAGAAGTGCGTATGGCGGCTTCACCTCAGGTTGCCCGCAATGAAAAGTTTGCCGGGTATGCCGGTGGGGCAACTGAAGCCAAGGTACAAACCCTTGACGCTATCGACCTTCAGGAGGTCCCGCGCTTTTCAAGTGGGTTTAAGGAACTCGACCGGGTACTTGGTGGCGGGGTTGTGCCTGGAGCTGCAATTCTTATTGGCGGCAACCCGGGTGCGGGTAAGTCCACCCTCCTTCTCCAGACGATGTGCCAGTTGGCCCAGCAGATGCCGGCACTCTATATCACAGGTGAAGAGTCCCTCCAGCAGGTTGCAATGCGTGCGTCACGTCTTGGCTTGCCAAAAGACCGGCTGAGGATGCTGTCTGAAACCAGCGTGGAAGCTATCTGCCAGGTCGCCAGCCAGGAAAAGCCCAAACTGATGGTTATTGACTCCATCCAGGTGATGCATGTGGCGGATATCCAGTCGGCACCGGGCAGTGTTGCCCAGGTGCGGGAATCAGCAGCAGCGCTGACCCGGTTTGCCAAAATGAACAATGTGGCCATTTTCATGGTTGGCCATGTGACCAAAGACGGCACCCTTGCTGGCCCCAAGGTACTTGAACACTGTATTGACTGCTCCATCTTGCTTGATGGGTCCAGTGATTCCCGTTTCCGCACCCTGCGCAGCCATAAGAACCGTTTTGGTGCAGTGAATGAACTCGGCGTATTTGCCATGACCGGGCAGGGTATGCGCGAAGTCAGCAACCCTTCTGCTATTTTCCTCTCCCGTGGAGAAGAAGACACGTCAGGCAGTTCAGTGATTGTGGTATGGGAAGGTACGCGGCCGTTGCTGGTGGAGATCCAGGCGCTGGTGGACTATTCCCAGCTGGCCAACCCACGCAGGGTTGCCGTCGGCCTTGAGCAGAACCGCCTTGCCCTGCTGCTTGCGGTGTTGCACAAGCACGGTGGCCTGCAAATGTCGGATCAGGATGTGTTCGTGAATGTTGTGGGCGGTGTAAAGGTGACAGAAACCAGTGCTGACCTGGCATTGCTGCTGGCACTGATTTCCAGCTTCCGGGACCGTCCGTTGCCACGGGATCTGGTGGTCTTTGGTGAAGTAGGCCTTGCCGGAGAGATCCGCCCGGTACCAAGCGGGCAGGAACGCCTGATGGAGGCATTCAAGCATGGCTTCAAACGTGCTGTGGTGCCGGCTGCCAACATGCCGAAAAAGGAAATTGAAGGCATGAAGGTGTATGGGGTGAAGAAACTCAGTGAAGCACTGGATGTGCTGGAAGAGTTTTAACCAGGCACTGGAATAACCGGTTCTGGGTGGGTCTCACCCAGAACCGTTAATTCTCAACCGTTTTCTTCCCTTCCTCTTTTGTCAGCTTCTGTGCCCCTAATGACGCATGAGCCATTTCAGCCGACGCAGGCTGGAGAATCAGGGAGTGTTCGATAAGGTTCACAAGCGCAGTCCAGTTAATGCTTTTCTCTTTCTCGAACAGGGAATCGAAATTGTCAGGTGACCAGGCCATAAACGCTTTAGGGTTCATTGCCCGGCCAAGGAAACGTACTTCGTAATGCAGGTGTGGGCCGGTTGACAGTCCTGTGTTGCCAGACCACCCGATAAGGTCGCCTTTTTTCACGAACTGACCTGATTTGACGTTGAATTTATTCAAATGCGCGTACATGGTCATAAAGCCAAATGCATGGGACATCTTAATCAGGTTCCCATAGCCTTTTTTCCTGCTGGGGCGCACCAGCTCTATAACGCCATCTGCCGGGGCATAAACCGGGGTTCCGATATCAGCGGTCAGGTCAAGCCCGGTGTGGTAGCGCTTGGTGCCGGTAACGGGATGCTTGCGGACGCCATAACCGGAAGAGCGGCGGAAGGATTCAATCGGTTCCCCGTTTGGGACCAGTCTCATCATGGTTGTGCGCAGTGCGGCTGTCATAGCTGCAGTGTTGAGACGGCTGGTGAGGTTTTCGTCTTCGGCCGGGGCCATGCCAAGCCAGCTCTCCACTTCGTCGACGCGGTTGGTTAAATCGACCAACTGCGCATCTTTTTCCTGAAGGGACTGCCGGTTCACTTCCGCTTCCAGGTTTAACAGGTGGTTTGATGCATTGAGCGATTTATTGGCATTGTTCAGGCTGGAAATCGTGTTGTGCAGATCGTCGATAAGCACCTGGTCAGATTTTGTTTTCTCACCCTGAAGATACAGTTGTGTACCCATGCCGGCGAAAAGGGCAAGAACAATAATACCAAGCCCGAGCGCCAGTTTAGGCCGGGGTGAGGTATGGAGTGCAGGGGTATTTCCCTTGGGCTGTTGCGGGTGTGGCACGTTTTTAATTCTCTGTATTTACCGGGCACCGTGCCAAGTGCCGTAAAACAACTAGTCGGAATTGTTCAGGTCAGACAGTTGGGCAAGCTCGCGGTGCAATAAATTGTCGTTGCCGACGTTAAGTTCGACCAGTCGTTTTAAATGACTGGCACTATCAATGTCAATGTGGTTGATGTGAAAGTGAAGATATTGATCGGTTTCTGAGACAAGATCGACTTCCATGTTCAGTTCAATGTCGGATCCGAGCAGGGTAAAAGAGACGAAGTAGTCGTTTTCTTCCACTTCATGCCAGTCGCCGGGTCGGGACATCAAAATCCCATTCAGGGACAGGTCGAGAATTTCCGACTGCCAGGCACCGTCTCTCTGGGTGAGAGTTGCCGGTGTCTTGTAGATGATCCGTGAAAATTTGCGGCGCTCTGGCATGGTTACTCTCCCTTAACTGTTAATACCAGTGTAGGTGACCCAGATTGTCCTATCCACTATAAATCAGAGGGTAAGGGCGAAGGGGGGAAGGGGATCACGCTTTGCGCGAAATGCAATGGTACTCATATTGTCGGCAGCATAAAAAAACCGGGCTAGAGCCCGGTTTCATCATCAGACAGCGATTCCTTACTTGGAGATACGCTTGTACTTGATACGGTGTGGTTGCGCTGCTTCAGCACCCAGGGTCTTCTTCAGCCAGTCACTGTACTCGGTATAGTTACCTTCGAAGAAGTTCACCTTACCCTCGTCACGGTAGTCAAGGATATGGGTTGCGATACGGTCCAGGAACCAACGGTCGTGCGAGATAACCATGGCACAGCCAGGGAATTCCAGCAGGGCTTCTTCCAGGGCTCGCAGGGTTTCTACGTCCAGGTCGTTGGTTGGTTCGTCCAGGAGCAGTACGTTGCCGCCTGATTTCAGCAGTTTCGCCAGGTGGACACGGTTGCGCTCACCACCGGACAGCTCACCGATACGCTTCTGGTGGTCGCTGCCTTTGAAGTTAAAGCGAGACACGTAGGCGCGTGCAGGGATCTCAAAGTTGTTGATACGGATGATGTCCGCACCTTCAGAGATTTCCCCGTAAACGGTGTTGCTGTCATTCATGCTGTCACGGAACTGGTCAACCGAAGCCAGTTGTACGGTATCACCCAGCTCGACGCTGCCTGAGTCTGGCTGCTCTTTGCCGCTCAGCATCTTGAACAGGGTTGATTTACCTGCACCGTTGGCACCGATGATGCCGACAATCGCACCTTTAGGCACACTGAAAGACAGATCATCAATCAGTACACGGTCACCAAATGACTTGGTCAGGTTCTTCACCTCAACAACCTTGTCACCCAGGCGTGGACCCGGTGGGATAAAGAGTTCGTTGGTCTCGTTACGGCGCTGGTAGTCTGAGGTGTTGAGTTCCTCAAAGCGGGCCATACGGGCCTTTGATTTCGCCTGACGGCCTTTAGGGTTCTGGCGTACCCACTCAAGTTCTTTCTCGATGGTCTTCTGGCGAGCTTTTTCCTGGGAAGCTTCCTGTTGCAGACGGGCATCCTTCTGCTCGAGCCAGGAGGTATAGTTACCTTCCCATGGAATACCTTCACCACGGTCAAGTTCCAGGATCCAGCCTGCAGCGTTGTCGAGGAAGTAACGGTCGTGCGTGATGGCTACCACAGTACCGGAGTAATCAACCAGGAAGCGTTCCAGCCAGCCCACTGATTCAGCATCAAGGTGGTTGGTTGGTTCGTCCAGCAGCAGCATGTCTGGCTTTTCAAGAAGCAGGCGGCAGATAGCCACACGGCGGCGCTCACCACCAGAGAGGTGCTTAATCTGCGCATCCCACTCAGGCAGGCGCAGGGCATCGGCGGCACGCTCAAGCATGCTGTCGAGGTTGTGACCGTCTTTGGTTTGGATCAGGGCTTCCAGTTCACCCTGTTCTTTCGCCAGCGCATCGAAGTCAGCATCCGGTTCAGCGTAAGCTGCATAGACCGCATCCAGGCGCTGGAGGGCGTTGACCACATCAGCAACTGCTTCTTCCACGGTCTGGCGGACGGTCTTTTCTTCGTCCAGTTTCGGCTCCTGAGGCAGGTAACCTACTTTCAGGCCTGGCTGTGGGCGGGCTTCACCTTCAAACTCGGTGTCAACACCGGCCATGATGCGGAGAAGGGTGGATTTACCTGCACCGTTCAGACCCAGAACGCCGATTTTGGCACCTGGGAAGAAGCACAGGGAAATGTCTTTCAGAATTTGGCGCTTTGGTGGCACGATTTTGCCAACGCGCGACATGGTATAAACGTATTCGGCCATTTCTGCTTGAAATTCGTTACATAAAGAGAGCTGTATTCTACCCGTTAACTGAGCTAGTTTAACAGTGTAGGAACAAAAGAGTCTGCGATTTGTCTCTTTATATATCCAGACCGGCTTCCATGAACACGCATTTTGAAGCCTGTCAGACATAACCCCTTAATAAATGGGTGGGAACACACCCAACAAAAAGGATCTGCGTCAGTGAGAAAAACTATTTTGGGTCAGACCGTTGCACGTTGGATTCGTATGGGACTGCTGGGGGCAGCCGTGGCCAGCCCTGCCGGTTGGGCAACCACAGTTTCAGAATCAGGATTAACGTCTCCAACCTTGCTTCCATCCGGATCGCTTTCACAACAGGACCGAAAAAAGCTCGACACCCAGCGCGAGCAATATCTGGCTGCAACCGCAGCTGACGACAAAGGTGATATCAAGACATTTGAAACCCTGTCCCAGGCGTTGAGAGATTATCCACTATACCCATACCTGGCTTACCGTGATTTCCGCCGCAGTCTTCCATCACTCAGCCGTGCAGAAGTGGAAGCGTTTATCAAAGAGTACCCGGAAATGCCGTTTACCCAGTCAGCGAGAACCGCGTATTTTCGCCAATTGGTTAATCAGGCCGAGTGGGCAAAACTGCTGAAGTTCCAGACCCAGATCCCACGAGGGAACTGGTATCAGTGCCAGTACTACTTTGCCCAGAGCCAGGCGGGTGACAAGAAACTTGCTTTGAGCGGTGCAAAGTCCCTTTTCCTCTCTGGTGAGTCGGTAAGCAGTGCCTGTGACCCGCTGTTTAACTTCCTGAAAGACAATGGCGGATTGACCGGGGCGCTTTACCTGGATCGCATGTTGCTGGCGTATGAGCACCACAACTACCGCTTGATGAAATACCTCAACAAGCAGTTGGATGGCGGTGAGCGAAAGGTCGGCGACCTTATTCTTGACCTGTATCTTAACCCGGACAAGGTGGCTGACTTTTCCAAGAAGAGCCGGGTAACGCCTTACAACCAGAGGCTGACAGAACTGACTTTCCAGCGGTTGGCAAGAAAAGATGCCAAGAAAGCGATTGAGCAATACCAGCGCACCGTGGAAGGCCAGCACTACACGGCGGCCAAGCGCCAGAAAATGGCGGAGTATGTTGCTTCACGCCTGATGGCTACTGACAAACCGGAGCTGGGTGAGTGGCGGGATAAAGTGCTGGCAAAAACATCCAGTGAATCTTTGCTGGAGCGCCGGATCCGCCAGGCCATGCGCGAAGGGGACTGGAACGGCGTGGAAGTGTGGATCAACCGGCTTCCTGCCGGGTTGAGGTCATCAAACCGCTGGCAGTATTGGGAAGCCCGTATCCTGGCAAATCAAGGGAAGCGTGCTGAAGCGGCCCAAATTATGGAGTCATTGCTGGGAGAGCGGAATTATTACAGTGCGGCTGCGGCAACTTACCTGGGAAAACCTATCCACTACGCTGTAAAAGACGTTGCGCTGGATACCCAGGGGCTGGATAAATTCAGCGGCGCATTCTCTCGTATCGGGGAGCTTATAGCCCTCAACAAGGAAAGTGCAGCGAAAAGTGAATGGAACACGGTGCTTGCACGGGCCGGTGCGAAACAGATCCCCCAGCTTGCGGCTTTTGCGCGTAAGCAGCACTGGTACCACCTGACCGTACAGGCAACGATCAAAGGCAAAATGTGGGATTACCTGCCTCTTCGCCTGCCGGTTGCCCATAAATGGTGGTACAACTTTTTCAGTGAAAAACGCGATCTGCCGCTGACCACCCTGCTGGCTTTGTCCCGTCAGGAGAGTGGTTTCTACGCCTCTGCCATCTCCCCGGCAGGAGCCCGTGGGCTGATGCAGGTTATGCCGTCCACCGCCAAGGCCACCGCACGTAAGATTGATTTCAACTACAAGGGGCGGAATACCCTGACTGAACCCGGCACCAATATCCGGATTGGCAGCGCTTACCTTCGGGAGGTGATGGACAGGTTCGGTGATAACCGTATCCTGGCTTTTGCTGCTTACAATGCAGGCCCGCACCGGGTTACCAAGTGGCTTAACGGTACTGATGGCCAGTTGGACGCATTTGCTTTTGTTGAAGCAATTCCGTTTAATGAAACCCGGGGTTACGTTCAGAACGTCTTGATGTACGACATGTATTATCAGGGACTTTTCGGCAAAGAGCAGGTATTCCTGACGCCGAATGAGTCGACGTTTAAGTACTGATTGAGTTGGGGCAAGCATGACCGACAAACCGGATTATACCGACTGGCAACAGGTTGCTAAGTTGCTGAATACCGCAGGCACACTGGAAGAACGGATTCAACTGTTAACCATGTTACTGACGCCTGATGAGCGTGACACCATGGTGGCGAGGGTCAATATCTTCAATGAATTGTTGAAGGGGGATCTGAGCCAAAGGCAAATCAGCCAGATGCTTGGGGTGGGGGTTGCAACCATCACCCGGGGTTCTAACGAACTCAAGCGTTTGGATGACGGAGAAAAAGCCTGGCTTGGAAAATTGTTGTCCAAGTAAAGCGTTTCAAATGGCGAGTTGCGAGTAAGGTTGATATCGCTCTGATATTAAATAAAACCATCTCGCTTCTCGCTTCTCGCTCTTAAAACAACTCCGGGTTCATAAACGGAATCAGTGCCAGAATAAGGGCCTGGTGATAAACCGAACTACGGGTAAGGCGGTGTCCGGTCAACATACCGATGGCGCCGCCTTTTTGTTTGACGTTGGTTTCGTTGAACATGGCATCCATAACATCGCCCAGTTCCTTGCCTTCATGAATGCCTTTGAGGGCAGCCGGTGGCAGGGGAAGGGATGCCGAACGGGACTTGCTTTTTCGGTTACCATTTTCAATCACCATCCAGGCAAAGGTTAGCTCGCCGTCAATACCCGCTTCCACCCCGACATAAAAATCCGCATCGGCTGCAGCACGCGCATTGCTTACCCGGTTTCTTGCACCCAGCAACGTTTCCTCACTGCTCATTGGCTGGTCAGCGACCCCGCTTGGAACCGATATTCCCTCAAACACAAACCGGCGCTCTGGCAGTGCATCATTGAAGGCATCCTCTACAGCCCTGATTTTTGCGGGGTTGAGGGAGGCAATAACCACCTTTTCCATTGTTGGGTACCTGATCGTAATGACAATTCCCGCAACTATAACACGCCTCTGGAAGATATAACCGGAGCGGAATGATCACTTATGGTGGGTGACCCGTCCGTTTTTCACCCTGATCTCAATCTGGGATGCCTGTGCCGGTGGAATGCTCACCTGGTACTGGGCCCGGTGTTCTGTAAACAGCCCTTTCTCAGTCAGGCTGGCATTGCTGCCGGATTGTGTCAGCTTTACGGTACTGCCGGGCCATCCGAAGCCTGAAACCTTGCCTTCCAGCGTTAAGGTGCCATCTTGCGCAGAAGTCACCGTTACCAGTCCTTCCTCAATAAAGATGGTCTTCGGCAAGGCGTCGGCTTGCCACTGATGGCGTATTTCACTGTCCACCGGTGTGGCAAGCAAAGCGCCTCCCGCTACCAGCGCCCCAACGACAACAGCACCTGTCGCCAGTTTTATCCTGTGGGCGGAGGGTTTGAATGCATACCGCTTCCAGCCCTGCCAGTTAACAATTCGGAGGCTGAGCCAGGCGGCGAGAAAAGACATCCAGGCTGACCATATGACGTCGGAAAGGAAGTGTCCGCCGGCAGCCATACGCGCAGTCCCTGTCAGGGCTCCGAATATAAGAGTGCCGCCTGCCGTAACCGCAGCGACGTAAGGATGGGATGTCATAAGCGGGAAGACTGCCATGGAAAAGCTGACGGAGCAGTGCCCGCACGGGAATGCCTTTCCTTTTTCACCGAAAGCCGGTTTAAGGGGGGGAAGGTACTCACGTTGCCCCTGGAATATATCCACCTGAGCCGGACGCGGTCGCCCCCAGTTTTCTTTAAAAATGGCGTTAACCAGAATCCCAGGGCCAATCAGCATGGTAAGGAACACTGCCACGGCCGGTTTACGCCAGTTTTTTGCCCGTTCCCAGAAGCAGGACAGCGCAAGTATCAGCAATGGCGTCACGGCGAGCACCAGGCTGAGAACTGGAATCGCATGATAGAAAAACTGCCAAATGGGAGATTTCCCGGCCGGCCATCCGTTGTTGTACCAGTACCCGGCGGCAGAGAGATCCAAATCTGTCAGCCAGAAAACCGGAGTGACAAGCAATACCAGTACTGTTGGCCACAACAGCACTTTCAGCGTCGTCCTTGACGCAGTTGTTTTCATGTTCAGTAACCCTTAAAACCGTCCACCAGCCATACCTGCCAGGTTTCCCCTTCCGCTGTCCCTTTTGAGTTGGGGAATGGCCTCACGGCCTCGCCAAGCAGCTTGCTATCGGTAAAGTGATCTGCAATGTGCTGGCCGGAGCGCTCCACCAACACAAATGCGCCTTTTTGCCCGTCAGTCAGTGGTGACGTAAGGTCAAACTGACTCTTTATCCCCGGGCCGGGATGCCAGCTCACCAGGCATGGGTAGCTGTTTCGGAGCTGCCAGCCAAGATGAGAAAGTGCAGAGCGGCTGGATGAGAGGTAGCAGATATCCCTGGGGACACTGCTGCGCTGCCCTTCAACAGAGAGCGCCCACTCATTCCAGCCGCGGACCCGCTTGAACGGATCCTTGTAATTGAGATCGAACTGGGCCCCGACCTTGGGTGCCCAGCTGTCAAAATGGTAGAGGCCGATGGCGAGGAGCAAATTGAGCCCAAGTGCGACCGAGATCCAGTACCGGCCTTTGCTGAGCCACATGTGTGTGCAGGCGATGGTTGCGCAGACGATGATGGGGGCAGCCCAGTTCGCGTTGGCTTTCCCGAACATGGCAAAAGCGGCAATGACAAACAGGAAAGGCAGGGTGAAGGCCAGGTGGAAAGGCCACTGGTCACGCCGGGTAAGACGGAAAAACCAAGCCAGGACGCCGATGTATATAACAGGCCCGAGCAAGGCTGCCTGCTCCAGAATAAAGTTAACCCCTTTCATCACCCTGACGGGCTTTTCAGCCGCACCGGAGATCTCGACCGTATGTGTCAGCGTGGGGAAGTGGTTGTCGATATTCCAGATAACATTGGGTACGAATACCAGCACCGCGATGGAAACAGCAAACCAGAATTTTGGGGAGATCAGGTAACGCCACTGTCCTGTCACAGCAAGGTGTACAAGGACACACAGGGAGAAAAGCACCATGGTGTATTTACTGAGCAGGCCGAATCCGCAAACCAGCCCCAGCATTACCCAGTCAAACCAGTTGTCGGACTCCAGTGCCTTCAGGTAATAAAGCAGCGCCAGGCTCCAGAAAAGGATCAGCAATACATCGGTGGAAATGATCAAAGCAGAGAGGCTGACTGCCGGGAGGGTGGCAAACAGCACCGCAGCCCAGCAAGCCGTGTTGGGGCCGTGAAGTCTTTTAGCCAGCAGGAATACAACCAGGGTTGAAAGGGCATAAATCAGGGCTGACGCCCCTTTGACTACGAGCTGGCTGTCTCCGCCCCAAAAGGTGGAAAACCCAATCAGGAAAGCAATGCCCGGCGGTTTGGAGTAATACCCCCAGGCCGGTTGTTGGGCCCACAACCAGTAATACGCTTCGTCTACATGCAGCTCTAACGTGGATGCGTCTATCACCCACAGTCGGTACACAGTAAGTGAAAAGAGTAAGGTCAGCAGTACAAACGGGAATGAGGTAAAACGTGAGTCGCTGGACGCGGCAATATTCGGTTCTGACATCTTCGGTTGTGTTTCCATCTGCCTGCAATAGATTGCAATAAGGCGCTGTTTTTAAGCGTCAATACTCATACAGCAGGCACGCTAACTGATAAAGGACTCAGTTATACCGAATTTCTGTTACTAATTTGTTTGTTTGATGTCTTAAATATGATAACAAGGAGCAGACTCACAAATACAAGGGTCATATGTATGGCGATGCTTGCACTGACCATGGATGCAATAAGTGCCTGATCTGCACCGGCTAACGCTGTCAGTGCATAACCGGCCTGGTATGTCCCCAGGTTCCCGGGCAAGTTAAACGGCATGGCTGATGCCAGTTCTCCGCCAATGACGCCAAGTGTTGCCACAAGCCAGGGACTGCCGGTCATCACAGCCACGGTGAGGACAAGTCCAGCGAGCTTTAACACCCAGATAAGCAGAGTCTGGGCAAGAAATGCCAGCCAGTGGAGGGCTGAGGACGGGAACGACCAGGAAAGTGCATTCAGGGTCTTGAGGACAAAGGCCGGGAGGGAGGGATGCGATTCACACCAGCGCTTTAGCGGGCGGTGAAACAGGGAGAGAAACAGAAGCCCCAAAGCCGGGAGAGCGAAAACCGCCGCAGCCGGCCCGGAAACGCCGACAGGGGAGAGCGCCAGCGCAACAGCACCCAGCAGGCAGAGTCCCGCCAGGTCACCAAGCCGGAACAGCAGCAGCAGGGCGCTGCCATCATAGGCACTGATACCAAAGCGGCGATTGAGTAAAATCGGGAAAGAGGCTTCACCGGTACGTGCCGGGAGCAGGTTATTCAGGGCTGTGTTGTAGACGATAATTTCCAGTGTCTGACCAAAGTGTGCTTCTGAACCCCGCCGGTTGAGCTCGCTGTAAAGCCGCCAGGCGCGCAACCCGTAAGAGAGCAAAATGGAAACAGCCATAATGGCAACCAGCGTTGGAGTCAGCCCGCTGAGCACGTCCCACACGGTTGGCCAGCCAATCAGCCAGTGTATGGCAAGCGCAAATAAAAGCAGTGAGAGAAGTGTTACTGATAGTTGTCTCATTGATGTAACAAATCCATATGATTCACGTCATTTATTCTTTCTACCATAAAAACCTTGTGTTACAGATAGGTGCTCATCTTGTAGTAATGCGCTATGGAAGGCGAATAAAGAATGACAATTGCAACCCAGCCGTCACCATCAATGAGTGATAGCAACGATTCACACCACAGTAACACAACTTCTTCCCTACTTTCCGTAAGCATCGTGTTGCCCTTCTACAACGAAGAAGACAATGCGGCGGCCATGATTGAAAGAATAAACGCTGTCCCAACCCTTCATGACTACCGGGTAGAAATTATTGCCGTCAATGACGGCAGTGACGACCGTACCCTTGAGCGGTTATTGGAGGCGCAAAAAGCATCAAAAATCCCACTGCGGGTGCTGGAGCTCCAACGTAATTTTGGGCAGACCGCCGCGATGCAGGCGGGCATTGATGCAGCAAAAGGCGGGGTTGTTGTTACGCTGGACGGTGACTTGCAAAACGATCCGGATGACATCCCGATGATGGTAGAAACCCTGATCCGTGACGATCTGGATCTGGTGGTCGGCTGGAGAAAGGCGCGCAAAGACAAACTGATCCTGCGGAAAATTCCCTCAAAAATTGCTAACCGCCTGATAGGAAAAGTAACCGGGGTGAGGCTGCATGACTATGGCTGCTCACTCAAGGTTTACCGTGCAAGTGTTATCAAGCAGGTAAAACTGTACGGGGAAATGCACCGATTTATCCCGGCCTGGGTAGCCTGCCATGTTCCGAAAAACCGTATCAGTGAAGTGCCGGTCAAGCACCACGCCAGAACCCACGGTGAGTCTAAATACGGGATATCCCGGGTGGTCAGGGTATTGATTGACCTCCTTTCGGTGGTGTTCTTTATGCGTTTTCGCGCCCGGCCGGCCCATTTCTTTGGCACAGTCGGCATGGTATTGGGTGCGCTTGGCGGAGGGATGCTGGGTTGGCTGGCAATCCAGAAATTCCTGTTTGACCATGATATCGGTCAGCGACCCATGCTGGTGGTCGGTGTGATGCTGGTGCTTGCTGCCGTCCAGCTGATGACAACGGGTGTGGTGGCGGAGATCCTCAGCCGGGTTTATTACGAATCCTCCAGCCGGAAAGCCTACCAGGCATGTGAATATCCCGCCCCCGGAGAGGAGAATACGAAGGCCGGGGACGCGTAAATGAATGCGCCAATGAATGAGAAAGCGCAGGCACTGGTCCTCAGCTTTCTCATTTTATTGGCGTTTTATATCGGGCTTGGCAGCTTCCCATTGTTCGACCTGGATGAAGGGGCATTTTCTGCTGCCACCATGGAGATGCGTATCCGGGGGGACTGGGTTACCCCCTGGCTTTATGGGGAACCAAGGTTCGATAAACCCATCCTGATTTACTGGTGCCAGCTCGTTGCTACTGCACTTTTTGGCACGAATGAATGGTCACTTCGCCTGCCTTCGGCACTGGCCGCGACGGGGTGGATGGCAGCCCTGTACGGTTTTGCAAGGCGCTATTTTCCTGGGAGTGAATGGCTGACAGTGACGGTAGCCAGTTGCTCCCTGATGACCCTGGTCATTGCCCGGGCTGCAACGGCTGATGCCCTGCTGAACCTCTTCCTTACCCTGACTTGCCTGTCAGTGTGGCGTTACCTGGACCGGCCAACAACCGGGCGGGCAACCCTGACCTATCTCTGGATGGGCCTTGGGTTTCTGGCCAAGGGGCCGGTAGCCATGGTGATCCCTTTTGTCACCCTTCTTGTGTTTACCCTGGTATCCGGCAGGTGGCGAGACATGGGCCGGGCACTGGTTTTCCTTCCCGGCTGGGCGGTTTTTTTCATTGTTGCAGCTCCCTGGTATTACCTTGTTTACAAAGCGCAGGGGCAGGCATTTGTGGAAGGCTTTTTCCTCGGGCACAACCTGGGCCGCTTCACCGACACCATGGAAGGGCATGGTGGCAGCCTGCTGTATTACCTGCCGGTATTGCTTTATATCGCGTTGCCATTTACCGGAGTGCTTCTTGCTGTGCTCTATAAGTGGCAGCACTGGTGGAAGCGGCCGGTTGGGCGTTTTCTGTTAGTCTGGTTTGCTGTCACTTTCACTGTTTTTTCCCTGTCTGATACCCAGCTTCCCCACTACCTGTTGTACGGGATGCCTCCTTTGTGGCTGCTGATGGCAAATTACCTGCGGCTGGTCCATAACCGGCTGGTGTTGGTTGTCCCGCTTCTGGTATTTGCCCTGTTGCTCCTTGCCCTGCCGTTTGTCCTTGAATCTCTGGTTGCTACTGCACAGGACTATGCCCGCCTGGTGATGTTGGGAGCCATTGATGCCTTCTCCCCAACCTATTTTGTGATTGTCCAGTTTGTGCTGGGAATCTGCGTCTTGTTCCTTGTTGGCGGCAACGTCCTGCGGCCACATGGGCCATTGCTGATAGGTACGCTGTCTGCGTTTTGTATTCTGACCACGGTTGTCCCGGTGCTGGCAGAGGCGCAACAGTCACCGGTAAAACAGGCTGCGCTTTTCGCCCGTGCTGCTGGGAAAAATGTGGTGACCGCCGCCTCCAACATGCCAAGTTTTTCGGTTTACCTCGGTTCGGTAACAGAAAAGCGCCCGCCTGAAACCGGCGAGTGGGTTTTCACCCGCACCGACAAATTAGAACAGTTCGATATAGAACGGCTGGTATTCCAGCAGGGTACAGCATCCCTGTTTGAATCAAAGTAACCGACATTTTCGGATGATGCGTATGTTAAGTGCAGGTATACCCTATATGAAGCCTGTGCCGCTGTGGCGCTCCAAGGCTTGGATCATGGTACAGGCTGCCGGGGTGGTTGCCCTTTTGAAACTCGACCAACCCCTTTTCCTGGCAATCAATGCCGGGGCCAGTGTATTGCCGGATACCTTTTGGTCCATGGTGACCCTGATGGGGGACGGCATGATCATGTTTGCCATCTTCCCGTTTGTGTTTTTCCGCCATCACCGCCTGATGGTAGTGGCATTGTGCCTGACGGTGATGGCATTGTTAGTGATTCATGGCATCAAGGGTGTGACGGACTGGGCACGTCCGCCAGCAGTGTTGCCGCCGGATGCGTTCAACCTGATTGGCAAGCCCTATACCGGCAACTCTTTCCCGTCCGGGCATGCGGCGACCGCCATGGCGACGGCCATGCTGTGGCGATCCGTGTTGCCGGAAAAGTTCGGTAACTGGCTGCTGGGGGCGGCCGGGCTGGTGGCGGTGTCACGGATTGCTGTGGGTATTCACTGGCCCACTGATGTGCTGGTCGGCCTGGCTATCGGCCTGGTACTGGCATGGGGAGCCGGGACGCTGATGCGCAATGTGACCTGGTCAGACAGGCTTTGGGTAAAAGCCGTACTGCTTTTGATGCTGGCCGGCAATGCCCTGAGCCTTTTCACCTACCGCCATGGCTACAAGCAGGTAGAGGTACTGGTCTACCTGTTGGCTATCGGGTCACTGGCTGCATGCATTGTCCAGGGATTCCGTCTGTACTTTGACTGGCGTGATGAAAGGAAAAAAGCACGTTCTGCTGTCAAGACCATACCCTGATTTATCCCATTGGCATTAACTGCGGGGGGCTTGGGTCAGAAAAGGCATTTTCAGCATTGATGCCAGGTTGGTTGCCTGTGCCGGTAAACAGCCTTTGAGGCCAATTTCCATACCCAGGTGTCCATGTAATGGTTTATCGGTGTAAGTCCCAAACCAGCGGTCCCAGAGTGCGAGGTTGAAACCGTAATTGGTGTTGTACTCTTCCGGGATAACGGAGTGGTGGATACGGTGCATGTCCGGCGTGACGACAAGGAAACGCACCATGCGGTCAATCCGGTTGGGCAGCCTGACGTTGCTGTGGTTAAACATCGCCAGTGCATTGAGCAGGATCTCAAAAAGGACAACAGCGACGGCCGGCGCCCCGAGCAGGGTCACGGCCACCACTTTTACCACCATGGAAATCAGGATTTCCAGAGGATGGAACCGGGATCCTGTGGTCACGTCGATATCCGGATCGGCATGGTGAACCCGGTGAAGTCTCCAGAGAAGGGGAACTTCATGGAAGGTTTTGTGCTGGAGCCAGATGACACCGTCGAGCAGGATAAGGCTAAGCGGGACGCTGAACCAGAGTGGCGCATCAAGCACATTGAAAACCCCGACCCGGTTGTCGGCAAGGTACATGGCAACCCCGGCCAGAGCCGTTGGGAAAACCAGCCGGACCAGGAAGGTATTCAAGCCAACCAGCGTCAGGTTATTGAGCCAGCGAAACCACTTGGGGGCAGTGAGCGGGCGACGGGGGGCAACACCTTCAAACAGGGCCATAATGAAAAAGATTCCGAAAAACATGCCCAGCCTGAGTGCCATTTCATGCTCAGTGACCCAGTCAAACATACCGCCTCCGTCTTACGTAATATGTTTATTTTAGCAATGCGTAAAATATCCCTCTAATAATTAAGACCGAGCCGGGAGAAAAAAGTTACGGCACCCGAAGGTGCCGATTGTCAGCAAATGTTTCCATACCGGTTATTCAGGAAACGGTGTTGTTAAAAAACACTATGTTCAAGAAACATAGATTGGCCCGCCGAAGGAGGTGACCGGCGGAGCCTCACCCGTGTACTTTTCAATATCCACAATACAGGTGTTGGCACTTGTGGCGTTGGCAAGCTCAGAGGTCGGGACATCCAGCGTTACCGTGTTCGGGTCGCCATAGGTATCAATAGCGCCGATCTCCGGGCCTGTCGGGCCGTACCATGCGCCCTCATAGATACGGATGACACCGCTGGGGTAGTTTTCAGACAGCCTGGCCCCTGCAATAAGCTGGCCCCTGTCGTTGTATACCCGTACCAGATCCCCGTCCTTAATGCCTTTTTTCTTTGCATCATCCGGGTTGATATACACCGGCTCGCGCCCCTGTACGGTATAGGTGTCCCGGTAGTCTGAGTCACACATCTGGGAGTGCAGGCGCTGATCCGGGTGGCAGGACTGGAGCCAGAACGGGAATTTGTCAGATCCCGGCCCGCCATGGGAGCGCTCTGCCTTTTCAAACCACATTGGGTGTCCCTGGCAGTGTTTGTAACCGTAACGGGCAATCTTGCGGCTGTACAACTCGATAAACCCGGACGGGGTGCCCAATGCATTGATTTCCGGGTCTTCCCGGAAAGCAGCATGGCGTACCCAGGGCTTGCCCTGCGGGTAATCGATAATGCCTTTGGCCCAGAATTCCTCAAATTCCGGAAGGGGGTGGGAATTCTTGTTAGCTTCACGGCAGTTGTTGTACAGCTCCATGATCCACTGGCGCTCAGTTTTGCTCTGGGTATATTCCGCTTCCTTGCCCCAACGGCGGCACAGCTCAGAAAAGATCTGGAAGTCAGTTTTGGAATGGAACAGCGGATCCACCAGCTTGTGCATGGCGACAATGCCGCGCGCAGCATAGGAGCCATAGAGGTCAATGTCATCGCGCTCCCACTGGGTGCAGGCAGGCAGGACGATATCTGAGAAACGGCAGGTGGCGGTCCAGGTGAAATCAATGGTCACCACGGTATGCAGCTTCTGGAACGCTTTTTTCATCCGGTTGCGGTCCTGGTGGTGGTGCCAGGGGTTACAGCCGCTGATCACCAGCATCTTCACATCCGGGTAGGTCACTTCTGCCCCGTTGGCCTGGATCTTCCCGCCGGGGTTCAGCAGCATATCGATCCAGCGGGCGACCGGGATGGTCTTGCTTGCACCCCGGTAGTCGGTGCTGGTCCATTTCGGCTCCTGTCCGCGGTCGGGGTTGCGCGGGAAACCGCCAGGGCCGGAGAAACCGGAGGATGGAATGCCTATCGAGCTGTAATGGTGCGAGTAGGAGACACCACCACCCGGCAGGCCAATCATGCCCAGCATGGAGGCAAGCATTACCCCCATCCAGTAAGGCTGCTCACCGTGTTGCTGGCGCTGGATGGCCCAGCCGAACATAAACTGGGTCCGCCCCTTGGCAAGCATCCGGGCAAACTCGCGGATTTCGTCGGCTTTGACACCACAGATCGCTTCCGCCCATTCCGGGGTTTTCTCGGTTTTGTCCTCACCGGTACCCAGCAGGTAGGGGAGGAAATCCTTGAAGCCGAGGCAATAGGTATCAAGGAATTTCTGGTCGAAGCGGTTTTCCTTGTACAGGGTATGGGCGATCCCCAGCATAAAGGGCACGTCAGTTTGTGGGTTGACGTACCTGTGCTTGCAGTTGATGTGGTTGAGGGTCTTGGAGCGCACCGGATCAACGGTAATCACGTTAATGCTGCCGTCGGCGATTTTCTTCTTCAGCTCATCGAAGTACGGCAGTGATTGGTGGGTCTCACAGTTCCAGCCTACCTGGAGGTTCTTTACCGGATCCGAGGCCCAGAAAATCAGGTTATCTGTATTTTCCAGGATCTCTGTCCAGGATGTCCCCTGGGCATATACCTCGGTGGAGCCGATGACATAAGGCAGGATGGTCTGCCCGGCACCGGTGGAGTAATCGCCGACCTTGGTGACAGAGTGGCCATGCATGGCAATGGCACGTTGCATGTGGTTACCGCAGCTTTGGAACTGGCCGGTCTGGCGCCAGCCGGTCTGCCCGGCAAAGAGGCCGGAGGGGCCGAAGTTCTTCTGGACGTATTCCAGCTCACGATAGAAAAGGTCCAGCACCTCATCCCAGGTTACCCTGACAAAGCGGTTGTTGCCCCGGGTTTCAGCGGCGTATTTGTGCTTTTTCAGCCAGTCCAGCCGCACCATGGGGTAGCGTACCCGGGACGAGCTGTAGATGATGCCCTTGATGCCGTTGAGCATGTCGGTGGGGGCAGGGTCCATTTCCAGTGGCTTGATCTCCTGGACCTTCCCGGCCCACACCCGGGCCCGGAAAGCGCCCCAGTGGGAGCCCTGGGTTTTCCATACGCCGTCAGCTTCTTCCGCTGCGGCGAAGGCATTGGTGGCAGTGAGCAGGCTTGGCCCGACAACAGACGCAGCACTGGCTCCCATCAATCCCTTTAAAAACGTTCTTCGGTTCATGGTCATGATTGTGCTCCTGTCAGTTAGTGGCTCTTGTCAAAGTCAGACGAGTGCATCTGCAGGTACTTGAGCACTAGGGTCTTGGTGTCGTGGTCGAAGTTCACAAACGCCATCATGCCGTCGAACATACCCGGCCAGGTATTGGCATCGAAATGGTTCTCCGCCGGTTGGGTATGGCACACGCTACAGTTGGTCTGGTAGGCCTGTTTCGCCTCGCTCCAGATAGGCTCAATGCTGTTCAGCATGTCTTCCTTGCGCATCCAGACATCGACTTCCACCCGTTGCCACGGCAGGCCGGTGAGATCGTCTTCCTTGGTTTCGAAGGTCTTAACAAACTGGTCGTTTTGTGAGACGTCCTTGGAAAGCGCAGCGCTGCCAATATTGAGGCCAAAGTCAGTATCAATCACCCGGCCAAAGCCTTTCGCCTTGCGCCAGCCCAGCAGCTTGACCTGGATGGCGCTGCCTTCGTCTGTAATCACTGTTACTTCCGTTGCAGGGTTGAGGACACCGGCTTCTTTTATCAGGTTGTCGGTTTCATAAAGGGGAAGGTGGCGGACGGCATACAGCGTTGCACCCTGATCATAATTGGTCGAACCGGCCTGCTCCTGGAGCTTGCCGATCATGCCGCCGGAGGAATCCATGTTTTCCGGCAGGTGGTGGGCAATACCTTTGTGGCAGTCGATACAGCTCTGGTCTTTTTCAGCAGCCTGTTTCATCTGGAACCGGGCTGCCGGGGACATATCTTCCCACTTCATACTGGCGTACTGGTGGCAGTTTTTACATTCAAGAGAGCCGTTGGCACTGAAGCGCCGCCATTCATGCTGCGCTAGGGTCAGCCGCTGTTCAAGAAACTGTTCCCGGGTATCGATGGTGCCGAATACCGCTGCCCACACTTCCTTGCTGGCTTGCATCTTCCGGGCAATTTTGTCTGTCCACTTATGGGGGACATGGCAATCCGGGCAGGTCGCACGGACACCGGCATTGTTGGTCCAGTGCACGGTACCCTGGAGTTCCTGGTAAACGTTGTCCCGCATCTGGTGGCAACTGATACAGAACTTTTCGGTATTGGTCATTTCAAGCGCAGTATTGAATCCTCCCCAAAAAATAACCCCGGCAATAAATCCGCCGAGTGCCAGTACCCCGAGACTGATGTGTGTAGCCGGACGCCAGAAAGTCGCCCAGAGTCTTTTAATTTTGAATTTCATGATGGATTACCCTTTAGCTCAGAAATACAGGTTTACTGGAAACTAGCCGTGCCCAGGGGGGCCCCAGAAGAACACTTGCAACATCCAGACGGTAAATCCGTATCCACCAACGAACATGATGCTCAGAACCGGAAACAGGATGACGGCGATAAACAAAAATGCCCGCCACTCATATCCTGCCGTTTCATCTGTATCGACAGAATCTTGCTCACGCATAATGCAACCCTTTGAATATTCGTAATTAATTGATTTGTATCGTTAAGACGATCAAAGCATAGCCGACATAAATGGCCAGGCTGTCTTGATATTGAAGAGTGGGAACAGTTGTATGATGTAAGGCGTAAAAAACGGGCGACAGTGTTCAGGAGCGGATAACTAATTGCTTGATTTATCTTTGAATTTCATCGCGTGTGACAGCGATCAAAATAACGGGATTTTCATTTTAAATTCATAGGGAAGCACGCTTTTTCCTGTCGGTTGTATTCGAAAAATAGAATAAGGGTATAAATTTAACCGAATGGTTAGATATTTTGGGGGCGATCGGGCTCTGCCTGTTTGGGATGTGGCCTGCTGCTCTCCAACCAGGTATTAACCATTATCGAGCCTGAACTGAGCAACATGGCACCAATGGCAAGTAAGGGAGAAACGATACCTGACGCTGCCACCGGCAAGGCGATGAAGTTGTAAACCAGGGCAAAGGTGAGGTTGCGCCGTACCAGTGAACGAAATTGCCCGGCCAGTCCCAGAACGGAGGGGAGAGGGGTAAGCCCTGGTACCAGGATAACGGCATCGGCACAGGACTGAGTCAGTTTGGCGGCTTTGTCGCACGTTATGCCGAAATCTGACTGGGTCAGGGCCAGGTTATCATTCAGGCCATCACCGATAAAAATTACCGGACCTTCAGTCTGGTAACGTTTGACCAGCCCCTGCTTGTCCTCCGGCAGGCACTCGCTGAAGACTGTTATCCCCCCCAATTTGTCTGAAACCTGCTCGCAAACTTCCGGTTTATCGCCGCTGAGCATCGCCAGTCCGTATCGGCTGGTACGGAGCCCGGCGATGACTTCGGGTGTCTCTTTTCTAAGCGGATCTGCAATTTCGATAAACCCTGTGTAACGCCCGTGGCAGGCGATATAGCAACCAGAGGTTGAATAACCCGGCACATCACGGACACCAAGCTCCATAAGGAATTGCCGGGTGCCCATTGCCAACTGGGCTTGCCCGTCTGGACCGGACCAGATGATCCCCTTGCCGCCGGTTTCTTCAGTCTTCCCCGTCCCGGACAGCTCCCGGTGGTACCGGGAAAGTTGTGGAGGGGAAACGGACCGGGCATGCCTGAGTATTGCGTCAGCGTACAGGTGCGGGGTGTATCCGGCCAGGGCAGCAGCCTGGCTCAACAGGTCTCCGGACAGCACGTTCCGGGCCGGGAAAAGGTTTTTGACCTGTGGCGAACCTTTGGTCAGGGTGCCGGTTTTATCTAACAGGATATGTCCGGCAGATCCCGCGTTGTACAGTGCCCAGACGTTGTTGAGCAGGATCCCGCTTTTCAGGGCCCTGTCCTGAATGGCCTGGGATGCCAGCGGAATGGCGAGTGTCAAGGCACACGGGCAGGCTATGACCAGCATGGCCAGCGCGCGCTTGGCAATTTCACTGACCGGTTCACCGTTAACCAGCAGGATGACGGAAGATAACACTGTCAGGATAATGATGAGGTTTGAAAAGTAAGCGGCAGTTTTGTCCGCGAGTTTCTGTGCATGGGGCTTCTCTGCCCGGTTTGACAGCACTTCAAGCAACTGGAGGTCAGCAGAGGTTTCCCCGCTGGTTTTCAGTACTACCAGTTCGATAGCATTGCCGATATTCAGGCAGCCGGCTTTCAGCACCTCTCCGCGGGAAACGGTAACCGGTGCGCTTTCCCCCGTAGTCATACTGATATCCAGCAGTGCCTCCGGGGTATCCAGGACGCCGTCGATATAGATACGGTCTCCCCGGTACAGCCGTATCCGGTCGCCGGCTTTGAGGGCTGGCACCGAGACAAGGTCAGTAAATCCGCTGGCATCTATGCGCTCAGCCAACGGGTCACTCCCAATGATTTCCCCAAGGTTGTTCAGGCTGGATGCCTTGATTTGGGCATCGATATATTTGCCGCCAAGCTGGATAAACATCAGCATGGCAGCTGTATCAAAATAAACATTTTCACTGCCCTGCCACCAGAAAAAGCAGGAGATAACAAAAGCGGACCAGGAGCCGGTCAGCACCATGGCATCAAGGTTAAAACGACCGTGCCGGAGCGCTTGCCAGGCCATCTTCTGGATATGAAGTGAAAGCAGCCACACTACAGGAATGGAGAAAATCCCAGAGACCAGAGTGAGGGTTTGGAAAACCGTTGTGCCGATATCATCCGGTGAATTGAGATAGGTGATAACGGCCGCCAGCATCGACCACATGGTAAAAATCGCAGCCAGGATAAGCGTGCCTCCCAGCCTGCGGTTTTGCCTGTGCAGGGCGTCACGGCGCGCGTCAATCCCTTCGGTGGAAAGCCGGTACCCGGCTCTGCTGGCGTGGCGCACCAGGTCATGCAATACCCGGCTGTCATTATCCGTATCCACCAGGGCATAACTGCCCTCAAAATTCACCCGGGCTTTGCGCACCCCGGGTACTTCAGAAAGTCGCTCGGAAAGGAAACGCGCACAGCTGGCGCAGGTCATCCCTGTTACCCAGAATACCTGTCGTGTTGCCGCCTGTGCGCGTTCCACCAGCGTTCCCTCTCTTACTTCAGGGCAGTGCCAAAGGCACTGTTGATGTCATCACCCCCGGCAAAGGTTGAAGAGCGTGCATCCCTTGCCTGTTTTGCATCTGCCAGCGTGGCTTCAGAGGCTTTGTTTGACCAGCTTGTCCGTATGTAATTGACCACTGCTGCAGCTTCATTGTCTGAAAGGCTGGAAGCAAAGGCCGGCATGGACCCGCTGTACTTGGTTCCGTTGACCATAATCGAACCCTTGATGCCGTGGAGGACAATCTGGAGCGGGATATCGATGTTATCCGTGGTGACCCACTGGGATCCGTCGAGCGGCGGGAACACACCGGGCAGCCCTTTACCGGTGGCCTGGTGGCATGCAGCACACTTCCCGGCATAAACAGATTTACCGTTTGCGGTCACCGCGCCACCCGCACCCTCACCGCCCCCGGAAGGGGAGGCTGCCGGGGTTTCCTTGGCAGGTGCCGGTGCGGGGGCAGACGCCGGTTCCTGCTGGACAGTACCGTAGTTCACCGCACGGGCTGAGACTTTATCCTCAATGTAAAGGCTGACATTGAAGATATACATGGCACCCCAGACAACCAGGGAGGCTATCAACAGGATGATGACCAGCGGTACCGGGTTGTTCTGTTCGCTGGGTTCCCCGAGTTCATTGAATTGTGGCAGTTGGTTCATTATTTAAGCTCCTTCTCCAGGGGGTAATCGCGTTTGAGTGACTTGAGGTAAGCCACAAGATCCAGGGCTTCCTGCGTGGCGACAACCGTCTTGCCGTCCGGCGCAAATTGTGGCGGCAGGCTGACTGTCACATCGTCGTCTTTGGCTTCGTTTACCTCTTCAAACAGGAACGGGTAGCCTGGCATGATGCTGTCCGCGACCACCGCCCTTGGCTGGTAAAGGTGGATCAGGTGCCAGGTGTCACTCGGCTGGCGGACACCGACATTGATCAGGTCAGGCCCGGTACGCATGGTGCCGAGCAGGTGAGGGTTGTCGTAATAGTAGTCACCGGATACAGACGGGCGGCCCCAGCCGCGGGCTTCATCGGTTGACCAGATATTGTCCCTTACCTGTTGGGAGTGACAGTACAGGCAGCCGTTGGCAATGTAGACATCACGGCCTCGCATTTCCTGCTTGGTATAGGGCTTGAGCCCTTTGGGCGGTGGATCCCCTGCAACGTTTACCGAGGGGATCATCACCAGGATGATAAAGGCCAGGAGCAGTATGGTCAGAGCTCCAGCCATGATGGCGACGGCGCGGTTCATGATGTCACCTCCTGACTTTGCGGCCTTGGCACATTGGAAGACTTCAAGCGTTTAACATGGCGAAGATGGATATAGAGATGGTAGGCAATCACAAGATGGCCGAAGGTCATCAGGGTACCGCCGACACTCCGCCATTCGAGGTATGGCAGGCTCACTGCAGTGGACTCACCGAACGGGATGTTCGGATCCTGCAATGCCAGTCCCTGGACGATACCGCCAATGGTGAGGAAAACGATGTAAATCAGCATCCCGATAAACACCAGCCAGAAGTGGAGGCTGATGAGCTTCGGGCGAACCCAGTTCACGCCGGTTGCCCGTGGGACAACAAAGTAAATGGCACCGAACAGGATCATGGTGAAGAAGCTGTAAAGGCCAAGGTGTGCGTGGGCTACCGTGTAGTGGGTGAAATGCACCAGATAGTTCATGGCACGGACGGCTTCAAGTGAACCCTGCACGGAGGAGAGCAGGTAACACACCGCGCCTATCAGGATAAAGCGCAGGGTGAAGGAGCTCTTCATGATCCCGAAGTTCTTCCGGGTAATGGTGAACATATTGAAGGTAAATGCCGCCACCGGAACAATCATCATCACGCTCTGGACGATAGACAGGGTTTGCAGCCAGTAAGGCACCGGCCCGCCAATCAGGTGGTGGACACCGACCTGGCTGTAGAACAGGGCCAGCGACCAGAAGCCAATCAGCGACAAGCGGTAAGAGTGTACCGGTACCCCGAGAATTTTCGGGATAAAGTAATAGGCAGTACCAACGGCAATCGGTGTGACCCAAAGCCCCAGCACGTTATGGCCGAACCACCAGTTGAGGATGGCCTGCTCTGCCCCGTAGAAAAGCCCTGGCATGTTGCCCATCAGGAACAGCAGCGGGAACCACACCAGCGCCGCACTGAAATACCAGCCGGAAACATAGATGTGCCCGGCCTTTTTGTTCAGCAGGGTCAGGAACAGGGGAACTGCCGCCAGCCCGCCTCCGATGACAAAGAGGATGTCTGTCGTCCACGGGATTTCAAGGAACTCCTTGCCGTCGGTCATGCCAAGCAGGAGCTGGGTCAGGCCGATAGCCAGGGCCAGATTCCATACCGCTGCACTGGCAACCGCATATTTACTGCCGACCAACGGGGTTTTCAGGATCCGGGGCAACAGCCACAGTACTATCCCGATACCGGCCATTGACCCCCAGCCGTACGCAACGGCATTGAGGTGAACCGGGCGTACCCTGCCGAATGTCAGCTCGGCGGCACCGGTCCAAAGATCCGGCATATGGAGTTTCACTGATGCCAGGAGCCCGGCAATAGAGCCTATCACCAGCCAGAACAGTGCAGATGAAATAAACGCCAGCACCGGGAGACGGGAAGAGGTGTCGAACAAAATTCGTTCCCGGATATCTTCGCTGCTGCGAAGATCGTCAGCTTTGCTGATCGCTGATGTCGTTTTGTCGTCAAGGGCGGGATCTTCCACCCGGCCAAGTTCCCCTTCGTCGAAAATCACATCGGCGCGAGGGGTATGGTCTTCCTGGCTTTCACTGCCTATTGACCAGATAAAGGCGTACAGGGCGCAGACTGAAATCAGAAAGCACGCTGAGACGAAAAATGCCATTGCCAGTCCCATATCATTTCTCCTCTTTCACAGGGGAGGAAAATGGGGCAGCGAAGGGCTTCGGGCGCCGCAGACCGGGCCCGCTCCATAGAATACTGCTCATACTCAATCCCTAAGTTTTTATTGGGTAGGGGCGACTGGGCTTGGTAAAGGGCTAAACCCTGCCGCCGGTTTTTATGTTTGATTCATCGCGGTCAGTGGTGCCCTGCGTGGTCATCACCCCCGTGGTTTCCACTTCCGTTATCCATCCCCTTCATGCCCGCAGGTTTGCGAGGCTGGACTTCGGCAATAATTTCCACATCACCAGCGTTGGCAAAATGGAGGGTCAATGGCACCTGGGTGCCGGCTTTTGTAAGTTCCCCCCACAGCATCAGGTGAAGTCCCATATGGGTAAATTCCACTTTGCTTTGTGCCGGGATCCCAAGGCTGGACAGAGGAATCATCCTGGCCATACCGTCTTTGACCAGGGTCTGGTGTACCTCAATCCTTTCTACTTTCGGGGAGCTTATGCCCATCAGCACATCACCGCTGTCGCCCATATTGTGGATAAAGCCAAACCCGCCGGTGGGTGACTTCGCGGTAGTGCCCGCGGTGACAGTAAATGCGATATGCATGGCATTGGTTTTGTGCTCGTCCGGGTCTTCCGGCAGTGCATTCGCTACCTGAGAGGCTTCCGGCTCACCGGTTTCCCAAATCAGGCTTTGCAGGGCTCGGACGGTGTCAGCCGCCGGGGTGCCGGTATAGGAGAGCGTCCGGGTTTCACCTCGTTTGTCGATGAGGTAAATCGCAACAGAGTGGTTGTAAAGGCGTCCGGAGTCCTTGCCCTCGACACCCTCTTTCTGGTGCACCTTGCGGACGTATTTGGTATCGACATCCATATCGGTCAGTGGGCTGTAGCGGGTACGGAAAAGGTTGACGATATGGTCAATCTTTTCCCGGTTGCCGGTCACGCCAATAAAGTCCCGGTTGAAATGCCCGAGGAAGGCATTCATTTGCCTGACGGTATCGTATTCCGGGTCAACGGTGACAAAGAGTACCTGGGTCGCCTGCTGTTCTTCCCGGCTTAACTGGTTGTAGACACTGTTGAGGTAGCCCAGTGTCAGCGGGCAGACATCAGCGCAGTTGGTATAGCCAAACGCCAGCATGACCGCTTTTCCCCTGAATTGTTCCAGGGATACGGGCTTTCCGTTTGATCCCTGAGCCGTAAAATCACCGCCAATGCCGCTTAGTACCGGAAGCGGGTCTGAACTGCCTCTTGCCTGTGGGGAGAGCCACAGTGCGGCAACCAACAGCATTGCCAGTGTGATTATTCTGGTGGGCTGGAAAAAATAAAAAGGTGTCAGCATAAAAGTTTCTCCCAAGGGGCAGCATTGGGCAGAAGAATGTCTTCATTCACAGCCAGGATGTTTAACGTATTGGTTTGCGCCAGGCCGGCAGTGTCGACCAGCAAGGTGTGACGGAATGCCGCAAGGGTATAGCGGCCGTCGGGCCTTATTCCCTTCCATTCCAGAGACACGTCGACTTCCATCTGTCCGTTGTTTTTGGCCTGGTGGCTGACTTTGCGCAGCATCCACCCGGTATCACCCAGCTGGTTTCGCGTTCTGGCAATAATCTGGCTGACACCACCATTCATCCTGAGTTTTGGGACATTGCTGTTTACGTCCAGACGGTTTATTTCCGACAGCCACAGGTACGCGACAAGCCGGGCGGTATAGCCATCCTTTTGTGTTGCAACCACTTGTTCCGGGGTATCCAGCGTCACCGCGGGAGCCTTGCGTTCAACACCGGTTATTTCCATGGCGGAACTGCCGGGGTTGAAAACAAAAGCGTCTTCAAGCCTCTGGGCTTTGCCGTCTACCCGTGCGTTCAGGGCCACACACATATGTATGCCGCCATTGCTGTTTTGGTGAATGTCTGCCGAGGCGATATCCAGCGCAGTCATGCCCGACGGATAAACCACAGGTATATCCTGTGCCGGTGAGCCGGATGTCAGTACGCGCCTGTACCAGTCACTGGTAAGGACACCTACCTGGTTGATCACTGTTGCCTGCCGGATCCTGTCCATGTCGCGGATATTCTCGTTCCAGTGGTTACTCGGCGGACACAGCCGGGCTTGACCGGATTGAGCAGGTGCCGCCATCAGCATGAAAATCAGGCTGACGGCGGCGGTGCCATGCAGACAAGAAAACCTGTCTTTTGTCATGGCTATTCCTTACCCGAGTGGAGAGGGTTCCTGAACCTGTTTCATCAGGTCGTTGTTCCATTCCCCGGAGACGGAGATATGCCCGGCCGCACCCAGCATGATTGCTTCGATGAGGTTGTGGTTTACGTAGGCATAAATCCCCGGTTGCAGGAAGGTGTACAGGGCGGCTGACGCTTCACCACCGAACACCGGCCAGGTTTCCAGGTTGGTTGCCGGGGTATCGTTGAACGAGCCGCCATGCCAGACCAGGTCGCCGTGACCACCGATGATGTGGATACGGGAATCGCGGTTAGCCTGTGAGTGGATAAAGAGTACGGTTTCACCGACTTTCGCCTGGAGGGCATGTTCACCCGTCAGCGCGCCAACCTTGCCGTTAAAGACAATGTGGCTCGGGGTAAGGGTTCTCATCACCTCCAGGGTTTCGCCCATGGCTTCACCCGGTGAACCGAATCGCTTGTAGCCGCCTTTGCCGTCAGATGGGAGATAGAGGTCCATCTCGCCGACGTAGTAGCAGCGGTCGTATTTTACAGGATTGCCTTTTTGATCTTTCAGGCCATCACGCGGCAGTACCATAACGGCACCGTTCATACCGGCGACGACGTGGTAAGGGATCATCATTCCACCGGGAGCGCAGTGGTAGATAAATGTCCCGGCCTTGGTTGCTTTCCAGCGCAGTTTGACCTGCTCGCCTGGCGCAACGTTGGTCAGCTCACCGCCACCCAGTGCTCCGGTAGATGCATGGAAGTCGATGTTATGGACCATGGTGTTGGTAGCCGGGTTTTTCAGGGTCAGCTCAACATAGTCACCTTCATGGCAGATGATGAGCGGGCCGGGCATAGAGCCATTGAACGTCATCGCCTGCATGTACACGCCATCGGCGACTTCCATTTCCTGCTCAACCACAGTCAGCTCAACCTCAATGAGCTTCGGGCCGCCCTTGGCAACCTGGTCGTGCTCCGGAACGAATGGCGGGGCAACGAGTTTTTGCTTAACCCTTGGCAGTTCCTCTGCCTGGGTCTTGGTGCCGACGGTGAACCCTTCAAGACCCCCGGATGTTGCCTGGGCGCCCTTGGCTACGAGGTAGCCCCCTGCCACCAGAGAGGTGGCTGCAACTTTCAGGAAGTTGCGTCTTTCCAGTGTCCCTTCTTCTTGCTTGATTAAGTCCGTTTTTTTCATGTTGGTACCTTACTTGATTGTGAACCTCACTACACGCAAGGCAACCCAGTGCCAGAAATGTACCAAGATATTTAATCCCTTATAAAACAATCGGATGTGATAATTGGATGAAATTGAAGTGGTCAAAATGACAACGTGTTAGCTTGGTCAATTTGACACAAATGATGCATTTCTTCATCGGGTGAGATTGTTAGACATGGAGCGTGTAACTGCCCAAAAACTGAGGGAAACCTATGACTGTATCTGTGACACAAAAACAACTTCTTGAGCTGACTTCGGAGCTGAGCCAAAACCTGACAACGGATGTCAGGCTGACACGGTTGCTTAGCAGTATCCGCTCGGTCATATCCTGCGATGCCATCGTGTTGTTGCGGTATGAGGAAGGGGTATTGCGCCCCCTTGTCCAGCAGGGGTTGACCCGGGATGTGCTGGGCCGCCGGTTTACTGTATCCGAGCACCCCCGCTTTGACGAAATCTGCAACTCACGGACACCGGTCAGGTTTCCAAATGAAAGCCAATTGCCGGACCCTTATGACGGCATGTTGATAGAGTACCAGGGCGAGTTACACGTACATGCCTGTATGGGGCTCCCCCTGTTCCATGAAGATCAGCTAATCGGTGTGCTGACACTGGACAGCCTTGACCCGAAGGCATTCGGCAATATCGATTTCCCGACGTTCGCGGTACTGACCAACCTGACGTCGATGATCCTTACCTTCCATATCATGAAAAACCGGATGGAAAATTACTCCCACCACAGCCAGGAGGTGGTAGCAGAGCTCTCTTCCATGCCCAGACAGCTTGGCGGGAATGAGATAATCGGCAATTCCCCGATTATCAGGCAGCTTAAAAAAGAGCTGTTGCTGGTGGCACCGTCAGACTACTCCATCCTGATTGAGGGGGAGACCGGAACAGGAAAGGAGCTGGTGGCGAGCAGCATCCACTCCAGCTCCCACCGCAGCAAGGAGCCGCTGGTTTACCTCAACTGTGCCGCATTGCCGGAGAACCTGATAGAGAGTGAGCTGTTCGGCCATGCCAAGGGCGCGTTTACCGGTGCAGACAGTAACCGGGCCGGTAAATTCAGCATTGCCAACGGTGGCACTATCTTTCTGGATGAGATTGGAGAGCTGCCGCTGACGGTACAGAGCAAGTTGCTCCGGGTACTGCAAAGCCAGGAAATACAGCCAGTGGGTAAGGACCAGACCGAGAAAGTGGATGTGCGCATTCTGGCTGCTACCAACCGCAAGCTGGAGCATGAGGTGAGGGCGGGGAATTTCCGTTCTGACTTATACCACCGGCTCAGTGTTTACCCCATCCATGTCCCGCCGCTCAGGGAGCGCGACGGGGACATTACCCTGTTGGCCGGCTACTTTGTGGAATCTTCCCGGCGCAGGCTCGGGATCTCCCGGTTGGTCATTGCACCGGAAGCAGTCGGTGTGCTCAACCAGTATGACTGGCCGGGCAATGTGCGTGAGCTTGAGCATGTTATCAGCCGGGCAGCACTGAGGGCCAAGTCGACAAGTACGGATGGCAACGTAAAGATTGATGTCACCCATCTTGAGCACCTTTCGGCATCACTTTCCGTCCGTACCATCAAGCAGGATGACCTGCCGGAGGAAGCCGGCATCCAGTACGATCTGCGTGAGGAAGTGGACAACTTCCAGATCCGTCTTATCCAGCGGGTGCTGGAAGAGGAAAATGGCAATTGGTCTGCCGCAGCCCGAAGGCTCAAGGTGAACCGGGCAAACCTGAACCGGCTGGCCAAACGGCTGGGCATCAAGGTGGAAAAGCAGGTGGCGGTTTCAATCAATGTGGAAGCAGAAATGGAGACCGGGCTGTGACAGCCCGGCCAGACAATCAGAGTGCATTTGCTGTGATACGGCGGCCATGGGTATAAACCGTAGCCCGGTTGTTGCGGCAAAATCCCACCAGGGTGATATTGCTTTTTTCTGCCAGATCCCTCGCCAGTGAGGTGACGGCAGACATGGCAAAGATAACCGGGATACCGGCGCTTGCCACTTTCTGGACCATCTCAAAGCTGGCGCGGCTGGTGAGCAGCACGGCATCCGGTTTGCGTTCACCTTTGCGGGAGACACTGCCGATCAACTTGTCGAGGGCAATATGGCGGCCGATGTCCTCAAAGCTTCCGGCGATCTCACCGTCAGAAAATATCCCCATCGCTGCGTGGGTTGCGCCCGTGACCTTAAAGGTCTCCTGCTGGTCGCGCAATGCTGCCAGTGCCGGAACCAGGTGGTGAATATTAAACACCGTTTCAGATTCCACCGGGATAACCGGCTTAATCGCCTGTTCCAGTTTTGCCACGCCACATAAACCGCAACCGGTGCGGCCGGCCATATTCCGCTGCTGCTCTTTCAGTGCCATAAACCGGCGCTGGGTGATTTCAATATAAACCAGCACCCCGTTTTCAACGGATTCAATATCAATGCTCTTAATTTCACTGATATTTTCCACGATACGTTCAGACAGGGTAAAACCGACAGCAAAGTGCTCCAGATCCCGCGGCGTTGCCATCATTACGGTATGGGAAATGCCGTTATAAATAAGCGCAACTCGCACTTCCGAAGCCAGGCTCTCTTCAATTAGGGTCGGGCATCCATCCTGATATAAAGCAATATCCTGAGTGTGAACAATATGATCGAATGTCATGCTCATAATTTATCTATCCCGGCAGCGGAAATGCCGCTTGTTCTGATTTTGAATACTTATTTTTCCATGCCGAAATAGGCTTGCTATTAATAAGTGAATTAAATAATATCGCCGCCCTAAGACGGAAGAACGTCGTCTCCGGTGAGGCGTCCGGACTTCAAATCCGGGTGGGGCTGCCAGCAGTCCCAGGTAGGTTCAACTCCTATGTTCTTCCGCCAAATTCCTCTTTCAGTGCTGAGTTGAGAGCAGTGAGTGGCGAGATGTTGAAATCGTTACATTCATCTGGCCGTCAAAGCTCAATACTTTTCTCGCTTCTCGCTTCTCGCTTCTCGCTTCTCGCTTCTCGCTTCTCGCTTCTCGCTTCTCGCTTCTCGCTACTCTTAACTCGTCCCTAAAGAACATACATCCCCCCATCCCGGATCACTCTGCTGCTGGACTTGAATACCCGGCGGGTAAAGCCGGTGCGGTCGAACAGTTCCAGGATCTGGATACTGACCTTGCGGCCGAGGTTGATAAGCTGGCGTGCTTCCGCTGTTTCCAGCATCTCGTTTTCAGCCAGGTAGCCGCGGATGGTTTCAGCAATGCTGAACAGGTGCTCGGTAAAGACATAGCGGTCTTTCACCACCGCCGTGATGTAGCCAAGCTGAACCAGTTTATGGCAAAGCGGGCGGATGACATCCGGTTCAACCCCTAGCTGTTTACTGAAATCCGTTACCCACAAAGGCATGGTATTTTGGGTGTAAAGTGCAGCCATCTGCTGCCAAATGTCGGCTTCTTCATCTGTCAGTGCGATCTGGTGTACCGGCAGGTGGATAAGGCCACGGCTTTGCGCAAGTTCTCCACTTGCCAGCATTTCATCCAGCGCCAGGTCGACAATGGCCTGTGGCAATACCGAGCGCAGTATCCGGCTCAGGCGTGCCCTGCCAAGGCCAAGCTCATCGGTGTGGCTCTGGTGGTACTGATCCAGTGTCTCATTCAGGCGGGCCTTGAGCTCAGTGATCTGACTGCCGGCGATAATGTGCGGGCCGTGCTCAACCAGCGCATCGTCTGATACAGACATCTCCGCCAGCAGGGCCTCAATAGCCATATCAGTCAGTTGCCAGTCCCACTTAAAGGCGTCACGTTCTACGACCCTGTTCCGGCTTTGGAAGGCAAGTGACCTGTCCGGGGAGCACTGTTCTGCAAGGGCTGACAGGTATGCCAGACGTTCAGGTTTTCGCTTGCCTCTGGACGGCGGGGCGGTTTCCAGCACGGTGGCTCCGCCGAGTGTCTGCTTGCCGCAGGCATCGCGCAGCACAATGATATCGCCCCTGGCGACAAGGAACGGCGCGTCAAGCACAAGCTCCAGCAGGTGTCCGTTTGCTTCCGGCTTTTCTGCCAGGTAGCCAATCTTGCCGATACAATGGCACGCGCCGTGATGGAAGTGGGCGCTTTGCCAGTGGGCTGGTATGGCATCCCCGCGGTAGAGCACGGTCACCCGGCTTTGTGCATCCGGCTGTGGCAGGCTGCTGAGCCAGTCGCCCCGTGACAGGCCGTGGTGGTTGTCGATGCCCGCAAGGTTTAAGGCAACACGCTGCCCGCCCTTGCCGGTTCCGGCTTCCTGCCCCTGGGCATGGATACCCCGCACGCGAAGGGCCTGTTTCTGGCCGGAACAGTAAAGTTTGTCTCCCGGTTTTACTTCGCCGCTTATTACCGTCCCGGTGACGACAACACCTGCACCTTTTACGCTGAACGCGCGGTCCAGCGTCATGCGGAAACTCTGTCCGGTGGTATCCGGGTTGTGACTGGCAACCAGTGCGTTGAGGTGGGCTTTCAGTGCCGGGATACCGTCACCGGTCGGAGCGGACACAGCAAAGCACTCCCACTGGATCTCTTGCCCGGCCAGCAACTGGGCGAGCTGGTTTTCGGTGCGGGTCAGCTGGGCGGCATCTGCCTTGTCACATTTGGTGATGGCTACCGTCAGGGTTTCCAGGTTCAGGAGCTTGAGGATAGCCATGTGCTCCAATGTCTGGGGCATCACACCATCGTCAGCGGCAACGACCAGCAGCGCATGTTTCGCACTGCTGACCCCGGCCAGCATGTTGTTGATAAATTTTTCGTGCCCCGGCACATCGATAAATGCCAACCGCTCACCGCACTCGGTATCCATAAAGGCATAGCCGAGGTCGATGGTCATGCCCCGGCGCTTTTCCTCCGGCAGGCGGTCGGCATCGGTGCCGGTCAGGGCTTGCAGCAGGGTGGTTTTGCCATGGTCAACATGGCCCGCAGTGACGATGATCATCAGTTGCCCCTGCCCTGGTATTGCATAAGGTTATCCCCGGCCTGGCGCAGCATCTGCTCCAGCTCCACTTCATCATCTACGCCGCGAAGGTCCAGCAGCAGGACGCCGTTGGACTGGCGGCCAATCACCGGCAAATCGGTGTCCTTGAGCAGTTTGTCCAGCTTGCCAAGTGACAGGCTGCCGGATGCATTTGCCAACGCACAGCGCGGGGTAAAGCAAAGGGCCAGAGACGCAAGCAACACATCAGGCTGAGAGCCGCTGCCAATCTGGGTTTCGCACGGTGTCAGGCGGATGTCGAAATAGGGTTCGAACGCCTCGCAGGCTTCCAGCAGGTTTTCGCCAATGGCTTCCAGCTCGTCAAGCGGGCGGGAAAGCTTTCGGAACACCGGCAGGTTGGTGTCCAGCCCTTCCTGGTTGCGGTATTGGAGCAATGTGGCTTCCAATGCTGCCAGCGCCATCTTGTCGCAGCGCAGGGCGCGTTTCAGCGGGTGGGACTGGAGCTTGTCGATGAGATCCTTTTTGCCAACAACCAGCCCGGCCTGTGGGCCGCCCAGCAGTTTGTCGCCGGAGAAGCTCACCAGGTCCACGCCGTCTGCGAGCATTTGCTGTGGCATCGGCTCTTTGGACAGACCGAAACGGGAAAGGTCAGTCAGGGCACCGCTACCCAAATCGGAAATCAGGGCAATGCCTTTTTCCCTGCAAAGGGTGGCGAGCTCAGCTTCTGCGACAGAATGGGTGAAGCCGCAGATATGGTAGTTGCTGGTGTGGACCTTCATGATGGCGACGGTGTTTTCAGTGATCGCCGCCTCGTAGTCACGCAGGTGGGTGCGGTTGGTGCAGCCCACCTCAACCATTTTGCAGCCGGCCTGCGCCATGATATCCGGGATACGGAATGCACCGCCGATTTCAACCAGTTCACCGCGCGATACAATCACCTCTTTCCCGGCAGCGACGGAAGCCAGCATCAGCAGCACGGCGGCCGCATTGTTGTTTACCACGCAGCAGTTTTCGGCCCCCGTCAGCTCATGGACAAGCTCTGCGACCCGGCTGTCGCGGTGGCCGCGTTTACCCGCACCCATATCGAATTCCAGCGGGGCAGGGTTTCGCATGACATCACTGACCGCATCAATGGCCGCTTCGCACATCTGAGCGCGGCCGAGGTTGGTGTGCAACACGGTACCGGTCAGGTTGATAACCGGGGTCAGGCTGTGGCGGCTCTCGCGGCGGATCGCGCTTTTCAGCGTATCCACCGTAAGGCTTTCGTCACTGCACCAGGCGGGCAGTGAGCCAGCTTCACTGATGTCTGACCTTGCCCGGCTTTGCATGTCGGCGAGCAGGGATTTTACCCAGGCTTTTCCGTATTGGCGGCTAAGGCCGATCACTTGAGGTATCAGCAGCAGGGCGTCCATGGCCGGGATTGCTCGGTACAGCGCGTTTTTGTTGATGATAGCTTGAGTCATGGGTCTTTCCGGAGTGTCTTTCCAAGCGACAGAAAATCAGGTGAAAAAGAAAAAAACAGGCCTGCTCCGGGGTGATGGAACAAGCCTGTCTGAACAGCAAAATTACTCTTCGTGAGCCAGCAGGTACGGGTTCACGGTTGTCGGTTTGAAGCCCTTTTCAGCGAGGTGCTGGTCATAATGCATGGTCAGCAGATCGTCGACCGCCGGATCCAGTTTCGGGTCCAGGTTGGTAAACAGCATCTTGGTGTAACCATGGCAATGGCCGCAGCTTTCGATACGCACCGGTGCCTCTTTTTCCTGTTCTGCCCACAGGTAGACTTCGTCGTCCCCGTAGCAGTTGGTACAGGTTGCGCGCACCATGTGCCATTCGGTCTCGCACAGGGAACAGTGCAGGTAACGGAGCCCCTCACGAGGCTCTTCCTTGATTACGCTGGCAACCGGGTGGCTGCCGCACACAGGGCAAAGCTGGCGGTTTTCCATGGCATCCACGGCAAGGGCCGGGACGGCTTTCGGTGCCCAGTGGGCCCAGTAGCTGGAAAGTGCCGCCCAGATGAACAGGCTGTATTCAGCCGGGACATCTGAGAACTTGCCGCTGCGAAGGGCATACGCCCAGCCTTGCAGGGTATCCTGCCCGGTTTCTGCCAGCATTTTCAGGATGGCTGCCACGTTTTCCGGTACGACCGGCAGCAGCCCGCTGATGATCTCAAGCAACACCATCTGCCAACACTTGTCATCCCTGAACTTATCCGCGGCAAACGGGGTGGCTTCGCCCGGCTTGAAGGCCGGCATCGGGCCAAACTCGCCTTTTTCGGCCACGGTTGCCTGTACACTTACCAGTTGTTCGATAAGGGCCAGGTAGTCCGCCAGGTCAGCGTCGCCTTTTTTCTCATTCAGGCGTGCCGCACGGGCTTGGTAGAGTTTCAGGGTGTCAGCGGGGATCACCGGGACAATACCCGGGCCCTGCTTTTGCAAGGTTTCTGCGTCAAAGGTTGCTTGAGTCATAACTTAAGGTTGTTCCCGCTCGTATTCTTCAACAGACATTGGGTGGTGCTTCTTGAGCCATGCGCGGCTGACTTTGCCGTACAGCATGCCCGGGATAGAACCTTCCACCCACAGCGCCATCCACACGTGCACAACGATCGACTGGATCATCAGCAGTGCCGCAATGACGTGGATCAGGATTGCCCACTGCACCACTTCAGGAGAGAAGTTAGGTGCAAAGTAAGGCTGCCACATAATGAAGCCGGTCGCGCCCAGCACCAGACCGCTCAGCAGGTTGGTGCGGAACAGCATTTTCTGGCCCGGGTTGTAATGGCCAACAGGCGGGATTTTCTCCTCGTTGTCGGTCATTACGTGCTTCACGTTTTTCATCCATGCCAGGTCGTACTTGTTCCACCGGTTGTGGTGGTAATAACGTACGCTCAGGATCACCAGCACTACACACATCGCCACACCGGTGAACGGGTGGATGATGCGTGCCAGCGTCGGTGTGCCGGCAATGTTGCCCAGCCATCCGAATGACGGATAGAGGAACGACAGGCCGGTGATCATGGTGAACAGGCCGCTTGCTGCAATAAACCAGTGGCAAAGACGGTTAGACAGGCGGTGACGGATAAACATCTTTTGCTTGGCCATCTCGCTTACTCCTCGTCTTCTTCTACACGGTTACGGCCCACCGCGATGCGGTGGATACAGGCCAGTGCCACAGTGGCAGCCAGGCCGGCAGCGCCGATTGGTTTCACCCAGTCCTGCTTGATCGTGGTCGGTACGCTCACTTTCGGATCTTTCGGCATGCCGTAGCTTTCCGGATCCGTAATGTCGCGCAGTACCAGAATCATACCGGTACCGTTCACACCGTCCGGGTTATAGATACCCGCCTTGGTGTGGCCTTCCGCGTGCAGTTCTTTCACGCGCTGCTCAGCACGGAACAGCATGTCTTCGCGGGTACCGAAGTTCAGTGCGCCGGTCGGGCAGGTCTTCACACATGAAGGCTCCTGGCCGACTGCCAGACGGTCAGCACACATGGTGCACTTGTACGCCTTTCCATCAACCGGTGACAGCTTTGGCACGTTGAACGGACACGCCGTTACACACTCGCCACAGCCGATACACTTGTCGGCCACGTAGTCCACGGTGCCGTCCACGCGCTTGATGATCGCGCCGGTAGACGGGCAGGTCTGCAGGCACGACGGGTTACCACAGTGCATGCACGCCGTGTGGGTGAACTGCCAGAACAGGCGGTTGTTCTCCAGCACTTCGTGGTACTGCATCAGGGTCCAGCACTCAGAAGACAGTTCCATTGGGTTCTGGTAGCTGCCTTCAAAGGTGCCCACATCCGCACGCAGGTTGTTCCACTCTGAACACGCTACCTGGCAGCCTTTGCAGCCGGTGCAGCGGGTGGCGTCGAACAGCTTGGCGACGTGTTCCGTCGCCATGCGTGCCTGTGAAGGAGGCGTCAGGTCAGATGTCCCGGAGGCCATGATAATGTTGCTGTCTGACATGGCTTATTGCCCCTCCACTTTAGTGATGTTGACCAGGAACGCTTTGTATTCCGGGGTCTGGGAGTTGGCGTCACCGACGTATGGAGTCAGTGAGTTCACCTCATAGGCTTCCCGGGTCAGGCCTTCATAGTTGGCGTGGGTCGGGATTCCGATGGTGTGAAGCTGCTTGCCGTTCACCATGAACGGTTGCAGGCGCTTGGTCACCAGGGCCTTGGTCACAATGTAATTACGCTTCGAACTTACCTTCACCCAGTCACCGTTCTTGATGCCTTTCTCGGCGGCCAGCGCTTCGTCCATTTCAACAAAGTGCTGCGGCTGCGCGATGGCGTTCAGACGCGAGTGTGTGGTCCAGTTGTTGAAGTGCTCCGTCAGGTGGTAGGTGGTACCTACGTACGGGAACTCTTCAAACGTACCCATCTGTTCTGCGTCGTACTTGAACAGGCGCGCAGCCGGGTTGCTGACCACTTTAGGGTGCATCGGGTTGGTACCGATTGGCGTTTCAAACGGTTCGTAGTGTTCAGGGAACGGACCGTCTTTCATCATGCGGTTCACGAACAGGCGTGAACAGCCTTCCGGGTTCATCAGGAAGCCGGTTTTCGCGCTGGCTTCCGGGTCGAGCTTGGCGTTGAAGTCAGGTACGTCGATACCGTTCCACTTGCTGCCAGTCCACTCCATCAGTACGCGATTTTCGTCCCAAGGCTTGCCGTTAACGTCAGCCGAGGCACGGTTGTACAGCACGCGGCGGTTAGCCGGCCATGCGAATGACCATCCCGGGGTGATACCTTTGCCTGACGGGTCAGAGTTATCGCGGTTGGCCATTTGGTTGCCCGCTTCTGTCCAGCTGCCGGTGTAAATCCAGCAACCACAGGCGGTAGAGCCGTCGTCTTTCAGTTCGCCAAAGCTGCTCAGCTGTTTGCCGGTTGCCAGGTCGATACCGTTCAATTGCTTGGCGACTTCCGGCGCACTCGGGTTGTTCGAGTTCACGTACTGCCAGTCAATGGCGTCAACCGCTTCCGGCAACGCGCCACCTTCTTTGGCGTAGAGTGCTTTCAGCTCTTTGAGGATACCGGACCAGATTTCACCGTCGCTGATTGCTTCGCCCGGAGAGGCTGCGCCTTTCCAGTGCCATTGCATCCAGCGGCCGGAGTTCACGATGGTACCTTCTTCTTCCGCAAAACAGCCGGTAGGCAGGCGGAAGACTTCCGTCATGATGTTTTCGCTGTCCACTTCGTTGAACAGCTTTTTGTTACGCCAGAATGTTGCGGTTTCCACCGCCAGTGGGTCCATTACCACCAGATACTTCAGCTTCGACAGGCTTTCGCTGATCTTGGCCTTGTTAGGCAAAGACGCGAGCAGGTTGAAGCCCTGCACGATATAACCGTTAACCTGGCCTTCGTGCATCATCTGGAAGTAGCGCAATACGTCGTACTGCTCGTCCCACTTCGGCATCCAGTCGTAACCGAAGTTGTTTGCTGCGGTCGCCTTGTTACCCCAGAAAGACTTCATCAGCGAGACGAAGAACTTGGAGTAGTTCTGCCAGTAGTTAGTCTGGCCCGGACGCAGTGCCGCAGGGGTGTGGTTTGCAATGTGTGCAGCAAGGTCCACATCTTTGTCGTTCGGCAGTTTCAGGTAACCCGGCAGGTTCTGGCAAAGCAGGCCCATATCGGTAATACCCTGGATATTTGAGTGACCACGCAGTGCGTTTACACCGCCGCCAAGCATACCCATGTTGCCGAGGATCAGTTGCACCATCGCCATTGAGCGGATGTTCTGGGCACCTTTTGAGTGCTGAGTCCAGCCCAGGGCGTACAGGAAGGTCGCAACCTTGTTCTTCTTGCTGGTTGAGCCAATGATTTCGCAGACGTTTTCATACTGGGCACGCGGGGTACCTGTGATGTTAACGACTTCATCAATGGTGTAGCGTGCTACGTGCTCTTTCAGCAGGTTCCACACACAGCGAGGGTGGCTCAGGGTTTCATCAACCTTGGCGTAGCCCTGCTCGTCCAGTTCATAGAACCAGGACTCGGTGTCGTAGCTCTTGGTCTCAGGGTCATAACCTGTGAACAGGCCGTCCTGGTAACCAAAGTCTTCCCGTACGATGAAACCGGCGTTGGTGAAGGTTTTCACGTAGTCCCAGTTCACCTGGTTGGTCTCGATCAGGTAACGGATCAGGCCCAGGAAGAAAGCAATGTCAGTACCGGAGCGCAGTTGGGCGTAATAGTCCGCCACCGCAGCACTGCGGTTAAAACGAGGGTCAACCACAACCAACTTAGCGTTGTTGTGCTTCATCGCCTCTGTTACCCAGCCGAAACCGACCGGATGGTTCTCTGCAGCGTTGCCGCCCATAATAATCACTACATCGGCATTCTTGATGTCGATCCAGTGGTTGGTCATCGCACCGCGACCAAATGTTGGAGCAAGACTTGCTACCGTTGGCGCGTGTCAGATGCGGGCTTGGGTGTCTACAGCCACCAGGCCAAGACCCCGAGCAAATTTCTGTGTCAGGAAACCAGCTTCGTTACTTTGGGCAGAGGCAGTCAGCATACCGGTGGTCAGCCAGCGGTTTACTGTGGTGCCTTGCTCGTTTACCGCAACCATGTTCTTGTCGCGGTCATCTTTCATCAGACGGGCAATGCGCTTGAAGGCGTCTTCCCAGGTGATGCGGGTCCACTCGGTGGCACCTGGCGCACGGTATTCTGGGAACTTGAGGCGGTCTGGGCTGTTTACAAAGTCCAGCAGGCCGGCACCTTTAGGGCACAGGCGGCCGCGGCTGACTGGGTGGTCAGCGTCGCCTTCAATGTGGAAAAGGGAGGCTTCAACGTTTTTGCTCACATCACCGCGGCTGTACATCAGCAGGCCACAGCCTACCGAGCAATAGCAGCAGTTATTGCGCGTTTCTTTTGCACTTGTCAGCTTAAACTCGCGCGTGGCAGCTTGCGCAACTGTCGGCATCATGCCCAGTGCTGCAATGGCGGACGTAGCCGCAGTGCCGGCGCACAGTTTAAAAAACTGACGACGATTCATTTTCACGATTTCTTATCCCACGGTTGTGAGTTCTGATACCGGGAACAGAGGCACGACATTGCTCTGTTTCCATAAATCCTTTCAGGTTGAGGGAAGTGCCCAATCTGAAAGAACCCATTAATTCCCGGTTCACTGTTTTTTAACAGCCGTTGGCTGCGACGTCGTGAGGGTAATATCTATTCGGTGAATTTTATTGATATGGATCAGAAGAAAATAAGGTTTTATTTAAGCAAGTGCATAATTGCTGTCGTTATTGGGTTTAATTAGCAACATACATTTCAATTTTGATCCTTTGATTTTTATCTCTCAAAAATCTACAGATTAAAAATCTTTATAAAACAATAATATGCATTAATTCTGACCGAGGTGTTTTAATATATTAATAGCTGGGGCGTAATTAAAAACCATACTTAAAATTATAATCCCTCCTGTATTTTCATGGCGATATTTAATTAATTGTGAATGTTAGTACAAGTTAAAATAACAGTAAATTCCCACCTGTGTCAGTATTTCAGATAATGACGATAAAAAAGAAAGAATATGAACAGAGTGAAACAAGCCGTGAATGAAGGCGGGATGTGAGGCGGGTTTTATTACAATATTTTAACTGATGATACGTTACGGTTGGTGATGACTGCTGCCGGAAGTGCCGGTTTCCTGAGCTGAATTCGGTTTTTTTGCCACCGCCCGACGAATAGCCAAGGTACTCACCAATGCGATAACCGCTGTGATAAACAACAGCCACGGCACATGCTCACCCGGATTGGCCGCCACAGATTGAAGGGTTGCCAGCAGTGTTGAAAACATTAAGTGGCTCCGGTTGGAAAGTGTTCAAAAAGTGAAATGAGTTTAGCACCGAGTTGGGTGGGGCTGAATAGGAAGAACTGTGATTTTGTAAGTCATACAGCTGTTTTATAGGAAAATAGCTAAAGTGAATATGCATTCTCACAGTCCTTTGTTGGGTTCTCAAATCTAGGTTGGGTAAAAAAGGGATTAAAAGTCACGGGGCAAATTTGTATTTAAGCCGTTGTGGTCAATAGCTCCGAATCTGACACCTGACAGTATCCATGAAGTCGTCAGTTGGGCTACTGAATCAGCAGGCAGTCTTAGTCTGCCTTTCATCGAGCATTCCCAGATAACCAATATTCGATACCCTTGATCCAATAACTGTTGGATATTGCGAAGATCTCTATTCCGGTTCCCTACCAGCTTTGGGGCCCAAAACTCCCTTCTGGACTTGGGAATTTTTGACAAATGACAGTTATGCAGGTGCCAGAAACATCCGTTGATGAATATAACGGCATTGTGTTTGCGAAGCCATAAATCAGGTTTTCCCGGAAACTGTACCGCATTGAGCCGATAGCGAAATCCTTTATGATAGAGCATCGTTCGAACAAACCGTTCGGGTGCAGTGTCCTTAGATTTTATCGCTTTCATATTGCGATGTCGGTGACCAGAGGTAGTGCTTAAATCGGTGCGCATATTTGTATAAGAGTCTTTATCCGTTTAATACCTGCAATTAACGCTGTATTGCCTTGTTTTTAGGGCCTAAGCCTGCTTTGGCGCAATAGAGTTAATGAACTACGATGCAATCATTTTGCAGGTTGAAAGTTAGTCTATAGCTGTTATTGGTTGCAAAATGAACAGTTGGGTGACCTTCAATCTAAAGTGATTGTCTCTTGATCTTAGCCTGGTATCATTGCTCGACATTAAAACCGACTAGTGTGGATCTATGGAAACGGGCGAGATTTTAGTTATTGATTTGTTTGCCGGACCGGGAGGTTTGGGTGAAGGTGTATCCTCATGTATGCACGAAAATGGTAACTACCCGTTTAAAATTGGGGTGTCAGTAGAGAAAGAGCCCTCGGCACACACAACTCTTACAACCCGGGCATTGTATAGGAAGCTAAAAGACAATCCTGAATCGCTATCTGATTACTTCCGGTATCTGGAAGGACGGATCAGCCGAAAGGAGCTATTTGAGCTCTATCCTCAATTAGCCGTAGAGGCCATGGCTGAAACCTTAGATAGCCCTCGTGCGCTTGGGGCAGATAATACCATTATACATGCGCGAATTAGAGAATTAGTGGATAGTCATGTTGGCCCCAAAGTCGTGATTGGAGGTCCACCATGCCAAGCGTATTCATTGGCTGGTCGTTCACGAAATGCCGGAAATAAAGATTATCGAGCTGAAACTGATAGCAGAAATTTTTTGTACAAGGAGTATCTTGAGGTACTTTCAATTGCGCAACCAGATATTTTTGTTATGGAAAATGTTAGGGGTATTCTTTCAGCAAAAGTGGGTGGTGAACTGGTATTTCCCAAAATACTCAATGACCTTAGAAATCCAGGAATAGTTACTGGAAATTCAAAAATTAAGGGGTACCGGGTTTACTCGTTGGTGCATGAAGCAGAAGAGCCATTGAACCCAGACTACCTCAATTTTAGTGACTACCTTATTAAAGCCGAGGAGTATGGGGTTCCTCAGGCTAGGCATCGAGTGATTCTCCTCGGAGTTAGAGAGGATATCAGCAAGATACCTAATGTGCTCAGTACTTTTGACTCTGAAGTTACAGTAGAGCAAGTCATAGGTGACCTTCCACATCTGCGCAGCGGAATTTCAAAGAAAAAAGATAGTGAAGTTGAATGGAGAAAGTTGGTCACTGAAAATAGTGAACGAGTTTTCGGGTTACTAGAGGGCAAATTTGGCTGGGGAGTTGCGCAAAATGTAGTTGGAAAGCTCAGGCCGAAAAGTGGTTTAAAGAGAAAAGAAACTGCAAATAACCATGAACAAGGAATGTTACCAGAACATTTGAAAAGTTGGTATAAGAACAATTGCCCTTCGGTAATACTGAATCATGAGACAAGGACTCATATGGATACCGATTTGGCGAGATATGCTTATAGTGCTGGCTATACGGAGCTAAATCGAGGCATCTGTCCTAAATCCAGAGACTACCCAGATGAACTGGCTCCACAACATGAGAACTGGAAATCAGGTTCTCACGCCGACAGATTTCGAACTCAGGCTGCAAATAAATGTGCTACTACTGTAACCAGTCATATATCGAAAGATGGGCATTATTTTATTCACTATGATCCAAGTCAGTGCAGAAGTTTAACTGTTAGAGAAGCTGCTCGTTTACAAACATTTCCCGATAACTATCTATTTGAAGGCACTAGAACACAGCAGTATGTTCAGGTTGGTAATGCCGTTCCTCCTTATTTAGCAAAACAACTCGGAGAAATAGTTTTAAAAGTTCTTTCTTATTGAAATAGATATCCGCCTTTAAAAGGCGGTTTTTCGTAATTTACCATATAGCGTAGCTGTTTTGGTAATCGGAAGTTTTGGGGTTCATTTCAGGTACCTATTGGAAACAATTATAGGTATTCACATTGATGATATATGCCTGAAAATTTTTTGTCATACGTATCAAAGGTGATAGTCTCGTCTGTGAATAATATATCCATAAAGAAACTATGAGTACTATGACGTCAAGTAAACAGCCTGAAGTTCGTTATTTAGATGCTGCTCCCTATGCTTCAGCACTTATTGAGGGACATCGAGACTTTGGTTACAGTCTCAAAACTGCTTTGGCTGATATTATAGATAACTCCATTTCTGCTGGTGCTGATCGGGTTAATCTCGTGGTTGATACCATTTCAAATTCTCCATCAGTTGTCATCGCTGATAATGGCTGTGGCATGAGCGAAAGTGAATTACTTGAAGCGATGAGATTAGGTAGTAAAAATCCCACGTTTGACCGGTTGCCTTCTGAACTTGGGCGATTTGGTTTAGGCCTAAAAAGTGCAAGTTTTTCCCAGTGCCGCTCGCTTACTGTTATAACTAGGCAAGATGGGATTACATCATGTGCTCGCTGGGATTTAGATCTAGTTGCAGACACAAATGAGTGGACATTAGAGTTAATTGACGATTACGAAAATGAGTTAGGCTATGACTTGCTCGGCGAGATTGGAACAATTGTTGTTTGGAAAAAATTAGATCGACTAGTAGGTGAAATTGATACATCGGAAAAAAAAATTGAGCATATGAATGCAGAATTCTCTCTTGCTGAGAGACATTTAAGGCTTACTTTTCATCGATTTCTAGAAAATCATAGGCGACAGGTCCAAATAAGTATCAATAATCGACAATTAGCCCCGTTAGACCCAATGGCTTCTTGCCATCCATCGACTCAGAAGGATCCTGACGATAACATCCGTTTATCTAATGGCAATGTTCGCATTCGCAGCTATACCATTCCGCACTACAAAAAAATGAGTCAATATGAATGGGATGAGCTTGGTGGGCCAGAAGGTCACCTAAAGTCCCAAGGATTATACATATATCGAGAAAATAGATTAATTATTGCAGGGAGCTGGCTGGGACTTGCTAAGCAAACTGAACTAACAAAATTAAGTCGAATAGCCATCGATATACCTAATACGATGGATGCGCAATGGAAAATTGATGTAAAAAAATCTTCGGCACAGCTTCCTCAACCAGTTCGAGAGCGACTCAAGCGAATCATAGAGCGTTTTGTTGGTTCTTCCAAAAGAACATATCGAAGCCGGGGGCAAAGACTAGTTGAAGGTACGATGCATCCTATTTGGAATCGGGTTCAAATGGAAGGGCGAATACACTTCAAACCCAATTCAGAACATCCAGTATTTCAAGCTTATATAAATTGTCTGCCTCATGAATTGCAAGAAGGGTTTGAACGCTGTATCAGATTGCTTGGTGCTGGCTTACCTATTGATGCGCTTCATACCGAGCTGGTGGGTAACGCTGAAGCAATTGTTGCAATGCAAACTTCTGAAGCAGATTTGAATCAAGTCGTGATTGACCTTACTGATGCATTGCTTGTTAGCAATGTTACTCCAGACAGAATCAAAGATGTTCTCCAAAATTATCCATTATTGCAATCAAACTGGGATGTCTCAGAGCGACTAGTTGCAAATTATCTCAAGGAAAAAGGCCTATGAGCAGCAGGCAACAAGTATTAGATATGGTTGAAGCAGGGCTATACAATCAGCCTCGTAAATCTGAAGATGAGCTGAGAGGCTTAGTTAAGAGTATTGCAAGGATAGTAGATAGTAATTTAAGTGACTCAGTGATCGAGGCAATAGCTCGTGAGATTGAGTCAAAGCAGGGAATTAAAGTGGGCCTCGGTTCGATAGTAGATAGCGTCAAATTTAAACCTTGGTTAGACGATGCAAAATCGGAAATAGACCCCTTCTATTGGAAAAGATATGAGAAGTTGCTGCTAAAAACTGGATTACCTAGAGACGTTATTACAGGTACGGATATCGTTACCGACAAGATACTTGGCCGATTAGGAAATCCTAAAGAATGTTCCTCATGGGATCGTAGAGGTATGGTTGTTGGTCACGTACAAAGTGGCAAAACACTGAATTATACAAGTTTGATCTGTAAGGCGGCCGATGCAGGGTATCGCCTAATAATTGTTGTCGCAGGCATACACAATAACTTAAGAAATCAAACTCAAATTCGAATCGATGAAGGATTCATAGGTCGAGATACAGGAAAAAGCTCCGATAAGAAGAATGGAAATGCTAAGCATGTTATCGGTGTTGGACATTTTGATTCGAATAGAACTCCAGTTAGCCTGACGAATACGTCTAGAGATTTTAATAAGCCTACCGCATCAACAAATACCAGTGAGATAGACTCGTATAGAGTGCCAGTCGTTTTAGTTATTAAAAAGAATCACCGAACACTTGAAAATCTTCTTGAATGGCTTAAAGACAACAGTGCTCGTGGTGATAAAGAAATGATCGACCAGCCAATGCTGCTCATCGATGATGAGGCTGATAACGCATCAATCAACACTAAATACAGTAATCAATTGGTAACCAAGATCAATGGGCAAATACGTGATCTCTTAAAAATGTTTCATCGTAGCTGTTATGTGGGTTATACAGCAACTCCTTTTGCTAATATTTTCATTGATCCGGATGAAAACCACGATGTACACAAAGAGGATCTATTCCCTAAAGATTTCATTATTGGTCTCGATGCGCCTACTAACTACTTTGGTCCAAAGAAAATATTTATCGATGGTCTGCCTGATGACGCTGAGCCAACTTGGTTAAGGAGCATTTCGGATAATGAAGACCTCCTACCGATAAAGCATAAAATTGATCATGAGATCTATCAGTTACCAGATTCACTCATGTTTGCTTTGCGTACTTTTCTGTTATCGCGAGCTATTAGAAATTTAAGAGGTCAATCAAGCTCTCATTGTTCAATGCTTGTGAATGCCAGTCGATTTACACGAGTTCAAAGTCAGCTTAAAAACCGATTGCATGAGGCGCTGGAAAAAATCCTAAACTCTTTGAGATTAAACTCATCTGTAACTACGGCGTTGAAGGACCCTGAAATCAAAGCTTTGTTTGATGTATGGGAAGCAGAGTATCAAGACACTGAATTTGACTGGGGTAAGATACAAAAAACTATTTTTGATGCAATAGCATCAGCCAAGGTTGTTGAAGTTAACAGTCAAGCCAACGAATTAGACTACTCGAATACAGGTGATAGAGGGCAAACTGTTATTGCTGTTGGTGGTTTCTCTCTCTCGCGCGGGTTGACGCTTGAGGGGCTCACAGTTACTTGGTTCCTGCGAAATACCATGATGTACGACACCTTAATGCAAATGGGACGATGGTTTGGTTATCGAAATGGATTTGAAGACTTGTGCCGAATTTGGATGCCTGATGATGCTATAGATTGGTATGCCTTTATCGCCAACGCAGCTGAAGAACTTCATGATGAACTTAAAACAATGGAGCAAGCCAAGGCGACTCCTGAAGACTTTGGACTTGCAGTTCGCAGTCACCCGGCATCATTGTTGGTTACCGCAAAAAATAAGATGGGAGCTGGTCGCGAAGTTACCACTCTTGTTGGTCTTTCAAATAGATTTATAGAGACAGCTAAGGTCAGTATTGATCCTAAAGAGATAAATGCGAATATAGATGTAGCTAAAAAGCTTATTTCTAAACTACACCAAGCCACTTTCAATATTGAAAATACCCCTTGGGGAATATTACTTCGTGATGTGCCAATACAATATATAGATGAGTTCCTAGCAGGTTGGAGCAATACACCTGAGAGTGTGATTACTGAAACAGGGCCAGTCAGAAGATATCTAAGCGAACGAAAAGAAGATGAGTTGGCTCTATGGGACTTGCTAATACCAAGTCTACAAAAAGGAGATAAAGACAATACGCTGGGGGTTAGTATTATCCCTACAAACCGTTCTATTAATCTGGATGATTTGAAAGATGGGTATATGTCCTTTAGTGGTAAAAAGATGAGGGTTGCATCTAGAGGTATCGAAAAAGCGGGTGTTGAGCCAAGTAAGGCGCAAGCTGCTGAAAACTCATATGATAAGAATGGTAACTACCCAGACTCAATCTATCGGCAAGTACGAGATAAGCCTTTATTTATTCTGCATTTTGTTAAAGCAAAAGCTCCAAGAGGCAAAGAAGGTGATGGTAGAGTTGCTTTGATTCCGCATCATCCTGTTGTTGCTTGGGGGATTAGCCTTCCAGTTTCAAAAAAAGCATCGGAGAAAGTTGCTTATATTGTTAACACACAACGCTACAAAGAACTCTACGGTGAAGATGATATCGATGAGGAATATGAGGCTGAATTGAATGGATGATTCACCATGGAAGGATCTAGAGCCCAGCGATGCAAGAAGGGTTAATAATAACGGCCAGTTTGACTTTTTTTGGGTTGTTGTGGAGGAAAAAATGCCTGCGCTTATGCTTAGATTGCCCAATGAGCCAATCAGCAAGCCCAAGCTTCCTGAACTTAAAAATCTCATTGCTACCTTTAGGATAATTTCTGGCCGCTGGGCATTCGTTCTCGCCCTTAAAGAAAATAGCCAAGCGGAGCTTTTTGAAACCCTCTGCAGAGATGTCGTTGAGTCAGGTGAGAAGGCTTCCAATTTAGATGAAGCACTCTCTAGGGCAATACAACGGACTAAAAGATGGCATCACCTTTTACGCTCAGGTCGTTCAGAGGGGCTTTCTATTGAGGAACAGCGAGGTCTAATAGGTGAATTAGCTCTTCTTCGAGAGCTCGCGATTAGTTTTGGTTCTGAAATGGCGATTGAAGCATGGAAAGGGCCTTCTGGGGCTCCAAAAGACTTTGAGTTAATTGGATGCTGTATTGAAGTTAAAACGCGAAGAACTGCTGCAACACCTTCAATTTCTATTTCATCAGCAGATCAACTAGCTGATTGTGATGGTGGGCATTTATTTCTGAGTGTTACTAATGTTGAATCTGCAATTATACTTGAAGGCATGACGCTGCATGACTATGTAGCGCTAACCGAGGATTTATTTCAGGAAGATTGTAGCGCATATACGAAGTGGGAGGATACAATTTACTCAACAGGGTATGACCCATTAAATAAGTACGATAATCGCCGTTGGTTGATAAGGTCCACCACTTATTATGAAGTGCGAGAAGGTTTCCCTCGTATTAATTGCCCATTACCACAAGGCGTACAGAACGTAAGATATTCTATTTCTTTAGATGCCTGTGAGCCTTTTAAAGTAAATGATAATACCGTTAATTATCTCCGAGAGTTTATATAGACATGACAGAGCTTGCAGATTTCAACCTTCAATTAATTGCCGATGTACAAGGTGATGCCGATGCCTTAGGACTTGTAACGGTAGAGGCATTTTTTGAAAAAATTGGTGATTTATTAAGTGAGGCGGGCGAAATAGAAAGCGCCAATCGAGCTTTTCATGAAGGTTTATATTCACGCGGGCCTGCACAAATTGATGGGTATGGTGGAGACCCTAGGGAGAATGAGGGCATATTGAGCCTGATACTGTGTGATTTTTCTCTAGATAGAGATATTCGCCCCTTACACAAAGAGCATATACAGCGTTTATCCCAAAAGCTTTTTAGGTTTTTAAAAGCAAGTCTTGATGATCAGTTCCGCGAGAAGCTTGAAGAAACTAGTCCTGGGTTTGGTGTGGCTGATTTAATCCATGCAACATGGAATAGTGTCGAAAAAGTGAAATTAATTATAGCGACGAATGGGGACTATCGAGCTAGAGCCGATGCTACTAGCTTTGACTTTATTGATGACAAGCCAATTACATTGAGTATTTGGGATATTAAGCGTCTTAAGCGCTTTATGGATCAAGGGCTTGTTAGAGCTGATTCGATTATTAATTTTAAAGACGATTTTGGTGGCGGAATTCCTATCTTGGAAGCGTCTGGTGGAAGTGATGCGCTGGAAAGCTATTTAGCGGTTATCCCGGGAAAACAGCTTGCTGAGATTTATGATAAATGGGGGCCGAGGTTACTTGAAGCTAATGTAAGAAGCTTTCTTCAAGTTCGAGGAAAAGTGAACAAAGGCATTCGGGATACTATTCGGGATGAGCCTCATATGTTTTTCTCGTATAACAATGGATTAAGCGCTACTGCTGATAGTATTGAGATAGATAAGACAGACTCAGGCTATCAATTAGCTAGTGTAAATAATCTTCAAATAGTGAACGGTGGTCAAACTACTGCATCACTATATGCGGCTAGTAAGATGCTAAAAGAACAAATACAGCAAGTATTTGTGCAAATGAAATTAACTATAACACCGAAAGAATATTCTGAAGAGATTGTCCCAAGAATTTCTGAATATGCCAATAGTCAGAACAAGGTAAATGCGGCGGATTTCTTTGCTAATCATCCATTTCATATACGTATTGAGGAGTTGTCTCGGCGTGTTTTAGCTCCTTCAGGTGCAGATAGTTATCGAGAAACGAAGTGGTTTTATGAGCGAGCTAGAGGTCAATTCGCAGACGAAAGAAGCCGAAGAACTCAAACGGAGCGTAAGAAGTTCGATGCTGAATATCCTCGGGGCCAATTTTTTGTTAAGACAGATCTTGCGAAATATGAAAACACTTGGTCGTGCTTACCACATATTGTGAGTCTAGGCGCACAAAAGAATTTTTCAGAGTTTGCGAAAACAATAGGTAAAAAATGGGGAGCAAAGGGAACGGATTTTAATGAGATTTGGTTTAAAAGGTTGATAGCCAAAGCGATCATATTTAGAACAACAGAAAAGCTCGTATCAAATGCTGAGTGGTATGAAGGAGGTTATCGAGCCAATATTGTCACTTATGCAATTGCAAAGCTTGTCAATGATACCAAGAGTTTGGGCATGGTCATAGATCTTGATCTCATCTGGAAAATGCAATCGATACCTGAGGATTTAAAAACATCTATTCTCTCCTCTGGTGAGCTGGCCCAAAAAGTTATAACCACTCCTCCTGAGGGTATTAAAAATTACAGTGAATGGGCAAAAAAAGCACTTTGTTGGCAAAGGCTTGCTGAGAGTAAATTGTTGCTGAGTGACGCTTTTAAGAGTGTCATCATATCTTCAGAGTTAGCGGATGAGAGTGTTAGGGAAGTAAAGGCTGATAATGCTTTAGAAAATTCACTCAATGTAGAGGTTGAGGTGTTTAGCTTAGGGGCTAACTTTTGGGGAGAGGCTAAAACTTGGGCTAAAGAACGTGGAATGCTGACCCCTAGAGAGAATAGCATTATTGAAATTTGTGCGGCTATCCCCAGAAAAATGCCATCGTCAAAACAATGTATAATTGCATTTGAAGCGCTTAAGAAGTTGCGGGCAGAAGGTTTTCATGCGTAACAGGTTTTCAAGAGACTGTCCTGAATTCTGTGTAATTGTTTAAGCTTCAGCCTTAAAGGCTAAGGATAGACAGCATGGACAAGAAAGCACTTGAAGCGTTTGCTCGTGAAGCTGCTAAATCCATCAAGTCCCAATCTGATCTTGAGGATTTCCGCAAAATGTTAACCAAGGTGACCGTCGAAACTGCCCTAAATGCATAACTGGACGACCACCTTGGTTACGAAAAACATGCCCCAAAACCCAGCACTAACAGCCGCAACGGCTATTCATCCAAAACTATTATCACCGATGACGGCGAGCTGCCGATCGATGTACCAAGGGACAGAGAGGCGTCGTTCGAACCTCAGCTCGTCCGCAAGCATCAAACTCGTTTCCAGTCGATGGATGACAAAATCCTCAGCCTCTATGCCAAAGGAGTGACTACTCGGGAAATCGTCGCCACCTTCAAAGAAATGTATGACGCGGATGTCTCACCAACGCTGATTTCCAAGGTGACAGATGCGGTGCTTGAACAGATTATAGAGTGGCAATCTCGCCCTTTAGATACCGTGTATCCCATCGTCTATCTTGATTGCATCGTCGTCAAAGTGTCAACTTCCCCTATTCTGAGACAGTCTAAACTGGAGTTTTCTGCCTTTTAACTGCAGGAGAACACCATGAATAAGTCACGGTTCACCGAAATGCAGATCGTTGCCATCCTTAAAGAGGCCGATGCGGGCATGAAAGTCGATGATATCTGCCGCCAGCATGGCATCAGTAATGCGACGTACTATAACTGGAAAGCCAAGTACGGAGGGCTGGAGGCCTCAGAGCTCAAGCGAATTAAAGAGCTTGAGGCTGAAAATGCCAAGCTCAAGAAAATGTACGCAGATGTCAGCCTGGAAAACCATGCAATGAAGGAGCTGTTCGCAAAAAAGGGCTGGTAGTCAACGACAAGCGGGATTGTACACACATCCTGATTAACCGTTGGCCTGAGCGTGGTAAAAGCCTGTGGACTCGCTCAGTTAGGGCGTGCCAGTTTTTATCGAAAACCCAGGGACTGGCGGATAGCGGATGCCGACTTCATTGATGCTATCAACGCGGTACTTAGCAAGTCCCCCCCGGCAGGCTTCTGGAAGTGTTATGGACGCATGCGATACCAGGGACTGAGCTTCAATCACAAGCGGGTCTACCGGGTTTACTGCCGAATGGGTCTGAACCTAAAGCGGCGCCAAAAACGTGTTTTACCCAAGCGTGTAGCTAAGCCGTTGGAGGTAGTCATGGAGCCTAATCACCAGTGGGCACTCGACTCCATGCATGACACGCTGTATTGCGGGAAGCGATTTCGCACCCTCAATGTCGAAGATGAAGCCACGCGGGAATGCCTGGCTATTGAAGTCGATACGTCACTCCCGGCTGGCCGGGTCGTGCGCACTCTGGAACACCTAAAAGAGGAACGAGGCTTGCCAAAACAACTCCGCGCCGATAATGGCTCGGAGCTTATCTCTGCACAACTGACCGACTGGTGCGAAACACATGACATTGAACTGGTTTATATCGAACCCGGTAAGCCTCAGCAAAACGGCTTTGTGGAACGCTTCAACGGTTCATTCCGTCGGGAGTTCCTGGATGCTTATTTGTTCGAGTCTCTTGAGCAAGTGCGAGACATGGCATGGATCTGGATGCTTGATTACAACGAAGAACGGACTCACGAAAGCTTAGGAAATATCTCGCCGGCTGAATACAGACGGAGACTGGAAACCTCTAGTTATGCGTTGTCTTGTTTACTTGGAAGCCGAGTATTATCCCTTGGAAGGGATAATGCTCAGCTTGTCATCGCCTACCAACCACAAACTCCGCAAAATACAAAGGCATCACGATATTGACATGCTCTGTAGCCGGTGAACCCTGAGTGCCGGTCAGTTTGATGGTTTTAAGGGGCTGACACTTTTCAATGTAGGACTGCAACGATTTTGCCCTGGTGCGTTTACCGCTTTTTACTTCTACTGGCACAATATTTCCGGATTCGTCGGAGAGGATAAATTCGATCTCTGCTCTGGCATCATTCCAGGAATAGCTGGGCTCAATCCCTGCGGCAGCAAATTCTTGCTGCACAAAGTTTTCGGCCACATAGCCTTTGTATTCGTATCCCTGCTGTTTAATCTCTTTGTAACCTACCCCAAGCATATGGTTGAGAAGCCCGGTTTCAAACAGGAACAGCTTAACCAAGTTGTCTTTTTGGTATGCGGCAAGGGGAGAGCGTGGCAGCCCTTCGATGGGGTGGTTTTTCAATGCCAATCGGCACTTATGCAGCCAGGAAATAGCGCCCTCAAATTCGGTGTATCGGGACTTTTTCTCATGCACGCCTTTAAATTTGAAGCGTTTTACAGATTCATCCATAACAGAAGACAGCTGAGACGGGATGTTCCTGAATACTGACTCAATGACCTGTGCATTCACTTTACCAGAGTATTTACCAAAATCTCTGAGGTATCCCTCGACAAGATTGGCCTGGATTTCTGAGACGTTCTTCGTGCGATCAACAATGCTGTGCTCTGCCATAGTAAACCAGCATCCCACGGCTTCCGGCATACCGCCAACAAAGTAATAATCGGTGAGCTTATCGAACAGCTTTGTATGAGCCGCTGATGAATTCATCTGGCTTTCAAAAGCCTTGATCAATGCCTGCTCTTCTGACGCCCACAGAAACTCCCTGAATGTAAGTGGGCGCAAATTATGTTGCTCAACTTTACCAACAGGGAAAGCGGTCAGCAGTCCGATGTTGGAGCCGCTGGCAGCAACGTACATTTGCGGTGCTTTTTCAGCAAAATACTTAAGAGAGGTAACGGCGCGGGGACATTCACCAATCTCATCCAGGATCAGCAAATCCGATTCAGGGGAGAAAACCTCACCGGAAAGCAGTTCTATGTTGGAAATAACATCTTCAGGGGAGAGGGAACCAGCAAAGGCTTCCGCCATCTCAGGTTTTTCCAGAAAATCGATGCGCAAAACGTTTGGAAAGTGTTGGCCTAAGAGCTCCTGAAGCAGGTACGTTTTTCCTGTTTGCCTTGCCCCGTCTATGAGAAGAGGTTTTCGGGAGGGTTTATTCTTCCAGTCTAACAGTCTGTCTAATAAGGCCCTTCGCACAGGCTCCTCCTTAAGGGAATCCGTTCATTGACACTTTATCGTACACATTAATGTAATTCACCACACTTTTATGCGCATAAAAATGTGAGTTTCTACAATTTAACGCGCGAAAAAATGTAATCAGTGTGTAAGGATAAACTGTGCGGTATGAAGAACGGATGTTGATAGTCACCAAATATAAAAAAAGCCCGGACCTTTCGGCCCGGGCTTTTTCCAATCGATTGGTGGAGCTGGCGGGAGTTGAACCCGCGTCCAGAATCACTTCAAAAAGCGGCGCTACATGCTTAGTCTAGTCTTTAATTTCACCACCCAGCTGCGGACAGACACGCTACTGAATGGCTAACCTGAATTAGTTTTAACGCTTCAGCTCTCAGGTGAAAGCATCCACGCGATCCCGTTTGGGTTTGACCTTTCTGATTCCCCGTCCTACGGGCGGAGGCTAGGGAGAAAGGGCTCTGAGCAGGTTATTAAGCTGCTAGTGCGTAGTTTTCGTCGTTTGCGACTATTTTTTTGCGGCTTTTTTACGAGGCCAACCGCACCTCGGCATGCTCCACTGATCTCTACAATCCTGTCGAATCCTAGATCAGCCCCGGAGTTAGGCGGCAGAGTCTAGCAGATTGTTCTGCGTAGTCAATGCTTACCTGACATTATGCTTCATGATACGTGCCTTGTCACGCTGCCAGTCGCGGTCTTTGACGTCGGTACGCTTGTCATGAAGTTTCTTACCCTTGGCCAGTCCAATCTTGAGTTTGGCCCAGGAAGCTTTCCAGTAGAGTGACAGGGCAACAATGGTTTCACCGTCGCGGTTCACTCCACCGATAATTTTGTCCAGCTCACGGCGGTTTAACAACAGTTTGCGCACGCGGGTTGGGTCGGCAACAACATGGGTAGATGCTACGTTCAGCGGCTGAATGGTAAAGCCTGAAATGAAGGCTTCGCCGTTTCGCATGAACACGTAGCTCTCGCTGATGTTGGCCTTACCGGCACGCAGCGATTTCACTTCCCAGCCCTGCAGCTCCAGGCCGGCTTCAAATTCTTCCTCGATAAAATACTCATGGCGCGCACGTTTGTTCTGCGCGATGGTATTGCTGCCAGGTTTGGATTTTTTGTTCTTAGCCATAGTGGGCGCATTATACGTATTAGTGGGAAAGGCGGGAAAGGATTTTCGTTTTTTGTCTTCTGAAAAACGAGTGGTATCATTCCCGGATGTTGTTGTAGGAGTCAATATGCCACATATTACGCGGTCTGCTCTAGTGCCTTTTAGTGCTGAGAAAATGTTTAAGTTAGTCAATGATGTAGAGTCATACCCTCATTTCCTGCCCGGCTGTTCCGGTTCGAGGATTGTTGAGGTGACAGCTGAAACCATGACTGCGGCGGTGGATGTGGCCAAAGCCGGCATCCGAAAGACTTTTACAACGAAAAATCAGTTGTTTCATGGTGAACGCATCGAGATGCAGCTGGTTGAAGGGCCATTTCAGAAGCTGGCGGGAGCCTGGACTTTTACTGCCCTTGATGCCGATGCCTGCAAAATTGAGCTGAAACTGGACTTTGAGTTCACCAACGGCTTGGTAGAAATGGCATTTGGCAAAGTATTTAATGAATTGACCGGCAATATGGTGAAAGCATTCACCCAGCGGGCAAGAGACGTATATGGCTACTGAGTCTTTACTTCGTCATATCGAAGTAGTTTATGCGCTGCCAAAAGAGCAGCGGGTGTTTCGTCTGACAGTGGCAGCCGGTACAACGGTACAGGCCTGTATCGACCAATCCGGTATTCTGGAGGCTTACCCGGCTATTGACCTGAAGGTTAACAAAGTGGGTGTTTACAGCCGCCTTGCAAAATTGGACAGCGAAGTGCGCGACGGGGACCGGATTGAAATCTACCGCCCTCTGGTTGCAGATCCGAAAGAAATCCGCCGCCGACGTGCAGAAAAGGCAAAGATGGATGGCAAGGCCGACCCGGTAACCGGGGGCAAAACCAACCCGCTTCGGCGGGAAGAAGAACAGTAAACCTGTAAAAATTGCTGAAACAAAACCGGGAGCCTTGGGCTCCCGGTTTTGTTTGATTACTGCAGCATCTCGGCGAACTGCTCGCCCGGCTTGAAATCACCTTCGAGCAGGGCCAGCTTGCCGCTTTCACTGAAGCGGACAACCAGTTTTTTCTCAATGGCAGCGTCATGCCCCGGCTTGTGCCAGTAAACATAGTACCAAGTGTTCGGATAGCCGTTTTCAATGAGCATAGGGGTACCAAGGATGTACTGGACCTGTTCTTTGCTCATGCCCAGGCGAAGCTGGTTTATGTCTTTTTGTTCCAGATAGTTGCCCTGGTTGATATCAATGCGATATACCAGACGGTCAAGCACTGAGCAGCCACTTAACACGCCAAGTGCCAAAGCGACAGCAGCAAACTTCTTCCAACCCATGCTTGTGATATTCCTTACTAAAGTTGCTGCCGATAATAAACAAGAGTGCAGGCAAAGTAAAAAGGCAGCATACGTAGATATGACAAGGGCAGCAGGGATGAGTTCCCTGCTGCCCTTACAGTGTGGGTGGGTATCAGGCTGCGACCAACAGTTCCCGCGCGTTTGCCAGAGTGTGTTCGGTAATTTCGCTGCCACCGAGCAGGCGGGCGAGCTCGCTGACGCGGGCGGTGTCATCCAGCGGGCGCATCTGGGTGAGGGTCTTGCCGGCTTTGGTTTCCTTGGAGACAAACATCTGCTGGTGCCCGCACCCGGCAACCTGCGGCAGGTGGGTCACACACAGTACCTGGGTTGAATTGCCAAGCTTGCGCAGCATCTTGCCGACAATAGCGGCGGTCGGGCCACTGATACCCACGTCCACTTCATCGAAAATCAGGCTTGGGGTTTCCACTTTCTGCGCTGTGATCACCTGGATAGCCAGCGAGATACGGGAAAGCTCACCGCCGGAGGCGACTTTCGCCATGGATTGCAGCGGCTGGCCGGGGTTGGTGCAGACCTGGAACTCGATGTTGTCAAAGCCAAGCGGGGTAACGTTGCCCTGGGGCAGGCGCTCAAAGGCAATCTCGAATTTGCCTTTTTCCATATTGAGCTCCTGCATGCTTTGGGTAATCAGTTTGTTGAGCTCCTTGGCGTAGCGCAGGCGGCTCTTACTGAGCTTTTCAGCAGCTTCCAGGCATACCTGATGCTTTTGGGCGACATCTTGCTCAAGTGCTTCCAGCATGGAATCGCCGTCACCGAGTTTTTCCAGTTCGGCAAGCAGCATCTGGTGCGTGCTGTAAAGCTCATCCGGCATTACATGGTGCTTGCGCGCCAGGCTCATGATTTTGCTCATGCGCTCGTCGAGGAATTGCAAACGCTGTGGGTCCATATCCAGGCTTTCCAGGTAGCGGGTCAGTTCATACCCGGCTTCCTGTGCCTGAATGGTGGCCTCTTCCAGCATCGTCACCAGCTCGCCAAAAGTCGGGTCGATATCAGAAAGGGTGGCGAGTTGGCTTTGGGCAGCTTTCAGCAATTGAACTGCGTTGGTGTCGTCATTTTCGGTGAGCATTTCCAATGCACTCTGGCCGCTGAGGGCAATGTCACCACTGCTGGAAAGGCGCTTGTGCTCTTCTTCGATTTCGGCAAATTCTGTTTCGCCAAGGGCAAGCTCGTTCAGCTCTTTTACCTGGTATTCAAGAAGCTGTCGCTGTGCTTCCAGTTCCTGCTGGTTCTGTCGCAGGTGCTTTAGCTCAACATTGGCAGAGCGCCATGCCTGGTAGGTCTGGCGCATGGTGGCAAGCAGCCCGTGGTGGCTGGCGTACTGGTCGAGAAGGGCAAGCTGGCTGTCGCTTTTCATCAACTGTTGATGAGCGTGTTGCCCGTGGATGTTGATCAGCAGTTGCCCCAGGGATTTTTGCTGGGAAGCCGGTACCGGGCTGCCGTTGATAAAGGCGCGTGAGCGGCCCTCTTTGGTGATGACGCGGCGGACGATACACTCATCCCCATCAATCAGTTCATTGTCTTCCAGCCAGCGCTTGGCAGCGATGTTGTTGCTGAGGGAGAAACTGGCGCTGATTTCGGTTTTTTCCTCACCCGGGCGAACCATAGATGCTTCGGCACGGTCGCCGAGGCAAAGGCCCAGGGCATCAATGGCGATAGACTTACCGGCACCGGTTTCACCGGTGATGGTGGTCATGCCATGACGGAATTCGAGATCCAGTTTTTTTACAATCGCAAAGTTATTGATGGTGAGATGAGCAAGCATAATCCGATACCTGTTTAAAACCACACCTGTGTTTTCGAACAGTATATACTGTATCTTTACACAGTAAAGTTACTGTGAAAGAAAAAGAACAATTTTTTGAGGGAATGAAAAAACGCAGACAATCGTCTGCGTTTTCAAAGGATAATCACAGATTGTTTTAGAACAGTTTGCTCGACCAACCCAGCTTGTTCCGCAGGGTGTTGAAGTAGTTGTAGTTGGAAGAGTGGATGAGCTTCAGCTTGGCCGGGCTCTGGTAAATCCGGATTTCATCCCCTGGGCTGACCGGAAGGGAAACCTGCCCGTCACAACTGACTTCCAATACGCTGCCATTGTCCGGAGAGACAATCAGCTTAATCACCCGGGCACCGTCTACCACCAACGGGCGGCATGAAAGGGTGTGCGGGAACATGGGAACCAGGGTGATGGCGTTAAGGCGTGGGGAAACAATCGGGCCGCCGCCGGAAAGGCTGTATGCCGTTGAACCGGTTGGTGTTGCGGCAATCAGGCCATCTGAGCGCTGGGAAAATGCAAAGTCCCCATCAATATAGACCTCAAACTCAATCATGTGTGCCACTTTGCCGGGGTGGAGCACCACTTCGTTCAGGGCGGCGTTGTGGCTTTTGAGCTGGCCATGGCGGTGTACTTCGGCTTCAAGCAGGAAGCGCTCTTCCACAAGGTAATTGCCGTTGAGTACTTCCAGCAGCTCGTTTTCAAAATCGTCCGGGTCGAGGTCGGTAAGAAAACCGAGGTTGCCCCGGTTTACGCCAATCACGGAAATATCAAAGCGCGAAAGTACCCTGGCAGCACCGAGCATGTTGCCGTCACCGCCAATCACGATGGCAAGGTCAGCTTCTTTTCCCAGAGAAAGGAGGTCGCGGAAAACCTCCCTGGGTGCTTCCATCAGGGGTTCAAGGCGGTTGTCGATAAGCGGCGTGAAGCCTTTTTCCTTCAGCCAGTGGAAGAGGCTGAGATGGGTCGTCGCATCCTGATTACGTGGTTTGCCTACCAGTGCGATGGTCTTAAATGCTTTGGTCATATGTCTATCCGCGGAAACCATTGAACGGATTATAACCCTTTGTATCTTGCAATGTCGTCAGATGTTGGATTTTCGCGCTTGAATCGTTGAAGTTCGTCCCCATAATAAGCGATAAGTTTGCACTGTGTGGGGTGGGCGGTGTTGCCGGCCCCCAAACGGTTATAAAAGTGTTGGAGTTAGCATGAGCAAAGAAGAAAACAAGGTTCAGGATGCCGAGCAGGAACTGGTACAGGACGTTGACCAGGAAGTGGTAACCGAAGAGTTCGCTGAAGAGGCGGATCTGGCTGCACGTATCATTGAGCTGGAAGCCGCACTGGAGGCCAGCGAGGCAAAGGTGCGCGAGCAACAGGAGAGTGTCCTTCGCGCCCGTGCTGATGTAGAAAACATGCGTCGTCGCACCGAGCAGGAAATTGACAAGGCTCGCAAGTTTGCCCTTGAGCGTTTTGCCGGTGAGCTGCTGCCAGTTCTGGACAACCTGGAGCGCGCAGTCGAAATGGCTGACAAGGACAACGATGTTCTGAAGCCTATGATTGAAGGTGTCGAGCTGACGCTGAAGACTTTCATCGGTACCGTGGATAAGTTCGGCCTGAAGACTATCAACCCCGAAGGTGAGGCATTCAACCCGGAATGGCACCAGGCGATGTCTATCCAGGAAAGTGCTGACCATGCACCAAACAGCGTTATGCTGGTGATGCAAAAAGGCTACGAGCTGAATGGCCGTGTTATCCGCCCTGCAATGGTAATGGTGTCCAAGGCACCAGCCGGTAACGTGGATGAGCAGGCGTAATTTGCCATTTGCTTAAAAAAAGCCCGCTTCGGCGGGTTTTTTTCATTTCCAGCGCTTGAAAGCCAAAAAAGCGCCCCCACTTTATGGGTTAAGAGAGAACGGTGAAAAAAATTTCCGTTCCAGGGTTGAAACAGAATTTGCCGCCCCCACTTTTGGGTTAACGGTAACAAATAGAAAGAATTTCGGAGAAAACCAAATGGGTAAGATCATTGGTATCGACTTGGGTACAACAAACTCATGTGTAGCAGTACTGGACGGTGACAAGCCACGCGTAATTGAAAACGCAGAGGGCGATCGTACAACTCCTTCAGTGATCGCTTACACCCAAGACGGTGAAACCCTGGTAGGTCAGCCTGCAAAACGTCAGGCAGTGACTAACCCTGAAAATACACTGTTCGCTATCAAGCGTCTGATCGGCCGTCGCTTTGAAGACGAAGAAGTTCAGCGTGACATCGAAATCATGCCTTTCAAAATTGTTAAGGCTGATAACGGCGACGCTTGGGTAGAAGCAAAAGGCCAGAAAATGGCTGCACCTCAGGTTTCTGCTGAAGTGCTGAAGAAAATGAAGAAAACTGCGGAAGATTTCCTGGGTGAACCAGTAACCGGCGCAGTTATCACCGTTCCTGCATACTTCAACGATGCTCAGCGTCAGGCAACTAAAGATGCCGGCCGTATCGCAGGTCTGGAAGTTAAGCGTATCATCAACGAACCTACTGCTGCTGCCCTGGCTTATGGCCTGGACAAGCAAGGCGGTGACCGCACTATCGCGGTATATGACCTGGGTGGTGGTACCTTCGATATCTCTATCATCGAAATCGATGATGTTGACGGCGAGAAGACTTTCGAAGTGCTGTCTACCAACGGTGACACTCACCTGGGTGGTGAAGACTTCGACAACCGCATGATCAACTACCTGGTTGACGAGTTCAACAAAGAACAAGGTATCAACCTGCGTAAAGATCCACTGGCAATGCAGCGTCTGAAAGAAGCAGCTGAAAAAGCCAAGATCGAACTGTCTTCTGCTCAGCAGACCGACGTTAACCTGCCTTACATCACTGCAGATGCGACCGGTCCTAAGCACATGAACGTGAAAGTGACCCGTGCGAAACTGGAGTCACTGGTTGAAGATCTGGTTGTACGTTCACTGGAGCCTCTGAAAGTAGCTCTGGCTGATGCTGACCTGTCTCCAAGCGACATCACTGACGTAATCCTGGTTGGTGGTCAGACTCGTATGCCTATGGTTCAGCAGAAAGTTTCTGAATTCTTCGGCAAAGAGCCACGTAAAGACGTGAACCCTGACGAAGCGGTTGCTGTAGGTGCTGCTGTACAGGGTGGTGTACTGGCCGGTGACGTGAAAGACGTACTGCTGCTGGACGTAACTCCACTGTCTCTGGGTATCGAAACCATGGGCGGTGTGATGACCAAGCTGATTGAGAAAAACACCACTATCCCTACCAAGGCGAGCCAGGTGTTCTCTACCGCTGAAGACAACCAGAATGCAGTAACTATCCACGTCCTGCAGGGTGAGCGTAAGCAAGCGCATTACAACAAGTCTCTGGGCCAGTTCAACCTGGAAGGCATCCAGGCTGCACCACGCGGCATGCCACAGATTGAAGTGACTTTCGACATCGATGCGGACGGTATCCTGAACGTATCTGCGAAAGACAAGAACACCGGCAAAGAGCAGAAAATCACCATTCAAGCTTCTAGCGGCCTGAGTGATGATGAAGTTGAAAAGATGGTTCAGGAAGCAGAAGCCAACAAAGAAGCGGACAAGAAGTTCGAAGAGCTGGTAACTGCACGCAACCAGGCTGACCAACTGCTGCACGGTACCCGTAAGCAGATTGAAGAAGCCGGTGACGCGCTGGCTGCTGACGACAAGACCAAGATCGAAGCAGCTCTGACTGAACTGGAAGAAGCGCGCAAGGGCGAAGACAAAGAAGCTATCGATGCCAAAGTACAGGCTCTGATTGCTGCGTCTCAGCCTCTGATGCAAGCTGCTCAAGCTAAAGCACAGGCAGAGCAAGGCGCTGATGCCCAGCAAGGCAAGAAAGACGACGACGTAGTTGACGCTGAATTTGAAGAAGTTAACGACGACAAAAAATAAGGCTTAGCCCGGTTCGGGTTAGCTAGTCTTACTTGTTCGCGGGCGTTGGAGTATTCTCCATCGCCCGCAGCTGTATAAAAAAGGTAGCTATAAAGAGATGTCTAAACGCGACTACTATGAAGTGCTCGGCGTGAGCCGTGATGCCAGCGAACGCGATATTAAAAAGGCCTATAAGCGCCTCGCAATGAAGTATCACCCTGACCGCAACCCGGGTGACGAAGCCGCGCTTGAAAAATTTAAAGAGATTAAAGCTGCTTACGAAATTCTGACCGATGATCAGAAACGAGCGGCTTACGATCAGTACGGCCATGCTGCCTTTGAACAAGGCGGAATGGGCGGCGGTGCCGGTGGTTTCGGCGGTGGCGCTGACTTTTCCGATATTTTTGGTGACGTATTCGGCGATATCTTCGGCGGCGGCCGTCGTGGCGGTGGTCCTCGTGCACAGCGCGGTTCAGACCTTCGTTACAACATGGAGCTGTCACTGGAAGAAGCTGTACGTGGCGTGACCAAAGAAATCGAAGTTCCAACTTACGTGGAATGCGATACCTGCCACGGCTCCGGTGCCAAGTCAGGCTCCCAGCCAGTTACCTGTAGCACCTGTGGTGGCCATGGTCAGGTACAAATGCGCCAGGGTTTTTTTGCTGTACAGCAAACCTGTCCAACATGTAACGGCCGCGGCACTATCATCAAAGACCCATGTAACAGCTGTCATGGCCAGGGACGTATCCGCAAGACCAAGACCCTGAGTGTGAAGATCCCAGCCGGTGTAGATACCGGTGACCGTATTCGCCTTGCTGGCGAAGGTGAAGCCGGAGAATTCGGCGCACCGGCCGGTGACTTGTACGTACAGGTACATGTGCGCGAACACGCCATCTTTACCCGTGACGGTAATAACCTTTACTGCGACGTGCCAATCAGCTTTACTCAGGCAGCCCTTGGCGGCGAGGTTGAGGTCCCAACCCTTGATGGCCGCGTGAAGCTGAAAGTACCAACTGAAACCCAGACTGGCCGTATGTTCCGTATGCGCGGCAAGGGTGTTCAGTCTGTACGTGGTGGCGGTGTTGGTGACCTGGTTTGCAAGCTGGTGGTCGAAACCCCGGTTAACCTGAGCTCAAAGCAGAAAGAACTGCTGAAAGAGCTGGAAGAGACATTCACCGGCAACAACGCCAAGAAGCACAAGCCTAAATCTGAAGGTTTCTTCGACGGTGTGAAGAAGTTCTTTGATGACCTGACCAACTGATTGAGTCCGGTTAGGAATTGAAAACGCCAGCAGAGATGCTGGCGTTTTTGCGTTCTGGAAGCGATGAGTTTTGAGTCACGAGTGGTGAGATGAACCGCTTGATTTCTCGGTTGTGGCAGTAAGAATGAACTCACAACTCAGGTCTAGACGCAATTCGGCTCAGCCGAGCTCATAACACCCATATGGTTTACCGAGAGTGTTTTGCAGCGGTCATTTTGTTGGGATGCTTTGGGCATGGCTTCGATAGCGTAACTCTCTGCTGATATTACCAATTTGAAACTATAAAATTCCTGATCGATTCCCAGTTTAGGGAGCTCTGATGTAAATTCAGCTGTTTCAGGATAATCGCTATGTTGCCGATATTCAGATTCCATCCAAATCTGTAACTGAGCCAATGATCCGATGGCTTCAGCCCTACGGGCGGTTTCAACATGGCCCTGATATGATGGAATGGCAATAGCTGCCATTACTCCTATAACCACAACAGTTATCAGGATTTCGACCAGACTCACACCTTTTTCCAAGCATTTCATGTTTTTGTTAACCCTTTCCAGAGATACATCGATAAGGTGATTGATGCTGTCCATTTACCTTTCGTCCAGTGCTAGCATCTTAGTCATTCCTTATGTTGCAAAGAAAATTGATGTGTAAGAACTGCGGCGCGCTTCGCGGCTTTACCCTTATTGAACTCCTTGTTTCCTTGACTGTATTGACAGTGCTCAGCATGGCTGCGGCGCCTTCGTTTCTTGCGGCCCATGAATCACTTCAGGTCACCCGGGCGACGGAAGAGGTACAGCTGTTTCTCGCGATGGTGAAGAGCGAAGCGGTGATGAGAAATGAAAAGGTGACGGTGTATTTTGATACTTCTTCTCCCTGGGCGCTGACCGCAAAACTTCCGGATAACACAGAAATCGCGAAACTCGATGGAAGCAATTTTTCAGCAGTTGTTATGGAGCCCACAATTGCCGGTGTTACCCATTTGTTTGCTGATCCTATTCGTGGCGTGCTGACTTCCTCTGCTGGAAATTCTGGAGGGTTGAGACTTTATAAAGTCAATGAGCGAACCGCGGAAGTGAAGTACTCCCGGACGACAGGACGCATTCGAATTTGCAGCCCGGAAAAGGCATATGGATATGACAAGTGTTAAGCCTGTAGCTGTGAGGCAATCAGGCTTTACCCTGATTGAAATGATGGTTTCCTCGGCAGTTGGTATTCTGGTGCTGATGACGGTAAGCACCGTCTATCTAAAAGGCCAGGACCTTGCTTTTGGCCGTGCCCATCAGTTGGCAATAACCCAGGACGCTTTTGATGCGTTGCGGATGATTAAAGAAGAGATACAGCGTGCGGGGTACAGCCCAAGCGGGTCTTCGTTGAGGCTTTTGGGCAGTTCCAACATTGTCGAGATTAACAGTGATGGGAATTGTGTTGCTTTGGTATACCAATCTCCAGGCAGCAGCGAATTTCAACATTCCGCTTTTTACCTTAATCCAACACAGGAAAAGCTGGTGTACCGGAGTAAAAAAGAGCCTTCTGTTTTAGCATTCAGTACGCTCTGTGATGGGACAGGAGGAGAGCAGTTACTCGATTTAAACCTTTATAAGGTGAAAGACTTTACGGTTTCTGCTGCATCATTGGTCGGGCCTTCTGCACAATCTGGCTTTTACACCATCCAGCTGGGCATCGAACCTAAATCAGGTACTGATGTTTGCAAATACGGGAAATCCAATATCTGTGAATACTCCCTGAGCGTTAAACCAAGGAACTGGAAATCATGAAACAGCAATCCGGTATGGTCACTCTTTTGGTCACCAGTATGTTGTTGGTTGGTGCACTCGTGCTTTCACTCGCTTCTTACAAAAACGCTTATTTTCTGATTAAGCGCGCGAACAATGACATTCTGACTACTAAAGCTCATTGGGCTGCCGAGGGAGGGCTGGAATGTGGTTTCGTAGCATTGAAAGGGACCTCATCCCCGGAAGATATGGTGAGTTCTGGAAACTTTCCGGCTGAATGCCAGTCATTAATGGATATTGACTTGTCTACCTCGGTCAGCGGAAGCAATTACGTATTGGTTTCTGAAGTGAATGACATCGCCAGTGCAATACTTTCCAAGACCATAACGTTAGTTACCAATGGACGCTCCGGCTCTATTCAAACTGGCTCAAATATGTATTCGCATTCTTCGTTAACTTTCTACAATCCAGATCCAGGAGAGCTTGTTGGAGATGGTTGGGAATGCGTAGCTGTCAGGTACAAGGGAGAATATTCGCCCAATGCCTCAATAGTAAATATGGGGCTGTCCTCGGTGACAAACCCTGACCCTACATTTGATAACCAAGGCAAGGACTGCAAGGGCAGTCACAAGACAAATGGTACCGGGCAGCAGGCACTAAAGAGTGACTTTATTAATGATCCGGATTTGAGTCCCTTTGAAGACTTTTTTGCCGTTAATGACTCTGAGCACGATACAGTGAAAACGGACAAGTTTGATGTAGTGCTTAGTGAGGTTGCATCACCCTCGGGTGACTTGGAGTACTCAGGCATCAATCACTGTGGAGAGGCGATCAGTAAGGCCCTGGCAAACGGGCATACTAAGATTTGGGTTGAAGGTAACTGTGAGCTGGAAGGGACTGCATTTCAGGATTTGGTGCGTAAATCCAACCAATCAGATGGGGTATTTTTACTCGTACATGATGGAATGTTTTCCGTTTACCCGGAAGGGGTAAAAGATAGCGACGGTAATAGTCTCGAACTTAAAGGTCTGCTGTTCCACTATAACTTCGGCAATGACTATGATTTTCAGGATTGGATTGGAAGTAAAGCCTATAGTCAATTGAACCATACCCCCTCCGTATTTGGGGATGCAGTTAAAACAGCAAGTTTTTACCTTCATGGAGCCTTGAACATTGAGGGCGGGGTTTTACTTGATGCCAAACACTTGGATTCAACATCTGGAAAGTACGCACTGCAAAATGCGCTTCTGAATGACTCTTTTGCCATGACGTATAACGGTGAATATTTTAAAAAGTTTGGTTCTGACAGTACGACTGTGAACTGGGTACAGGGATCCTGGCATGACTTCTAAGCAGAATGGCTTCAGTCTGATTGAAGTGATGATAGCCATTTTTGTATTAGTGGTTGGTGTAATCGGGTTAACCCGAATGCAGAGCTATTTCGATAAAGAGTCCGAATATGCGGTACATGCGGTGAAAGCGCTGCGTTTTATCGAAGAAGACTTTGAAAAGATTGCTCGTCGAGGCGCAATTGGTGAGACAGAATTTATAGATATTAGCGACGATAACCCTCCTGTAATGACTGATTCTGTTTATACATTGGAGCGGGAGGTCAGTTGCTATCGTATGAATGCGACACTGAACAAAGTGGAAAGCACAACGTGCCCAGCTGGAGGAGTTCCAAGTGTCGTGGATTTAAAACAGGTGACAGCAACCGTTTCCTGGCTAAAACGTGATGGTGAGCAAGATAGTATCAGCTTAAAAACCATGATTTCCCGATATAGTGAATTTGAATGAATTTTTAATTTCATAATTATCAATAGGTTAATTCCAATTGATGTGAAAACAGAAAAAGCACCATGTTTTTATGTTGACTCACATTTCAAAATCATTATTATACGCCGCGTCCAGCAGGGAAAAGCAGCGAAAGGGTTGCTTAATCAATCCCTTGCGACCTCAGCGTCCCGTTCGTCTAGAGGCCTAGGACACCGCCCTTTCACGGCGGTAACAGGGGTTCGACTCCCCTACGGGACGCCACTTTAAAATTTGTGTGGAGCGGTAGTTCAGTTGGTTAGAATACCGGCCTGTCACGCCGGGGGTCGCGGGTTCGAGTCCCGTCCGCTCCGCCACTCATTCCAAAAGCCTCGTCAGAAATGACGGGGCTTTTTTCATTTCAGCCGCGACGAGAGCCCTTCGGTCTCTAGGTCGCAGGCCGGGTGCCGGACCATCGAGTCCATCCGCTCCGCCACTCATTCAGAAACCCAGTCCCAGCGACTGGGTTTCGTCGTTTCAGCAGCTTTAAATGGGACTCGTGAGCCTTCGGCTTGAGTCCCGCTTGAGCGCAAGCCCGGCCGTCCGCCACTCATTCCGAAAGCCTCGTCAGAAATGACGGGGCTTTTTTCGTTTTACTTCCCCAAAAGCGGTACTGAGAACAAACGGTCCTGGTTCCTGGGAAAAAATAACGTTTACAGGCTGGCTGTCGGCAATACGCTTTCTGCAGAACCCATAACCTGAGTTTCTTTCAATTCCATGCTACCGTTCTCTTATGGGGAATAAGGGAGTCTATGGATGGCAAAGTGGCTTGTTTTTATCGGGTTACTGGTGGGAAGCAGCACCGTTGCTGCAAATCCCTGGGAGCAGATTGATGCGCCGATAGCCGGGGTATCACAGTCTATTGGCAGTTATGCTAACGGGTGTCTTCAGGGGGCAAAAGCGCTGCCGAAATCCGGGGTCGGGTACCAGGTGTTGAGGCCAGAACGAAAGCGGTTCTACGGGCACCCGGAGATGGTTTCTTTCCTGACGGAGCTCGGTAATAAAGCCGCGTCGTTGGAGCTGCCAAACTTTCTGGTTGCCGATATTGCAATGCCGGGAGGCGGCAAGTTTTCATCCGGGCATGCCAGCCACCAGACCGGGTTGGATGCAGATATCTGGCTGCGAATGCCAATATCCCTTCTCTCAGATAAAGAGCTGGCCAAGCCTTCCGCCATCAGTGTGGTTCACACCGACTCGTTTACCCTGAACAAAACTAACTGGCGAGAAAGCCAGGGTAACCTCATCCAACTTGCTGCATCCGATGATCGGGTGGCTCGAATTTTCGTCCATCCTGTGATAAAGAAACAGCTCTGTGATATGGATTGGAAAGAGCGCTCGTGGCTACAGAAAATCCGCCCGTGGTGGGGGCACCACTATCACTTCCATGTGCGCCTGAAATGCCCTGTGGGCAGTGGGTTGTGCCTTGACCAGCGTGTGCCGCCTGCCGGTGAAGGATGCGGCAGTGAACTCTACAGTTGGTGGCCGAAGCCGGAGGATAAAAAGCCGGTAAAAACAACCAAGCCGCCGAAAGAGAAAATCAAACCGACGGCCTGTGTGGCACTGCTGAATGGATAGGGTCAGATAAGCAAAGGAACGGTTACTTCTGCCGTTTCCTGCACCACATCCTTGTATTCCGGGTAGAGCTGGATGAGGGTGTTGATCATCACATCAACCAACAGCAGGGCACCGACTTTTGAGGCAAATGCACCGCCGGTCAACGGGCCTTCCGGACGGGCGGCAACAAGGATTTCTGATGCAACAGATGCCAGCGGGCTGTGGTTGATGTTGGTCAGCAGCACAATAGGCACATCATTTTTGTATGCCTGGGTGACGGCGTGAATCACTTCCTTGGTGGAGCCTGAGCTGGATATGGCAAACCACAGATCTTCACTGCTGCTGCGTACCGCAGACATGGCTGCAAGGTGCGTGTCTTCAAACATCTGGGTGCGCTTGCCCACGCGCAGCAAACGGTAGGACAGATAGCGGCTGACAATACCTGAAGCGCCAACACCGACACAATTTACGCTGGTGGCTTGGTGTATTCGGTGGCAAATACGTTCCACGGCTTTTTCATCAATCAGCTTGGAGGTGTCCTCCAGGGCGGCAATGGCATTCTGTGCGGATACATCGCAAACGCTGCCATCTGTCGGGGCCGGTGCAGTGATGGCTGACTGGCTGAGGTCAACCGCGAGCGCCATCCTGAAATCAGAATACCCACGATAGCCGAGATCCCTGCAAAGGCGGACAACCGTCGCTTCACTGGTGCGGGTGTTGCGGGCTAGGTCGGTAATGGTCTGGAACTGAACATCCGGCGCATTTTCCATTATATAAGTTGCAACTGTTTTCAGTTTTGGGCTCAAAGGCTCGATATTCGAGCGAAGACGAACCATCAGGTTTTTAGGTGAGTTGACCAAAATATCAGTTCCTTGCATGGGTTCATTACCGGATTTTAACGCTATCAGAAAAGAATCGTGAAGAACACTTTAACCCTATGTATGTGAAATGATTCCGGTTCGATCCCCTGTAGCCATCTGGCTACAGGGGATCCGGGGTTTAGCTTCCGTAACCCAACATCAGCTGAGGCAGGAACAGGGTGAACTGAGGGAAGATGGCAATCAGTGCCAGTACGATGAAAAGTGGTACCAGCAGTGGCAGTATGCCGCGGGTAAGCACGTGGAACGGAATGTCACCTACTTTGGATACTACATAGAGCGCCATGCCCATCGGTGGTGTCAGGATGCCAATCATCAGGTTAAGGATTGCCATCACACCGAAATGGACCGGGTCAATACCCACAGCGGTAGCGACCGGCACAAGGAAAGGTACCAGCATCAGAAGCAGCGCGAGGGATTCAATAAAGGTTCCCAGGAACAGCAGCAACAGGTTAATCAGGAGCAGCAGTATCAGCGGGTTGTCGCTGATTGCCAGGAAGTATTCTGCCATCAGTTGTGGCAACTGCTCACGGGCGACAATCCAGCCAAAGACCGTAACACCGATAACCATCAGGGCAACCACTGCGGTGGTGTTTACTGTCTCTCTCAGGATGTGGACAAAACCTGTGAGGGTCAGTGACTTGTAAACCACGGTACCGAGGAAGAGGGCGTAAAGTGAAGACACAACCGCTGCTTCTGTCGGGGTGAACTTGCCGGAGAAAATACCGCCGATAATGATGACCGGGGTCAGCAAAGACAGGAAGGCTTCTTTGAAGGATTTGAGGCGGTCGCTGCGGGAGGCTTTCGGCAGTGTCATGTAACCGCGTTTTTTACAGATGAAGTAGCTCATCACCATCAACGCCACACAGCACATAATGCCCGGAATTGCTCCCGCCAGGAACAGGGCTCCGATAGAGGTATTCGATACCACACCGTAGATGACCAGAGGAACCGAAGGTGGAACCAGCGGGCCGATAATACAGGATGCGGCAGTCAGGCCACCGGCAAAATCGTCATGATATTTGGCGTCGCGCATGGATTTAATTTCCAGCTGGCCAAGGCCACCGGCATCAGCCAATGCAGAGCCGGACATACCGGAGAACAGCAGGCTGGCGAGGATATTAACGTGGCCGAGGCTGCCGGTAACGTGTCCAACCACAGATTTGGCAAAGTTGAAAATACGCTCGGTGATGCCGGCGCTGTTCATCAGGTGGCCGGTCAGGACAAAGAAAGGTACCGCCAACAGGGTAAAGTTATTGATGCCGCCGAGCATCTGTTGGGCTGCAAAGTTAATACCGGTGCTCTGGGTGAAAACCAGAAAGACCAGTGCGATAAAAATCAGGGAAAAACCGACCGGCATACCCGCAAACAGCAGGCCCAGCCAGCCAAAAATGGAAGCGGCCATGATTAACTCCTTTCTCCAGCCAGGGCTTGTTGTTCTTCAAATTCCGGTTTTGGCAGCGTACCTGTGCGATAGGCATTAAGCAGGTACCACATTCTTTCGGTCTGGCGAAGTACCATGAAGCAACCACCGATGACCAGGCTGTAGTTCATCCATTTGCTGGAAATGCCAAGGGTGATGAGCTCAAAAAAGGCTGTACGCTGAACGTGCTGGTAGCCAAGATAAATCATGGCAAACATGGAAACCAGTACTGCGATTTCCAGGGTGAACATCAGTACGAAACGGGGAAGCTCTGGCAGTTTGTCTGCAAAGAAAGTGATCTTTACGTGAGAGTCTCGTTTAACAGCAATGGCACAGCCGATTAGGGCCATATGCATAAAGAGCACGCTGGCAAGTTCTTCACTCCACAGAGAAGGCGAGTTGAGGATCCAGCGGGAGGAGATCTGCCAGGTAAGAACGGCCAACAGGGAAGCCATCAGCGGGACGGTGATGATCTCTTCCAGGTTGTCATAGATTTTGCGTAGCATCCTTGGCTCCTTGTGAGGGCCCGGAGGCCCTCATGTCGGGATAGAGAGAGGTGGTTTACATGGTCGCGAGTTTGTTAACCAGTTTCTGGCCGATCTTCTTGTCGAACTGGTCATACAGAGGCTGCATGGCCTGACGGAAAGGCTCCAGATCCGGATAAGTAACGTTGACGCCTTCCTCCTTAAAGAAAGTGATCAACTCTTCTTCCTGCTTCTTCACGGAAGCGGTATGGGCTGCACCTGCCTTAGCTACCGCTTGCTCGATAACAGCCTTTTGCTCATCGTTGAGTTTTTGCCAGGTCATCTCGGACATCAGCACAATCTGGTCATTCACGATGTGGTTGGTAATTGCCAGGTTGGCCTGCACTTCATAGAACTTCATGGTATTGATGGCTGGAAGTGGGTTTTCCTGGCCGTCTACCGCATTGGTTTGCAGCGCCAGGTAGACTTCAGAGAACGCCATCGGGGTTGGTGCTGCGCCGGAGAGCTTGGCGTATTCGAGGTTTGGTTTGGCGTTCGGCACGCGCAGTTTCAGGCCTTTGAAGTCATCCTTGTTGTTCAGAGGGCGGTTGGAGGTTGTCTGCCGGGTGCCGTTGTACCAGGTATCCAGGGCGCGCCAGCTGAAGTTCTGCAGCATCTCTTTCTGAATGTCCTGGCCGAACTCGGAATCAAAAATACGGCGGATGTGTTCGTAGTCTTTTACCACATAAGGCAGGGCTACCGCTTCTGCTCGCGGGATCCACAGGCCGATACGGCCAAACTCAGCGTAGGTGATATCCAGGTCGCCCATGGAAAGCTGTTGCATCATGGCGCGGTCATCGCCCAGTTGTGCGCTTGGGTAAAGCGCCAGTTTCATCTCGCCGTTACTCAACTCTTCAATGGTGTCCGCCAGAATCGTTGCCGAGTTGTATTCAACCGATCCTACTGCCGCTTGCATGCCCATTTTTAACGTCATTTCTGCTTGAGCGCCGGCAGCAAAACCCACGGTCAGGAGCGCGACGGTGATGGCATTCAATCTTTTCATAGCGTTTCCCTTTGCTTTTTTTGGTGTGGTTATTGGAATAAAAATTTTTTTCAAAAGAAATGAAAATATTCTTTGAGCTTGATTATTCTTTCTGACAAGATGGATTTCAAATTGGACATTCCCGATTTGTGATCCTGAACAGAAAACGTACTCCGGTCTGAAAAAACCGATACGGATATATTCTTCAAAGCATTATTTCCAAAGGATTTATAGTTATTTCTTATGAATTCCTCAGGAAGAAGGGATGATTGAAATGAAAGAAAATAGACAGCTTGAAGCTCTGAAAGAATGCCTAAAAAATAAAACAGTTGTTTCCATCCAACCGGTGGAAGGCAGCCCGCTCGACAATACGGAAATCATCGTTGCGATGGCCATTGCCGCGGAGCAGGCCGGTGCGCCTGCATTGCGCATACAGGGGGTGAAAAATGTTGCTGCTGTGGCAAAGGCCGTCAGTATTCCTGTTATCGGAATTGTGAAACGGGATTTGGCTGACAGCCCGGTTCGGATCACTGCCTATGTACGTGATGTTCAGGATCTCGCCAATGCGGGTGCAACTATCATTGCCTTTGACGCGACGGACCGAATCCGCCCGGAACCACGGGAGTTTCTGGTTGAGGCAATCCGCTCATCCGGCTGCCTGGCAATGGCTGATTGTTCCTGCTTTGAAGACGGTGAGTGGTCACATGCCCACGGTGTTGAATTTATCGGTACCACGCTTTCAGGATATGTCGGTGGAGATGTGCCGGAAAACCCCGATTTTGAACTTATCACCCGTTTTGTGCAGGCCGGATTCCTTACCATGGCCGAGGGACGTTTTAATACGCCGGAACTGGCTGCCGAGGCAATTCGCCATGGGGCGCTGGCGGTGACAGTGGGCTCCGCGATTACCCGGCTTGAACATGTGACAGAGTGGTTTAATTCCGCGACCATACAGGCCGGGTGCAGTGAGGCACTGGCGTAACATCCCTGAACAATTTAACCAGTGAATCTACCGCAACAGGAAACAAGGGATGAAAGAACAGATCAGGCAGTATGTTGTGTCGGCATCGGAGTCCGGGGAAGCCCTTAACCTTTTTGAGCTTTATTCCCGGCTTTCAACAAAGCCGTCTTCTGTCTATGTATTTGTGGATGCGTTACTCGAAGCTATTGCAGGGTCTCCTTTTGATTCTCAGTCCGGGTTGATTTTACGTCAGGCTGATGGGATTCTCGCTTCCCTGGGGGATCTCCCTGATTCTGAAAAAATCGTGGCGTTGGGTAAAAGTCTCAGCATTAACCAGACCGGGCACAGCTTCGGGCGTTACCTCCACTGCCTGTCATGCCATGAAACATTTGGGACGGATGCTGATATGGTGATGTTTGGTGACTCGATTACCGAATGGGCACCCTGGCATGAAATCCTGACCGGCTGCCGGGTGGTAAACCGCGGCATTGCCGGAGATACCACTAAAGGGATGTTGCTCCGGGCATACACGGTTAATCAGGTAAACCCGGATACTGTGTTTGTAATGGCCGGCATTAACGATCTGTCGCAAGGCATGGAATTAAACGAAGTCATGGTCAACTACCGGAAGCTTGTCGACGGCTGGCTACAAGCCGGTATAGAGGTAGTCGTGCAATCGACGCTTTATGTCGGGGCAAGCATTGATTGGCTGAACCCGAAAGTGACCGAATTAAACCAAGAGCTTCAGGCCATGTGTACCGAGAAGGGCTGCCGTTACATAGATTTGACCCAAACCCTTTGCCCAGGTGGCGTTCTTTCAACCCAATTCAGCACGGATGACTTACATCTCAATGGCGCTGCTTATGTTGCGTGGGGAGAGGTGATAGAGGAAATCGTTGGGAAGTGATGGACAGAAACATGTAACGAGTTATGAGTGGCGAGTGGCGAGATAAAGTACAAGAGCCGAAGTTGAGATACGGGGCTTTGATTTTGGCTCACCACTCTGATCTCACTGCTGACAGCGAGATACAGAAAAGGGCCATCCGGCCCTTTTTTGTTATTCCGTCAACCCTTGAACGATGACGAACTTTTCCAGCAGCTCTTCCTGTGTTTCCACCCGCTGCGGATCGATAATGATGCAGTTGGTGATAGGGCAGACCGACTGGCAGGTTGGCTTGTCGTAGTGGCCTACACACTCAGTACAGCGGTCCGGGTCGATCTCATAGATCTCGGCACCGAACGATATTGCATCGTTCGGGCATTCCGGTTCACACATATCGCACGCGGTGCAGGTATCCGTGATAAGCAGGGCCATATTACTTTGCAGCCTCTGCGGTTTCTTTTACTGCATGCGGATTGCGTGTATTTGCGCCATCGTGAAGGTTGCGCATCAGCAGGGCGTAATCCAGCTCAACATCTTCCGGAACCGGGATATAGACAAAGTGACCATTGCCCTTGGCATCATCAATGGCTTCGCTCTTGCGGTTTTCCATGGTGTCCAGCTTGAAGACAATGTTGCCCTGAGGCGTCATCAGTTCCATCTCGTCACCGAGAACGAACTTGTTCTTCACTTCCACTTCCGCCATGCCATCGCGGCGTTTGCCGGTAAACTCACCTACAAACTGCTGGGTGTCTGAAATGGAATAACCGTAGTCGTAGTTCTGGTATTCGCTGTGAACGTGGCGGCGCAGGAAGCCTTCGGTGTAACCACGGTGAGCCAGGCTTTCCAGCGTGGTCATCAGGGTTTCGTCAAATGACTTGCCGGCAACGGCGTCGTCGATCGCCTTGCGGTATACCTGGGCGGTACGGGCACAGTAATAGAAGGACTTGGTACGGCCTTCGATTTTCAGCGAGTGCACGCCCATTTTAGTCAGGCGTTCTACGTGCTGGATGGCACGCAGGTCCTTGGAGTTCATGATGTAGGTGCCATGCTCGTCTTCGAACGCAGCCATCAGTTCACCCGGACGGCGGCCTTCTTCAAGCAGGACAACTTCGTCAGTTGGCTCGCCCACACCCAGGGTCGGGGTCACTTCCTGGACTTCTACAATCTGGCCGGCTTCGTCTTCTTTGGCCTCATGGATCTTGTAATCCCATCGGCAGGCATTGGTGCAGGTACCCTGGTTAGGGTCACGCTTGTTGATGTAGCCAGACAGCAGGCAGCGGCCTGAATAAGCCATACACAGTGCGCCGTGGACGAAGATTTCAATTTCCATATTCGGGCACTGCTCGCGGACTTCTTCGATTTCATCCAGCGACAGCTCGCGTGACAGGATCACACGCTCTACACCCTGCTTTTCCCAGAATTTTACGGTTGCCCAGTTAACGGCATTCGCCTGGACAGACAGGTGGATTGCCATTTCCGGGAATGCTTCACGCACCATCATGATCAGGCCCGGGTCAGACATAATCAGGGCATCAGGGCCCATGTCAACAACCGGCTTGAGGTCACGAATAAAGGTTTTCAGCTTAGAGTTGTGGGGTGCGATATTGCAGACCACGTAGAACTTCTTGCCGAGGGCATGGGCCTCATCGATACCGAGTTTCAGGTTCTCGTGGTTGAATTCGTTGTTACGTACGCGGAGGCTGTAGCGTGGCTGGCCGGCATAAACGGCATCGGCACCGTAAGCAAACGCGTAGCGCATGTTTTTAAGGCTACCGGCAGGTGACAGCAGCTCTGGGACAAAAGGGGTAGAGTTCGACATCTTCACATTATTCCTGTAAGTCTGATTGCAAATCAGGCCATACCACCTGGTGGTATGGGGTGGCGCGATTGTACTGTGAGCCACGCCACAAAACAATCAAGGGGTCACTACCGGCTAAGTTTAGAGGCAGTTAACAAGACAGGGTTGCATAGTTATCTATTGCTTTTATCAATGTATTCCCTGGAATACACTTGGCTTAATTGTTTGTAATACCAATTTTTTCACAAGAGGAACAACGATATGGATCCGCTAAAGCTGGTATTGTCTTTGGTCAATGTGTGGGTGGTGCTGGCTATTTTGATAGTCATTGTACTGCGGGCAGCAGTGAAGTTCGTTCCGCAGAACACGGCTGTTGTTGTTGAGCGCTTTGGGAAATACAACAAAACGATGGAAGCCGGTCTGAATTTCCTGGTTCCGCTTATTGACCGTGTGGCGTATACCCAGACCCTGAAAGAGCAGGCTTATGACGTACCTAGCCAGTCGGCCATTACCCGTGACAATATCTCACTGGTGGTTGATGGCGTGCTTTATATCAAGGTCATTGACCCTTTCAAAGCGAGCTACGGTGTTGATGACTATATCTTCTCTGTGACCCAATTGGCGCAAACTACCATGCGTAGTGAAGTGGGCAAGCTGGAGCTGGATAAAACCTTTGAAGAGCGTGAAAGCCTGAATACTGCGATTGTCTCTTCCATAAACGAAGCGTCTGCGCCTTGGGGTGTCCAGGTACTGCGTTATGAAATAAAGGATATTGAACCACCTCGCTCAGTCCTCGATGCCATGGAACGCCAGATGAAGGCAGAGCGTGAAAAGCGTGCTGTTATTCTGGAATCTGAAGGTAAGCGCCAGTCGGCAGTAAATATTGCTGAGGGTGAGAAAGCAGCCCAGGTACTGGCAGCGGAAGCAGATAAAGCGGAGCAAATTCTTCGCGCAGAAGGTGAGGCTCAGGCCATTTTGGCCGTTGCCCAGGCAAAAGCAGAATCACTGGAAGTGGTTGGCCGCGTAGCCGCGACCGATGAAGGCCAGAAGGCGATCCAGTTGGATCTTGCTGGCCAGGCAATTTCTGCCAAGCAGGCGATTGCAAAAGAGTCTTCTGTGGTGCTCCTGCCGGAAAGCAGTTCCAACGCGTCTTCTATTGTCGCAGAAGCCATGACCATTATTAACCAACTGAACAAAACTCAGAAAGGAAGCTGAATATGGCAGAAGCCCTGAATATCTCCCCGGCACAGCTGACATTGATTATCGGCATGGTATTGCTGGCGGTAGAAGTCTGGCTGCTGGGGCTGTCCACTATCGTTTTGCTGGCTCTCGGTGCATCTGCAACCCTGACAGGTTTGCTGTCCATGGCGGGGGTGATCCCGGAAACCATGACAGCGCTGGTGGCATCCAGTGGGGTAGGTGCTGGGCTTCTTACGTTGTTTTTGTGGGGGCCAATGAAACGGGCACAAAATGTAAAACGGGAACCGGTAAATACCTCCAGTGACTTTATCGGGCTCGAATTCACGCTTTCCTCTCCATTGGAAAAAGGCGTGCCTTCAGCAGTATCTTATTCCGGTATCCAGTGGCAGCTTGAACTGGCTCAACACTGCCAGGATCTTTCGTTGCATATTGGCGACAAAGTGAAGGTTGTTGGGGTAGAAGTTGGAAAGTTTATTGTCGAAGAAGTGTAAATGAGGCTAGAATTACGCAGAATTCTAAGCCGATGGCGCGGGGAAGGAATCATCCCCGCTCTCATCTTAGAGACAGAGGTTGCCGTAACTCGCTGATTAAATAAAAATTATTCATCAAATTTAATGTTGCATTCAAAATGATCGTTTCCGGGAGCCGGAGCGGTTTTTTTTTATTTTTCCCAGTCGGCTGCGTTCATTCGTTGCCGGGGTGAAAATTTATAGTGACATTCAAGCTTTGATGTGTGGTTTTTCGGGAGTTTGTGGCATACTGCGCGCACGTTATAAACTAAGCGAACAAAGTTGAATCATGACTGACTTATCAAAATACAGAAATATCGGTATTTTTGCTCACGTTGACGCGGGTAAAACTACAACTACCGAGCGTATCCTTAAGCTCACTGGTAAGATCCACAAGATCGGTGACACCCACGACGGTACTTCTACTACTGACTTCATGGAGCAGGAAGCTGAGCGTGGTATCACAATCCAGTCAGCTGCAACTACCTGTTTCTGGAATGATCATCGTCTGAATATCATCGATACTCCAGGACACGTTGACTTCACCATCGAAGTATACCGTTCACTGAAAGTTCTGGACGGCGGTGTTGGTGTATTCTGTGGTTCAGGCGGTGTTGAGCCTCAGTCAGAAACTAACTGGCGTTACGCTGACGAATCACGCGTTTCACGTCTGATCTTCGTAAACAAGCTGGACCGTATGGGTGCAGACTTCTACCGTGTATGTGACCAGGTTAAGAACGTTCTGGGCGCAACTCCACTGGTAATGACTCTGCCAATCGGCATCGAAGATGACTTCAAGGGCGTTGTAGACGTACTGAGCCGTAAAGCATACATCTGGGATGATTCTGGCCTGCCAGAAAACTACTCTGTTGAAGATGTACCAGCTGAAATGGTTGACGACGTTGAAGCTTACCGCGAGCAGATGATCGAAACTGCCGTTGAGCAAGACGACGAACTGATGATGGCTTACATGGAAGGTGAAGAGCCTTCTGTAGAAGACATCAAGCGTTGTATCCGTAAGGGTACCCGCGACCTGGCATTCTTCCCAACTTACTGTGGTTCTGCTTATAAGAACAAAGGTATCCAGCTGGTTCTGGACGCAGTAGTTGATTACCTGCCATCTCCAACTGAAGTTGACCCACAGCCTCTGACTAACCCAGAAACTGGTGAGCCAACTGGCGAAGTTGCAACTGTATCTGAAGACGAGCCACTGCGCGCTCTGGCGTTCAAGATCATGGACGACCGCTTCGGTGCCCTGACCTTCATCCGTATCTACTCTGGTAAGATGAAGAAGGGTGACACCATCCTGAACAGTGCAACTGGTAAGACTGAGCGTATCGGCCGTATGGTTGAGATGCACGCTAACGACCGTAACGAGATCGATTCTGCACACGCAGGTGACATCATCGCTGTTGTTGGTATGAAGGCAGTTAAGACTGGTCACACTCTGTGTGATCCTAAGCACGAATGTACTCTGGAACCAATGATCTTCCCAGAACCAGTAATCTCTATCGCTGTTGCTCCTAAGGACAAGGGCGCTTCTGAGAAGCTGGGTGTTGCACTGGGCAAGATGGTTTCTGAAGATCCATCATTCCAGGTTGAATCTGACCAGGAAACTGGCGAAACCATCCTGAAAGGTATGGGTGAGCTGCACCTGGACATCAAGGTTGACATCCTGAAGCGTACACACGGCGTTGAGCTGACTGTAGGTGCTCCACAGGTTGCTTACCGTGAAACTATCACCAAGCCAGTTGAAGACAGCTACACTCACAAGAAGCAGTCTGGTGGTTCTGGTCAGTTCGGTAAGATCGACTACCGCATCAAGCCAGGCGAGCAAGGCTCAGGCTTCGCGTTCACTTCTTCTGTTGTTGGCGGTAACGTTCCTAAGGAATTCTGGCCTGCAATCGAAAAAGGCTTCAAGGAAATGATGGAAACTGGTCCTATGGCTGGCTTCCCTGTTCTTGACGTTGAAGTTGAACTGTTCGACGGTGGCTTCCACGCAGTTGACTCCTCTGCGATCGCGTTTGAAATCGCAGCTAAGGGTGCGTTCCGTCAATCTATGCCTAAGGCCGGCCCACAGCTGCTTGAGCCTATCATGAAGGTTGACGTGTTCACTCCAGAAGATCACGTTGGTGACGTAATCGGTGACCTTAACCGTCGTCGCGGCATGATCAAAGACCAGCAAGCTGGTGTTACTGGTGTTCGCATCAAGGGTGATGTACCACTGTCAGAAATGTTCGGTTACATCGGTACCCTGCGTACTATGACTTCTGGTCGTGGTCAGTTCTCTATGGAGTTCTCACACTACGCACCATGTCCGAACAACGTAGCTGAAAAAGTTATCGCTGAAGTTAAAGAACGTAACGCTGCTAAGTAATTTATTACTTAACACTACGCTTTAACCAAAAACCCGCCGGAAACGGCGGGTTTTTTTATGGTTATTCCGGATGCTTAAGCGGAAGGATCTCTTTTGAGAGGTTTATGGCCAGTGAAATAACCCGGTTGATATTAAACTCTACAGGTATAACCTGATGCCGTTACAACCGGATGAGTGTTGTCCATCCGAATAACGGTAACCGGGTATTGCTTTCTGAACCCTCAAAAATCTACTTTCATTTCCCTGTACGGACACTGTATTGACTAAAAAACAATCATTTCCCATAATGGGAAATAGAAGGGATTTGTTATGAGGATTATCTCTCGGGCTACATTGAGAGAGTTTTGGGAAAAATCGGCATACAGAGATGCTGAACAGCCGTTAAAAGCGTGGTTTGATGAGGCAAAACAGGCAAGTTGGCAATCACCTGCTGATATAAAAGACAAGTATAGAAATGCCAGTTTTGTGGCAAACAACCGTGTGGTTTTCAATATTCACGGAAACAAGTATCGATTGATCGTTGCAGTGAATTACAAATTTGCCATGTGCTACATTCGTTTTGTCGGCACTCATGCCCAGTATGACAAAATCGATGCTGTCTCCGTTTAAGGAAGTGAGTATGTCAATCAAGCCGATAAAAACAGACTTTGAGCACCAGGCTGCTTTGATGCGGATAGAGACTCTTTGGGATGCGGAGCCAGGCACACCAGAAGGGGATGAGCTGGAAGTACTGGGGATTTTGGTTGAGGCGTATGAGGAATCGACGTTCCAGATAGCAGCGCCAGATCCGGTTGAGGCGATAAAATTCAGGATGGAGCAACTGGGCTTGGTGGATGCAGATCTGGTGCCTTATCTAGGCCAGCGCAGCCGGGTGAGTGAAGTGCTTAACCGGAAAAGAAGACTCACCATCAATATGATCAGAAAGCTTCATAACGGATTGCATATCCCACTTCAGAGCCTTGTTGCGGAATATCAGTTAGTCCGCTGAACAAACTTACCAATCTGTTGAACAAAAGGGCCGTTATGGCCCTTTTGGAATTTCATTTTTAGGCTGGTTAGCCCTGCTGTTTGTCGATGCCGCCGAGCTCTTCAATCAGGTTGTCCAGGAACGCACCTAGCTCGCCGCACATCAGCGAGAAGTCAGCATCGAAGCGCTGTGCCATGTCTTCGCGGTCGATATCGTCATTCTGGTCACGCAGCTCATCAGCAAACTTCAGGCGCTTGATGGAGAAATCCTCGCACAGCATAAAGTCGAGACGCTCCTGCCAGTTCATCGCCAGCTTGGTCACCAGCTTTTCCGCTTCAATGTGCGCCAGGATTTCATCACTGCCAAGGTCTTGCTTCTTGCAGCGGATGATACCGCCTTCTTCCAGCATCGCTTTCAGTTCTGCTTCGTCAGCAATGGTGAAGCCTTTTGGGGCATAGCCGGAGCGAACCCACTCGGTCATTGCCAGTTCAACCGGCTTGTCAGTTTCTACCGGTACTACCGGGAGACTGCCGATGGATTTACGCAACAGGGCAAGCATATCTTCCGCTTTCTTGAACGAGCTGCCATCTACCACGATCAGGCCGCGTTTTGGCATGATCAGCGCATACATTTTGCTGTGGCGGCTGAAAGCGCGTGGCAGCAGGTCGATAATGATATCGTCCTTCAAGCCGTTCTTGTCTTTCTTACTCAGCGGCTTGCCTGCTTCTTTCTCCATCGCTTCCGCTTTGGCATCCAGTGCTTCTTTAACCACAGAAGCCGGCAGGATCTTTTCTTCCTTGCGCGCACAGATCAGGATATTGCCGTCTGCCACATGGGTGTACATGTCACCCTGTTTGCCCATTGCATGGGACCAGCCGAACTTCTGCTTGTCCTGGCTGCCGCAAGGGGTAAAACGGAACTCTTCCAGCTGCTTTTCCAGCTGGTCAGCATCAAGGTCGATATCGCGGGTGAAGCGATATACGAGCAAATTCTTAAACCACATCATGGCGAAGCTTTATCCAGTTAAATGAGCGAGGCGGTTATGGTATTGCATTGCGCGCAGAATGTCGCTCCAATTGGAGTAAAATCAGTCCCGATTCAAATTCATAAAAAAGCGGCATCCATGAAAATCATCCATACCTCAGATTGGCACCTCGGACACCAGCTCCACGGTTATGACCGGGAGTATGAACACCAGGCTTTCCTGGACTGGCTGGCAGAGACTCTGGAGCGCGAGCAGGCTGATGCACTGCTGGTTTCCGGCGATATTTTTGATACAGCAAACCCGCCGGCATCGGCCTGGCAGATGTTGTACCGTTTCCTGGCCAGAATGGCGAAAGCCCTGCCTGACATGGATGTGGTGATTACCGGGGGCAACCACGACTCCCCGAGTAAACTGGATGCCCCACACGAGCTGCTCAAAGCCTTTGACCTTCATATGGTCGGCGGTATCCGGCGTTTACCTGACGGCAGCCTGGACATTGAGCGGATGCTGATCCCGGTGTCTGACAAGTCCGGGGAAACGACTGTCTGGGTAATGGCAGTGCCGTTCCCGCGATCAAGTGACCTGCGAACCCAGCACCTGGAAGAGGTCGATGACCGTTTGATCGCCGGAGTGCGTGAGCTTTACCGGGAAGTGTATGAGGCAGCGAAAACCCGGCTTGAACCTGGGCAGGCCTTGGTGGCCATGGGGCACTGTTACATGGCATCTGGCTCGCTTTCGGAAATGTCTGAACGCCGGATCCTTGGCGGAAACCAGCACGCGCTGCCGGCGGACATTTTCCAGGACGACATCACCTATGTGGCACTGGGTCATCTTCACCTTGCTCAGCAAGTTGCCAAACAGAGCCGGATCCGCTATTCCGGCTCGCCGATACCGCTCTCCCTGTCTGAGCGCCATTACCATCACCAGGTGTTGAGTGTGGAACTCAACGGCGGTGAACTGGCTGATGTGCTTTCCCTTGAGATTCCCCGCACGGTCGAACTGATGCGGGTGCCGGAAAAAGCAGCCCCGCTGGATGATGTGCTCAAGGCGCTGAAATCCCTGAAACTCGAAGAGTTGCCTCGTGAGGAGCAGCCCCTGGTTGAAGTGGCATTGTTGCTTGACCAGCCGCAGCCCATGCTGCGTGAAAAGATCCTGAAAGCCATCAAGGACAAACCTCTCCGCCTTGCCCGCATTGCCACCCGATACACCTGTGAGGTATCGGATAACCCCATGGAAAACCGCCGGCTGGAAGAGGTGACACCGGAGCAGGTATTTACCTACGGTTGGCAGCGAAAGTTTGAGGGGGCACCCGATGAGGCGATGATGAAAGCATTTGAACAGTTGATGGTTGAGGCTGAAACGGCTGAGGAACAAGACGTATGAAGATTCTGGCACTGCGGGGTGAGAACCTGGCAAGTATCCAACAGAGTTTTGAAATCGATTTTGCCGGTGGCCGTTTGGGTGAAAGTGGCCTGTTTGCCATCACCGGTAAAACCGGGGCCGGCAAATCAACGTTGCTGGATGCTATCTGCCTTGCCCTTTATGACCGTATGCCGAGACTGACGGCAAACAAGAAAAATGACGCTGAAATTGGTCTGGGTGATGAAGCAGCCCGACTGAAAGCCAATGATGTCCGGAATATCCTTTCCCGTGGAAAGGCGGAAGGCTATTCCGAGGTGGATTTTGTTGCCAATAACGGCAGCCACTGGCGGGCACATTGGCATGTACGCCGTGCCCGCGGTAAAGCAGATGGTCGCGTACAGGCCTCTGAGCAGTGGCTGGAAAACCTGGAAGACGGCCAGCGTTTTGCCGGGAAAAAACAGGAAGTGCTGGGCAAGATTGAAGAGCTGGTGGGGCTGAGCTATGAGCAGTTCCGCCGGGCCGTGATGCTCCCGCAGGGTGAGTTTGCTGCGTTCCTGAAAGCCGGTGCCGATGAACGGGCTGCATTGCTGGAGCGAATGACAGGCGGGGAAATTTACTCACGCCTGTCCGTTGCCGCTTATGAAAAAGCCAAAGCTGAAAAGGCAAGCCTCGGTCAGCTTGAAGAACAACTGGGCGGCATCAGCCTGTTGTCAGATGAGGAAAAACAAGCACTCTCTGAGCAAATCGATTCCCTGAATGCCCAGACCGGAGAGTTGGACAGCCTGGTTAACCAGCTTGCAGCGCACCAGAAAACGCTTGTAGAGCAGGCTGAAAGAGAGCGCCAACTCGGTGAAGCGCAGCAGGCGCTGGTAAAGGCAGATGAAGCCTGGAATGAAGCGCAATCCCGGGTTGAGACATTGAGCCTGATCAGCAAGGTTCAACCTGCTCAGTCCGACTTTAACCAGTTGCAACAAAGCCGGCTCCAGAAAGACAAGCTGGAAAAATCACTGGTGGTTTATGAATCCCAGCTTGCAGAGGAAACCCGTAATGTGACGGACAGCCAGTCAGCCAGTGAGACTGCGGCAGCCCAGCTGAAGAAAACCCAACAACGGTGGGAGGAACTCGAACCCAACGTCCGTAAAGCCGCAGGCATTGATCAGCAGATAAGCCACCTTTCGCGTCAGCGTGATGAGCAGGGGACAGCACAGGCAACAATTGGAGAGCAATACACCAAAGCCAAACACACCCACAGCGAACTTTCCTCTGAACAGGCACAGCTTCGCTACCAGCAGCAGCAGATTGATGCAGCACTGGTCCAGTTTGGTGATATGTCACAGGTGGCTGAGCAGTACCAGCCGGTACTGGATAACCTGGAGCAGTATCTTGCTGCCCGCAATGCGATTACCCGGATTGAAGGGGAATACCGCCAACTGTCCCAGCAAAACCAGCAAGCTGCCTTGCAACGTCAGGAACTGGACAGCCGCCTTTCCGTCGCTGCCGGAGACAAAGCGCAGGCTGAAGAACAGGTTGCACGCCTCAACCCATCTGAGCTTGAAAAGACCCTCGATGAGGTCCAAAAGCGTTACAACGAGGATCACAAGCGTTACAACCTGTTGAGTTCGCTGGTATCCGAAAGTGCTGACTGGCTTCAGTTCCATGAAGAGTTGAGGCGCCTCCATGATGAGCGTAACAAGCTTGAACATGCCCTCATGGATGCCGGGGAGAAGAAAGCTCTGTTGCAACCGGAGCTGGTGCAACTTGTTACCCGCTATGAGGAAGCAGAGCATGCGTTGCAGCGGGGAATGGCCGTCGCCGGGTTGTCTGAGCTGCGGGCACAGTTACGGGATGGAGAAGCCTGTCCGCTGTGTGGTTCAGCACACCATCCTTACCGGGAAGAGCACCCGGTGGTGGAAGGGATGCTCCATGAGCTCCAGCAGCGCAGAAACCAACTTGCCCAGCAGCACCGGGAAACTGAGGCGCAGCTGCACTACATTGAACGCCAGAGCCGGGAGTGGGAGCAGCAACTGGCTCTTTACCAGAATGAAACCGCCAAGCGTGAACAGGTGCTGGGGCAGCTTGAGTCGCAACTCCTTCCCGCCGTACAACAGGTTAACCCTGATGCAGACCGGGCGTTCGTTGAGGGCAGTGGTTACCGCGAATGGCTGATGGCTCGCCGTGACGAAGCACAGCAGCTTTACCCGGTGCTTGAGCGCAGTTACCGCCAGCTCGAATGGCAACAGCAGCAGGTGAACCAGTTGCGGCAGTTGCAACAGCATGTGGCGGATATCGAGCGCTTTGAAGCGCGTGTGAAAGAGCAGCTTCACCAGATCGAAAATCGCCTTACCCAGGCAGCCGAGCGCCAGAAGTCGCTCGATGAACAGCGACAGGATCAGGTCAAAACCCTCGAATCACGGGGCCATACCCTGGACAGCCAATTCGGTGACCATAGCTGGGCAGGCATGCTTGAACAAGTTGGTGCAGAACAGTACGTCTATCAACTGCGCCAGCAACTTAACCAGTACCGTGCCCTGAAACAGCAGCGCGACGAGGCCCAGACCCGGCTGACAGACATGGCGCCGCAAATCTCCGCTATCGAAAGTGAGCTGACGTCACTTGGCCGCCAGTATGAGCAAACCAGTCAGCAGTTGGGCGTGCTGGACAGCCAGCTCGCTTCGTTGCGTGAAACGCGTTTTGCCCTCATAGAGGAACCGGATCTGTCAGAACTGGAAAACCGGATGCGTGAATCCATTACCCAGTCGGCGGCAACCCTGGCGGATGCAGAAAAGAGATTGAGCCAAAGCATGGCGTCGCGGGCAACCGTTCAGGCACAACTTGAAAGTGCCCGCCAGCAACGGGAAGAGAGCCAGAAACAATACCGTGAAACCCTGCACCGTTGGATGGGCTGGCAGGAAGAGTTTGGGTTGACTGAGTACGACCTGATGCAGCTCCTCAGTCGTGACCAGAGCTGGCAGCAGCAGGAAAGGGACGCATTGAGTGTACTGGAACAGGCAGTACTTACCGAGCGCACCCGGATTACGGAACGCCAGAACCGCATTGAGGAGGCGATGCCCTCGGTAGACGAAGCCAATGTCTGGCTGGCAGGGCAATCATTGCTGGCAGATGACAACGAGGCGACATTGGCGTTGCAGGAGGAATGTCGCTCTGAGTGGCAATCGACAAAACAGGAGTTGGGGGAACAACTGTTCAGTGCCCGACAGGCACTGGAGAAAGGCCGGGAGGCGGAAAAGCAGGCCGGGGAGCTCCAGGAAAAACTGCTGAAGCAACGCCAACAAACGGAACTGTGGATGAAGATGGCTGACGTTATGGGCTCTGCAACCGGCAGCAAATTCCGTAACCTTGCCCAGGCACTGACGCTTCAACAGCTTGTGCTGGTGGCCAACAAGCACCTGATGGAACTGGCACCACGCTATTCACTGCAGACTGTGCCGACCAGCCCGCTTGCCTTGCAGGTGGTTGACCATGATATGGGCGATGAAGTGCGCAGTGTTGAATCGCTGTCCGGAGGTGAGAGCTTCCTGCTTTCGCTTTCCCTCGCGCTGGCGCTGGCCTCGTTGGCGGCAGATACCCGTCAGCTCGGTTCACTGTTTATTGACGAAGGCTTTGGCACCCTGGATCCGGACAGCCTGGAGATGGCACTGGCCTGCCTGGACACCCTCCAGGCGGATGGCCGCCAGATTGGGGTAATTTCCCATGTGGGCACACTGGTTGAGCGGATTGGTGTGCAGGTTGCCGTCGAAGCGCAGGGCGGTGGTGTCAGCCGGGTTCAGGTGAAAGGTTGAGCCCAGTTTCACAGCAATATTTTGTATTTTCGGGGCATTTTGAAAGTTGGTTGATAGATAATCACTATCACTGGGTCACAAAACTGTCATAATAAGAACACATAATTGCCCCCAGTTACGTTAAAAAACGGGTATATAGAGATGGCGACAAGGATTCTTGTAGTAGAAGACGAAGCTCCTATTCGTGAAATGTTATGTTTTGTCCTGGAGCAGAAGGGTTACCAGACCGTTGAGGCTGAGGACTACGACAGCGCGATGGAGAAAATCGCTGAACCTTATCCTGACCTGGTTATTATGGACTGGATGCTGCCAGGCGGCTCCGGCATTAACGTTATCAAGCACCTCAAGCGTGACGAGATGACGCGTCAGATCCCGGTTGTAATGCTTACAGCCCGCGGTGAGGAAGAAGACAAGGTTCGTGGCCTGGAAGTCGGCGCAGATGATTACATTACCAAGCCTTTCTCACCGAAAGAGCTTATTGCGCGCCTGAAAGCGGTTATGCGCCGTGTATCCCCGACCACATTGGATGATGTGATCGATGTACACGGACTTCGCCTGGATCCGGTTTCCCACCGTGTAACCAGCAATGAAGACCCTATTGATATGGGGCCGACCGAGTTCAAGATGCTGCACTTTTTTATGACGCATCAGGAAAGGGTTTACAGCCGCGAACAGTTGCTCAACAACGTCTGGGGTACCAACGTCTATGTTGAAGACCGCACGGTAGACGTGCATATCCGCCGTCTGCGTAAAGCGCTGGAAACCGGTGGGCATGATAAATATGTCCAAACTGTGCGTGGTGCCGGGTACCGCTTCTCTACCCGCGTATAAAATACCGCGCCGGTATTCGGCGTAGTACGGAGATTTGAATGGTCGAACGACTGTCATGGAAGAAGCTGGCATGGGAGCTGGCTTTTTTTTATTTGCCCTGGGTACTGCTTGGAATGATTTTCGGCGGCTTGCCCTGGTTGCTTTGTGCCGCCAGCGTCATGCTGGTACTTTGGCATTGCCACCATCTTATCAAGCTGTCTGACTGGTTATATAACAAAGACCGTCGTTTAACTCCTCCGTCAGGGAAAGGCAGCTGGGAGCCGTTGTTTAACGGGGTTTACCGCCTTCAGCTTCGCCAGCGCCGCCGCCGCAGGGAGCTTTCCAACCTTATTCGCCGGTTCCGTAACGGTTCTGAATCTTTGCCGGATGCTGTGGTGGTGTTCGATAACCAGGGCGATATCGTCTGGTGTAACAAGCTGGCGACCAACCTGCTTGGGCTGCAGATGCCGGTTGATGCCGGGCAGCACATAACCAACCTAATCCGGACACCGGAGTTCGTGGCTTATATCGCAGAGGAAGATTTTGAGCATTCACTGGAAATGCGCTCGCCGGTAAATGCCCGTCGGACCCTCGAATTCCGTACCATGCCTTATGCCGAAGACGAGTACCTGATGGTGGTCCGTGATATCACCCAGGTGAAAAAGCTGGAAGGGATGCGCCGTAACTTCTTTGCCAACGTCTCCCATGAACTGCGTACCCCGATGACGGTACTGAGAGGTTACCTGGAAATGTCCCAGGATCCGGATTTGCTGTCGGGGCCGATGTGGGAAAAGGCCCATGGCGTCATGACTGAGCAACTCACCCGGATGGACAGCCTGGTAAACCAGTTGCTGACACTGTCCAAAATTGAAGCGGCTCCAAAGCTGGCACTTGATCACAAGGTAGACGTTCCGCAAATGCTGGACGTGCTTGAGAAAGAAGCCCATGCCCTGAGCGGGGACGACGGCCATGTGTTGGCATTTAATGTCGACCACGGCCTGAAAGTGCTCGGCGATGACGAGCAGCTTCGCAGTGCGATCTCCAACCTGGTCTACAACGCGGTGAAATATACGCCACCGGGCTCGAACATCACGGTTAACTGGTACCTGTCTGACGACGGTCCGCGTCTTGAGGTTATTGATACCGGTGACGGTATCCCGGCTAAACATATCCATAGGCTTACAGAGCGTTTTTACCGCGTTGATAAAGCGCGTTCTCGCCAGACGGGGGGAAGCGGCCTGGGGCTTGCGATCGTGAAACATGCCCTTAGCCACCACGAAACTGAGCTGGAAATCAGCAGCATTGTCGGTAAGGGGAGTACGTTTGCCTTTACCCTTCCGGAGCGTCTTGCAGCAATGGAGGAAACCAACAGTGCGGCGAGCTAAGCTTTTTTTCGCTGTCTGGTTTATGGCACTGGCGTTGGGTGTTCAGCCGGTGTCAGCCCATCACCTGAAGGATTACCGAAAGGTAGAAGGGGTAACCGGCAACCTATCTTCAATGGGGTCGGATACCCTTGCCAACCTGATGACCTTCTGGGCAGAAGCGTTTGAGCGCCATTACCCGAATGTGAATGTTCAGATTCAGAGCGCCGGGTCGGCAACTGCACCGCCCGCCCTGATCCAGGGCACTGCGCAACTGGGGCCGATGAGCCGTGAAATGCGTGCGCGGGAGGTTGAGGGGTTTGAGACCCGCTATGGCTATAAGCCCGTTGCGGTGCCGGTCGCCATTGATGCACTGGCCATTTTTGTCCACCACGACAACCCACTACCGTCACTTACCTTTGAACAGGTTGATGCTGTGTTCTCCCGTAACTTGCGTTGCGGAGCCACGACGCCGATTCGTACGTGGGGACAACTTGGTCTTGAGGGAAACTGGAAAAACCGCGATATCCAGTTGTTTGGTCGTAACTCGGTATCCGGTACTTACGGGTATTTCAAAACCCGGGCGCTTTGCAAAGGGGATTTCCTCGACAACGTCAATGAACAGCCGGGATCGGCATCTGTGGTACAGGCGGTTTCCTCTTCGTTGCATGCGATCGGTTATTCTGGTGTGGGTTTCCAGACGACAAGCGTCAGGGCCGTGCCCCTGGTGCGGGATGACGGGGTGACAGTGGCACCTTCAGCAGAGACTGCGGCTGATGGCAGTTACCCCTTGGCTCGCTTTCTCTATGTTTACGTGAACAAGGAACCCAACAAACCATTACCGAAGCTGACCCAGGAATTTATCCGTTTGGTGCTTTCAGAAGAAGGGCAGGCCATCGTTGCCAAAGACGGGTATGTCCCATTGCCACAAAATATTATCCGGCAAACCTTGCGCCAGCTCGATATCTCGCCTTAAACAAAAACTGCACAAACACTGTGCAGTTTTTGTTTGCCTATCAAGGCCCTCTCTTTTCATAGCATTGTTGGTGAGTTGCGGGAATTGACCTATTTCGCCGCGTCTTTTTCAGAGCCTTCAATGGAGAGAGGCAACTCGGTGCTGGGGTTCAGTGCAGACAGGGAGGACAGCGCCAAATCGAGCCAATGTTCGCTTTCCATTGCTACCCGTTGTACAAGAGTGGGAGCGCGCTGACTTTGAACTGTATCTGTTGTCTCCGCCATAGTGTCTCCTCGTTTCAGTACTTTTACTGAAGTATAGCTGAAAGAAACCTATACACTTCTTTTCCCGGCTGCCTTGCTGTATTTAACTGCTTAAATGTGCAAATAAAAAAAGGGAAGCCAGGTTGCCTCCCTTTATATTTTTAGGGTTTCATCAATAGACCGGCATTTCCAGATCCTGGACCAGCAAGTCAATTTTTTCCTGTGTAGGCTGCATGAGTACCATTTCCATCACTTCTTTGGTCAGGTGTGGCGAGAAGGTGGAAATAAAGTCGTACATGTAGTCTTGCAGAAGAATGTCTTTGCTGAAGCACAGCCATGCCTTACATGGCTCCAGCAGGTGATCAAGATTGATATGGGTGATCTTCATGTTGCCGATATCACGGGCAGCGAGTGAAGCAATAATGCCGATACCCATACCCAGTTCGACGTAACGTTTGATGATATCCGCATCCATCATGGTCATATGGTAGTGAGGCTCTAACCCGGCACGCGCAAAAGTTTGGTCCTGCACATTGCGGCCAATGGCTCCCTGCTCATAGCTGAGGATCGGGTACTGCGCCAGATCCTGCAGGGTAGGCTTGTCTATTTGAGTCAACGGGTGGTTTTCGGGTACGACGAGCGACAATGTCCACAGGTATGCCGGGAGGGTTATCAGGTCTTTGTCGAAAGGGATCTCCTGCGCCACGATTGAGAAGTCGGCATACCCTTTGCTGAGCTTGAACTTTTCATTGGCCGGCAAGGTGGGCTGGAGGTGAAACGAAATTCTTGGGTATTTACGGGTGAAGTAAGCCACCGTATCCGGGAGCAGGTAACGGGCGATTGTCGGCATGGTGTAGATATTCAGGGAACCGGAGTTTGGATCCAAATGGCGTTTGGATATCGCTTTAATTTTGCTCTCAAGTTCAAGCATACGCTCAGCACACTTGATGATTTCTATACCGACAGGGGTCACGCCATGAAGGTGGCGGCCACGGCGCTCGAAGATTCGGACGCCCAGTTCATTTTCCAGTAAGCCTACCTGTTTACTGATACCGGGCTGGGAGGTATACAAGGCTTCTGAGGCGGCGGATATATTTAAATTGTTATCCATTATTGCCTTCAGATATTTAAGCTGCTGAAGTTTCAATTGTTCTCTCCAATCCTTGGCTATCTGGAAAAATGATGTGCTCTTATCCCCGGTTATATCCGAGGTTTCATGGTTATAATATTCTGCTAAAACTGTTACTAGGTCAATCTGACAGACAAATCAACAGTTTGAAGTTCAGTGGTTTGCGAGAATGACGCGAGTTTTTAAATGTGTTCGATGTAATGGTTTTGCTGGAGGTCGTTGTAAAAAGCCATTCCACTGCGTCTTGACGACTTAACGGTATACATCATCTTGTCTGCCAATCCCAGCAACTCGCTAATGGTTCTGCCATCTTGGGGGGCAATGGAAACCCCAATACTTCCCCCGATCCTGATCAACTCCGAACCGTATGCGATTGGATCTTTCAAAGTGAAAAGGAAATTTTTCAATCGGTTGCGCAGCAGATTCATGTCCGGGACTGAGATTTGTTGAATAACAACAAACTCGTCGCCCCCCCAACGGATACAGGCATCCTCCGTGCGGAAACTCTTTCTTATTCGGCTGGAAACTTCCCTCAGTATTTGGTCCCCGGCATCATGGCCAAAACTGTCATTGACCAGTTTGAAGCCATTGAGGTCGATGATGATGACGGCCACAGACTTATTATTTTCCAGGGCATCATCCAGCCAAAGTGTCAGTATTCTTTCACCCGCCCTTCGGTTGTAAAGGCCGGTAAGTTCATCATGCGATGCTTCATAGTGCGCGACACTTTCTTTTTGTACCCTTTCGGTAACGTCATGGGCTACCAACTCGATGTACTGATTTTCCGGAACGTCGGGGTCAATGATTTTTGAAAGCAGGCAATGGAGTTTCCGGGGGACGGCGTTTTCCTCAGGGGAGGGCAGCGTTAAGTCCGCAGAAATAAAGGTCCTTCTTCCATCCCTGAGCTCATTGATGATAGCAATGATTTCATCAGGCTGGCTGAACAACTCGTGAAATAAGACGGGGTGTTGAGTATGACAGGAAAAAAGCCTGCAAAAGGAACGGTTGCTGGTTAACACAAGATTGTGCGGATCAAGAATACATATCCCAGCACTGGATTGCTCAAATATCATCCGGAACTTTTTCTCCAGCCGCTCAGTTTTTTCACGCATATACCTTTCTTTATGAATGTGGGTACGCAGCTCAATCATCAGGCGGTTAATGCCCAATAAAAAAATACCGATTTCATTGTCCCGGTGGCGTCGGGGAATGGTAAGCGGCTGAGGGTTGTGCGGCTGAATGCCCTCAAATACCCGGGTGAGCCTTAGCAGGGGGTGGGTCATGGTCCGGTGTATCATCAACCCTACAAGGAGTGCAGTAACGAGAGAGATACCGAACAGCGACAACCCCTGGCTGAGCGCTTTTTCTTTAGCGAGTTGTTGTATAAATAACTCATTTGCGGACAAGTCCAGCCTTCCGATGATAATCCCGGTATCAAAGGGATGAAGAAGGTTTTTGCTTACCCATCTCGTATTACCGGAGACCTCTCCTTTTTGATGTCTTAGCCCGGTAAAACTGACCAACTGTACCGCTGAAATGATTTCATGCTGGATAAGACCGGACAGAATTTCCTCAGCTAAGGCGTCATCATCCAGATAGGCGGCGATAATAGCGGTAGGCTTGACGGTCTTTCCCAATACGTCAATTTGCTTCTGGGCATTAAGTGTCTCATTTCCCAAGCGATAGTAATAATCTGCCACAGAGAACACAGAAGCACACAGCAACGCACAAAATGCCACTATGACAGCAACCTTAATATCGAGCCTGTTCCGGACTTTCATTTAATCTGTATACCACTTTGACTGACGGGGAAACCATACGCTCGTCTACGTACCCTAACTGGTTCAGGTTGGCGGATATATAACTGAGCATTTCCTCCTGGGAGCTTACCGTTTCAGGTGGCTGGGCGCGGGCAGAAAATACTAACCTTGACCAATACAGCCGGATGGCCTTTTCAGTACGGTTAACCAGTTTCTTATAAAAAACGCTTCTGAGTGGTGGAAAGGTGTCGGGAGCGTAATCAATCGGGGTGACATGCTCCCCACTTTCCAGTGTCTTGTACCTTCCCATGTATATATCGATAACTTGCAGGCGCGAAAGTTTGTGAATATCACTTTGGGCACTGGTGATAATGACGAGCGAGGGATCTGCGGCTGTTGCAGTGTCAATGCGCAGGACACACAAGAGAAGCACTGTGGTTATTGGAATGACAAACCAATTCATTAAAACACCATATCCAACATCAGGGTGAGACCATGAACAGAATATGACTGCTCCCTTTGGGCATTTTCAGTCCATAAGCCAGCCCCGCCTGGCTTAATCCGACTGAAGTCGTACTGCAGTTTGAGGGCTGCATTGTTTTTGAAATCCCATCTAATTCCGCTGCTGGCAGTAAACTGGTCTGCGCGGTTGGCATTTAAAGCATGTACCACGCCATCGTACAGTTGCATGAAAGTACTGTGTTGTGTTGGTGGCAGTAGAGTGTAATTGGGAGGCGGCAGCGTTTTTCTGCCGGAAGTTGGCATAATACGGGCAAAGGATGCGAATACGGTTAAATCATTTACGTATGCTCCTGTTGCAAAGTACCCGGATACTGTAGGTGTGATTACGGCCCAGTCACTGTCGGTGAGGCTAACCTCACTTTGTACAAACCAGTTGTGGTTATCATAGTTCAGCCCGGCTGCTGTGTAACTGATATGCTCTCCCGTTGATTCCATGGCGTTAACTACGGCTTTGGCCCCTGGCCACACTGTGTCGGGAAGTTGCTCGAGCAAAGTGAGATCCAGCTGGTTTTCGTACGCTATACGGTCAACATTTATCCAGGCTTGGGATGTCCGAAACTTCCAATTATTTATTGAATAACCGATTGTCAGGTAACCGGAATTGCGAATATCAATCTGGTTATTTATCCCGCCAGCTTTTACTTTTTGGGATGTCTGCCCAAATGCTCCTTTTAAACGTATATCTCCATCGCCCAGCTCTGACAGGAACTCAATGTCAAAGCCATCCAGCCGGGAGAATAAATTCACGGCGCTATAGAATTCCGTTGGTGCGCTTACCCAAGGGTGGACATAACCGACGCTCTGGTGGTCAGATGCAAACTGTATATCAGTATGTGTCCGCCCGACTCGAAAGGATGTTTGCCGGTTCAGTTGGTAGCGCAACACCGCCCAATCTATGTAATCACTGGCTGAATCTGAAATTTGGTCGCGGTAGACAACCTGTATGATGCTTTCCAGATCGTGACCCAGTGGAATATTGGCTTGAAGCCCGAGGATGGAATCTGAAGTCAGTGAAAAATGTGTTGTTGCCCCTTTGAGCTGGTAACTGCGGTGGTAGCCAAGTGAATCATCGGACAGGTAACGTCCAGCCAAAGAAGTAAATCCTCTCAAACGGATCTCATCGCTATTCCCACTCTGGGCAGGGAAGGAAATAACGGTCGGCACCAGGATAGCGAGAGCTAAAACGGCGAGATTACACTTCTTCATGCAGTCCTGACTAAATTAGGGAAACTAAATAGACCCTAGTTTATCAGACGGCAATTTATCCACTTGAATTTGCAAAAATATTAACCATATCAATGTCTTAATATGATACTGGTTTTATGAAACCAGTATCAATGAGGTCAAACCCAGAACGACTGATATCAACATTGAAGGCATAACTTTTAGCCACAGGCTTTTGTCCCCGATTGAGATGACCATTCCCATTTTCACCAGTGTATTCACTGCTGCGGCGATAAAAATCCCGGTTGCAGCGACAGTGACTCCCAGCCCTTGGGTACTTTGCCGGCCAAGGGCCAGGGATATGGCATCCACATCTGTTATACCTGACAAAGCAGCAAGGACCAGTGTTCCGGTATCGCCAAACCACTGGGACAAAGCATGGGAGAGCAGCATAATCACCATTAGGATAAATCCGAACACCAGTGCTGAAGTCAGTGCCAGTGGGTTGCGGTTTGACTGGGTCTCTTCACTGAATTCAGCCTGGTTATTTCGCCAGGCTAACCACGCAGGAACATAGAGGCCTGCCATCATGGCGAGCATTATGGGCCAAAGGGATAGCACCAGGTGGGGGTTCAGTACGGATAGGATGATAAGGATCCGTGGGAACATGGTTCCACAACTGAGCAAAATGCCGCTTGCCAGCAGGTTGCTGAGGTTGGGCTGGGAACGGGAAAGGCTGGAAAACTGCAAGGTAAGTGCTGTTGAGGAACTCAGGCCGGCAAACACTGACGTAAAAAGTATCCCCCTTTCCGGCCCGCCAATTTTAATGGCGAAATACCCAACAAATGAGATGCTGGCTATCAGCACTACCATCCACCAGATCTCGTAAGGGTTAATTGCCTGCCAGGGTCCATATCCCTGATTAGGCAGCAAAGGCAACATCACTACGGAAATGAGAAGCAGTTTTAACCCGGCATCAAGTTCATATTCCTGCAGTGTGTTCAGGGCCCGGTGCAACTCTTCTTTGTTATCAAGCACAATGGCAGTGATCACAGCCGCCGAGGCAGCAACAACCGGTTCACCGGATGTGGCGATGGCCCCGAGAATAAAGGTGACCATGATGCTGATAATGCCGGTAATACTGAGATCCTGATGCGTCCGTTGCCGTGCAACAAATGCCACACTGACAACGATCACCAGGGAGAGAATGCCAAAGCCCAAAAGAAATGGGGAAAACTTTTCGGCAAGCGTGGCGTTGAGTCCACCAAGCAGTCCAACTAGGGCATAAGTGCGAATGCCAGCAACCCGGCTTCCGGCTGCATCGTTGCGCTGTACCCATCCTCGCTGGATACCAATGATGGCTCCCAGGATAAGCGCGATGAGGAGATTCCAGATCAGGTAGTTGCCTGAAGCGATTGAGCTGATATCCATCGTCACTCCTTGCCGGGTGGGGATACCTTTAGTGTATGCTGTTTCGCAAAGTGATCTGTGAGATCTCTTTAATTCCTTAATTATTAAAATAAAACGGGCCGACGTTTACCGACCCGTTTTGCGCCCTGTCATCACACCGCCTGGATATCGAGGTTCCATCCAGCGTTTTTCCAGTAAACCTGCTCTTGCTCCAAATCCGCGGCCAGCAGACGGTTTTGTTCCAGCCACTCTTCAGGGAAAGTGACAGTCCAACGTGTTTCTTCTGCTGTTACGCCAATTTTTGGCATCTCGACATTACGGCGCTGCACATTGAGGATACATGCAATCCTCAGAGCGGCAATCAGTGTATGGATATGACGGTTTTTAAACAGCGTAAAGGAGGGCATCTCCGCCAGTTTCAGTGCTTTCCTGTGAAAGCGGGCAAGGGTTGCGACCAGAAGGCGTTGTTCGCTGCTGAAACCGGGCATAGGGGTATTTTGCAGAATATAGGATGAATGCCGGTGGAACCCTGAATAGGCGATGCTGAGGCCTACCTCATGTAGAAGGGCCCCCCACTGAAGTAAGTTGGCCAATTCACCTTTCTTGTTTCCCTGGGAGGGTTCAGCTTTTTGGTACAGCATTGATGCGGTTTGCTCAACGTTGGTAGCGTGGTCGACATCCACCCGGTAACGCAGGGCAAGATCTTTGGCTGTCCGGATACGGATGTCACCCTCCTGGAAGCGTTCTTCGACTTCGTAAAGAAGCCCCTCCCGCAGCGCTCCCTGGGAAAACTCCATCTGCGCGATTTGAAGCGCATCGAATACGCCGCACAAGATGGCCAGGCCGGCGGCAAATACGGGCTGGCGCTCAGGTGGGAGACCCGGTAAGGAAATATCTTCAAAACGTTTGAACTTGAGTAATTCCTCGGAAAGGTTTTTCAGGCGCTTTGGTGTGATTACTCCATCCTCATGGCCTGAATTGATAAGTACCTCGCGGATTGCCTTGATAGTGCCGGAGGAGCCTATAGCCAGATCCCAGCTTTCTTTTTGGTAACGGGCGGCAATATTCTCCAGTTTCAGCTCAGCAGCCAGTTGAGCCTGGTAAAAGGCCTTGGCACTCAGCTTTCCATTGGGGAAAAAACGTTCGTTATAACTGACACATCCCATACGCTTGCTGGCCAGCAGCTTGGGTTCAAACTGTTCACCGATGACCAGTTCAGTACTGCCTCCACCTATGTCTACGACCAGTTTTTTGCCCGGATCAGGCTGAGTGTGTGAGACACCCATGTAGATTAGGCGGGCCTCTTCCTGCCCGGGTATCACTTCAATATGGTAAGGCAATACCTCAAAGGCTTTTTCCAGAAGCTTCTTGGCATTTCGAGCTTCACGCAGGGTGTGGGTAGCGGCAATCCGGACGTTTTCCGGGTCAAACCCTTCCAGGCGCTCACCAAACATCGCAAGGCATTCAACCGCGCGGTCAATTGCCTCATCAGTGAGGGTTACCTTGTCATCAAGCCCTGCCGCAAGCCGAACCCGCTGTTTGTGCCGGCTGACGATTTGGACCCCGTTTTCGACCACACGAGCGACAACCATATGGAAACTGTTTGAGCCCAGGTCAATCGCCGCAATTTCCCGTGGTTTTTCCGTTTGTACACTTTTAATCATTCAGTTTGGCCAGCCGTTTTTTCTCTTCACGTTCCGTTTGCTTGATATAGTCAAAGATAGCTACCTGGGCCCGCACTTTTTTGCGATTGCCCCGTTTAACGTAGGCGTTACTGAGATCTTTGTCTAACACCCGGGCCTTAGCCCTGTCGTGAAACTGCAGTTCAAGGATATCGATAATGCGTTTTTTCAGCCTTTCATCCAAAATTGGTGCGCCAACTTCGATTCTGTAGTCGATGTTGCGAGTCATCCAGTCTGCGGACGAGATATAAACGTCGTTATCCCCGTTATTCTCAAACACCATAACCCGTGGGTGTTCCAGGAAGCGGTCAACAATGCTGATTGCGGAAATGTTTTTGCTCAGTCCCTTGATACCGGGAATCAGCTCACACATACCGCGGATGATCATTCGCACTTTTACCCCGGCGTTACTGGCATGGTAAAGACGGTTTGTCAGCCCTTTGTCCACCAGGTTGTTGACCTTAAGTGTAATGGCAGCCTGTTTTTTTGCCTTGGCATTGGCGATTTCCCGGTCTATCAGCGCATAGAGGCGTTTGCGGGAGTTACGCGGGGAGACGATCAGGTGGTTGAATTTGACCGGTTTGTATGGGTTTTCAATAAAACCGAATACCTTTCGCACTTCGTCTGTCAGTCTTTTATCTGCCGTAAACAGGGCGAAATCCGTGTAAATCCGCGCTGTTTTTTCATGGAAGTTGCCGGTACCTATATGGGCATAACTGACCAGCCCGTCTTCCTCCTGGCGGGTTATCAGACAAAGTTTGGAGTGAATTTTAAGCCCCGGGGCCCCGAAGGTTACCTTGATACCGGCATCTGTCAGGACTTTTGACCATTCAATGTTGGCCTCTTCATCAAACCTGGCCTGGAGCTCAACTACCACGTTTACTCGCTTGCCGTTGTTGGCGGCATCAATGAGGGATTTCATGATGAGCGAGTTCTTGGCAACCCGGTAAACATTTATCCGGATACTGCGTACCCTGGGGTCAAAGGCGGCCTGGCGTACCAGCTCGGACATATGACGGAAGGTATGGTAAGGGTAGTAGAGCAGGATATCTCGCTGTTTGATGGCGGCAAATGCCGAATCGTGAGCAAGGAAGTCGGCGGATTCCACAGGCGGGAGTGGCGGGTTTTCCAGATACCGCGGCCCGATGTTGGGGAAGCCGATAAAATCTTTGAAGTTGTGGTACCGGGCACCGGGCAAGACACTGTCGTAGCCGGAAATACCCAGTGTTTTGGTGAGTTTATCTACCAGAGGCTGAGGCATATCCCTTTGGTACACAAAGCGTACAGGCATGGCTGTCAGGCGCTGGTTAAGGCTTTCTGACATGTTTTCCAGCAGGCTGTGCTCAACTTCGTTGGTCAGGTCGTAGTCCGCGTCCCTGGTCATTTTCATGGCATAGGCTTCAACGCCATCGTAATTGAAGAAGCCGCGGAAGATGTCGTCAAGACACATACGGATAATGTTATCCAACAGGATGACAGTTTTGCGCCGTTTGCCTTTTTTCTCCGGCACCATGATAAAACGATCCACTTCGTCTGTCGGGATCTCTATCAGTGCCTGGTGACCGCCATTTTCTGATTTCATGTCGACGGCGAGGTAAGAATAGGCATCCTTGAGGAAACCCAGCAGATCAGTGTTGTCATCGAGCAGGATCGGTGAAATATGGGGCAACAGGTTTTTCCTGAAGTAGGTTCGTACCCAGGTTTGTTGCTCTTCGCTTAACTGGTTCTCATTTACAAGGAATATGCGACGCCGCGCCATTTCCAGCAGGATTTCGTTGTAGAGGTTATCGAACTCCTGATTGAGCTTGAGTACTTTTGACTGGATTTTTGCCAGCAGGTGCTTGGCATTTTCGTCGCCGCCCTGTTCTTCGTTAATCAGGATACGGCGCTTTACATTGGCAAAACGCACCTGATAAAACTCATCCAGGTTGCTTGAGAAAATGCCTAAAAAACGCACCCTTTCAATGATAGGAACGGTTTTATCAGCCGCTTCCTGGAGCACCCTTTCATTAAATGACAGCCAACTGATTTCCTTCTCGATAAATTGCGGTTCGGTGCTCATACATCTCCTTATGGTTTTTATTATTTTAGGCTTTCCAGTTCCACAATAAGGTCATCTGACAGGGCCTCCAGGGCATCCTGCAGTGAATCCAGGTCTGATTCTTGTCCGGTACCGAGATCGAAACGTGCACTAAATATCATGGTGCCGGTATTGGCAGCACTTTCGGTATGTGTAGTGAGTTTCACGATATTGATTCCAAGACCGGCAAGGACTCTCGTGGCTTCCTGGACGATTCCCGGGCGGTCATTCCCGGTAACGGCTAACTGGTGGGTCGCAGTATCAACCGGCTCCTTGGATGAGGGCTCACTGATCTGGATATCCAAATCCGAGATGCTTTTCAGTGACAAGGTTAACGCAGGGATATTAGATTCCTGGACCGCAATCTGGAGGATACCGGCGAAGTACCCTGACAACTTACTGAATCGGCTCGCCTGCCAGCTTCCATGGTGTTCAAGCACAGCATTTGAAACTTGTTCGACCAATCCCGGACGATCTTCACCAATAATGGTGATAACCAGCTGTTTCATAAATGTTCCCCGCTGTTGTCTTTTTGTCAATTATTAAAGTTAACCTAATTCAAATCCAGACAGAAAAACAACGAGTTTTGAGAATTGCGGAAAATTTACGATATAGGGAGGCTAGCGCCCGCTGATTACATTTTTATTTCAAGGGAATAGCTGGGATAATTTCCTGTCGTAATATTAATGTCATCAAAACGACATAAAATGTTTTGCTTGTCTGAACCGAGGTAACAATGGCTATCACGAAAACAGAACTGCTTGAGGGCTGCCGCCGTCGCCGCTTGCGGGATCGTGCTGCAAAGCTTGCAGTCACCGCAGGAGGTGTAGCTGTTCTGTGTGCCCTGGTTCTGATTTTCATCTTTCTTCTCTATGTCACACTGCCTCTGTTCCGCGCCCCAGAAATTTCCGTTGCCGGTACCTTTGCGCCTCCGGTTAAAGGTGAGGTTTATTCCGTAGGGCTGGATGACGACAGCCACCTTGGTTATGCGTTTACCCGTTCCGGTGACCTGGCCTACTTTGAGGTCGGTGCAGACAAACCGATGAAAAATGCGGTCTGGCAGTTAATGGAATCACCAGTCTCTTTTTCCGGTACGCTGCCGTCAGACCGCTTGTACGCTTATGGTGGCCAGCGCGGTGAAATCCAGGTGGTCACGCCCGGCTTTTCAGCACACTACTACAACGGGAGCAATACTTACCGTCCCAAGACACTGTTCCCTGTAGGGGGCGAGCCTGTCGTCATTGATGAAAAAGCCCGCCAGGTCACCGCACTCAATGTGATTCCCTATAACGACGGAGTCATGGCAGTAAGCCAGGCCGGTGGCAATGAACTTCTGCTTACCCGCATCGGCACTGGCGGGAAAGTCGTTTCTTCTTTTACTGTTCCCGGTTCAGAACGTAAGCCGGCGGAGCTGTTGTTGACGCCTGATGGCCGGCAGTTTTATGCACTGTACCCAAACCAGCTCTCCGTCTATCAAATCACTGCCGGTGGCAAACATGCCAACTTGAGGGAAGTACTGCCTTTTGATGAGGGGGACAGGCCGGATGGCATGTTTCTTTTGGCTGGTGCCAATTCCCTGATGCTGAGCTTCGAGAACGGTATGATTGAGCAGTGGTTTGATGTCCTGCGGGATGGTGAACGGCTGCTGACCAAGGTACGAACGTTTACAGGTAATGGTACAGGTGATAGCGGCTTGCATACAGACGGTGGAAATATCACTTCTGCCGGTGAGTTCTACCGTAAGTCTTTTGCCCGATGGTATCCGGAAACTAAAAAGTTAGTCCTGTACGCAACGACCAGCAACAGCGTTGACGCCTTTTCCCTTCACTACAGTGAAAAGGCAGAAACCATGGTGTTTTCACCCCGGGCAGATAACCTGTTGCTCGCCGGCGCCAAAGAGTGGGCGCTGATTAAAGTAGACAACCCACACCCGGAAGTCAGCTGGGACTCCCTGTGGGAAAAGGTTTGGTATGAAGGTTACCCGGAGCCGGCTTATGTCTGGCAGTCAACGTCTGCCAGTGATGATTTTGAATCCAAGCTTAGCCTGATCCCCATCACTTTCGGTACATTGAAAGTGACCTTATACACCATGCTGTTTGCCATTCCCCTGGCTGTGGGCGGGGCAATTTATACCGCTTACTTTATGCCATCTTCCATGCGCCGGGTTGTGAAACCGACAGTTGAAATCATGGAAGCATTGCCTACGGTGATTATCGGTTTTCTTGCAGGGTTGTGGCTGGCACCGCTGGTGGAGGAAAACCTGGCTTCGGTGATGTTGCTGGTAACATTCCTGCCGTTGTTTATGATTTTGGTTGGTGCGGCATGGCCTATGGTAGGGCGGCACGTTTACGGCTCGGTACAAGGCAACTGGCATGCCATTATCCTGGTGCCGATGATCCTGCTGTTCGGGTATGCCTGTTTCCAGTTGGGGCCTTGGATTGAACTGCACTACCTCGGCGGTGATGCAAGAGTGTACCTGACCCATGAGCTTGGTATCAGTTATGACCAGCGCAATGCCCTGGTCGTGGGTGTCGCCATGGGATTTGCAGTTGTACCGACTATTTTCAGTATCGCGGAAGATGCCATTTTCTCGGTGCCTTCGCATCTCAGTTTCGGCTCTCTGGCGCTCGGAGCCACTCAGTGGCAAACCCTGACCAAAGTCATTTTGCTGACGGCCAGCCCGGGTATTTTCTCTGCAATTATGATGGGGATTGGCCGCGCCGTGGGCGAAACCATGATTGTACTGATGGCGACCGGCAACACACCGATCATGGACTGGAGCTTCTTTGAAGGGCTGCGCACTCTGTCTGCCAATATTGCGGTAGAAATGCCGGAATCAGAAGTAGGAAGTTCCCATTACCGGATACTGTTCCTGGCGGCATTTGTCCTGTTCGTGTCCACTTTTGTTTTCAATACGCTGGCTGAGTTTATCCGCCAAAGGTTGCGGGAGAAATACAGTGCGCTTTAAGGCCGGGGTAAAGACTGAAGATGTTTAAGTGGTTCAAATCAGGCAGCCCGTGGATTTGGCTGTCAGGCGGCATGGTGAGTATCAGCCTGGTAGCGGTGCTGGGCGTCCTTCTGCTTATCGGCTGGAAGGGGCTCAGCTACTTCTGGCCGGCTCCGGTGTACCAGTTTGAAGTGGTATCCCCTGACGGAGCCAGACAAAACATAATCGGCCAAATCTATGAGCGTAAACAAGTATCGCGAACCCAACTTGCGGATGCGGGGCACGATGTTTCCGGGCTGCCGCAAGAGATGGAACGGATACTGGTTAAAACCGGCAACCGTGATCTGCAAAATCATGATTTCACCTATATTTTGGCTCCTCTCATTGTTTCTCGCACCACACCAATGGGTATGGTGGCAATCGAGCGGGGGCAGGGCGGGGAATTTTACGGCCAACTGCTAAACGTCATCATTGAAGGGAAGTCCTTCCCAGAGGAAAGCGAGGCACTGTCTGCATTTGTGCAGCTCGGTAAAAATGTGCAGGGGAAAATTGAGGCGTTGCAGTCGACCCTTGCATCGTTAAACCACCGCCTTGTGAAGCTGGAAACCGGGCACGGCGCAGAACGTAACAAGGTACTTATCCAAATCAGGGAAGTGGACGTTGAACTTGCAGCGCTGCGTGATGAGCTCGATACTTCCTTGCTGGTGGTAAAAACGGCGGCAGGGAAAGAGGTCTCAGTCCCACTTGGAAATGTCGTTAATGCCTGGCTGCCGAACGACATGGTACTGGGCAAAAAACTGACTCATTGGGTGACCCAGATTGCCAGCTTTGTGTCGTCTGACCCGAGAGAGGCGAATACGGAAGGGGGAGTGTTCCCGGCGATATTCGGCACCGTGTTCCTGGTGATCCTGATGTCGATGATGGTGACGCCGCTTGGGGTAGTGGCGGCTATCTACCTGCATGAATATGCCAAGAAAAATGTCTTTACCCGGATTATCCGCATTGCCGTGGTCAATCTGGCAGGCGTGCCGTCCATCGTTTATGGCGTTTTTGGCCTAGGTTTTCTGGTTTACATGGTGGGTGGCAATATCGACCGGCTGTTTTTTTCAGACAGCCTGCCCAACCCTACTTTCGGCACGCCGGGTGTATTGTGGTCTGCACTCACCCTTGCTCTGTTGACGTTGCCGGTAGTTATTGTTGCGACAGAAGAAGGCCTGACACGTATTCCGGCGTCTGTCCGGCACGGATCCCTGGCCCTTGGGGCTACCAAAGCGGAAACCCTGTGGCGAGTTGTGTTGCCTATGGCCAGCCCTGCCATTATGACCGGGCTAATTCTGGCGATTGCCCGGGCAGCCGGCGAAGTGGCTCCACTGATGCTTGTCGGGGTGGTAAAAGTGGCCCCTGATCTCCCGGTTGACCAGATATTCCCGTATGTCCACCTGGACCGGAAATTCATGCACCTGGGCTACCATATATATGATGTGGGCTTTCAAAGCCCCAATGTTGAGGCGTCCCGGCCGTTGGTCTATGCGACCTCCTTTCTCCTGGTTACGGTTATCGTTGCACTTAATCTGTCCGCGATAGCAATCCGGAATCACTTGCGGGAAAAATACCGCACGCTTGAACAATAACGCTTTGTTGGAGAACACATGTTTTCGGTAAATGCAGCCATTGGCGTCCCTGAACCGATTGATTTGGAAAACCTCCCGGAGGACCAGACAGCGCTGACCGTGAAAGACCTGAATCTGTCTTACAACGGTAAACCGGCGTTGTTCGATATCAATATGCGGATTCCCAAGGGGCAGGTAACGGCATTTATCGGGCCGTCAGGCTGCGGTAAATCAACCGTTTTGCGCTGTATCAACCGGCTGAATGATCTCATTGAAGGCTGTGATGTCTCCGGTGAGATAACCCTGCACGGCCAGAATATTTATAGCCGCGACGTGGATGTTGCTGCGCTTCGGCGCCGGATAGGCATGGTTTTCCAGCGTCCGAACCCATTTCCTAAATCAGTGTATGAAAATGTGGTTTACGGCCTTCGCCTTCAGGGTATAAAAGACACCCGGGCACTGGATGAAGCAGTTGAGAGATCGCTGCGTGCAGCAGCTTTATGGGATGAGGTGAAAGATCGCCTCAATGAAAATGCGTTTGGCCTTTCAGGCGGTCAGCAACAGCGTCTTGTCATTGCCAGGGCTATTGCTATCGAGCCGGAAGTGCTTCTTCTGGACGAGCCGACGTCAGCACTCGATCCGATATCAACCCTTACAATTGAAGAGCTGATATACGATCTGAAAACCAAGTACACTGTGGTTATTGTTACCCATAACATGCAGCAGGCCGCGCGGGTGTCGGATCAAACCGCCTTTATGAACCTTGGTAGGCTGGTGGAATACGCTGACACAAATACCATTTTTACCACACCAAAGAATAAGCAAACGGAAGATTACATTACCGGTCGCTACGGATAAGGAGCACTCTTGGATAACGTCAACCTCGGCAGGCATATTTCCGGTCAGTTCAATAATGAGCTGGAAGCCATCCGTACCCATGTCCTCGCTATGGGTGGGTTGGTGGAGCGTCAGCTGACGGATGCCCTGCAGGCAATTCATGAACAGGATATGGATCTTGCCAAGCATGTTATCCGGGAGGACCACAAGGTTAATTCCATGGAAGTGGCGATTGATGAAGCCTGTACGCGGATAATTGCCAAACGCCAGCCAACAGCCGGAGATCTCCGCCTGGTGATGGCAATTATCAAGACCATTACGGACCTTGAGAGAATTGGCGACGCGGCGAACAGTATCGCCAACATGGCACTGGACAACTCGGGCAACGAGCAAAAACCGTTTCTTGTTTCCCTTGAGAATCTGGGCCACAAAGCAGCGAAAATGCTGCACAAGGCACTGGATGCATTTGCCCGCATGGACGTGGATGCAGCGCTGGAAGTGTATCGGTCGGATGAATCCCTGGATAGGGAATATGAGGGCATCATCCGCCAACTGATGACCTACATGATGGAAGATCCCCGCTCGATCCCCAATGTATTGGAAGTCATGTGGTCACTCCGCGCCATAGAGCGGGTTGGTGACCGATGCCAGAACATCTGTGAGTACATCATTTATTTTGTTAAGGGCAAGGACATCCGCCACACCAACAAAGAAGACTTAGAACGAATCCTGCGCTAATCCCGTTTTTGCTAAAGACAACGTTTCCTAAAAAGGGGCGTTGTTTTTTTATGCCAGTTTTCCTACGGTGTAGGGGTACCAGAGTTTACTGATACCCTACGCCATTAGCAGGGAGGTGGTATGGCGAAAAAGAAAAAACTCTCCAAGCAAGCCTATGAGACACGGTTGGTCGAGTTACAGATAGAGCTGGTAAAACTGCAGGAGTGGGTGAAAAAAACAGGCCTTAAGGTCGTGGTGATCTTTGAAGGGCGGGATGCTGCCGGAAAAGGCGGTGTTATCAAGCGAATTATGGAAAAGCTCAACCCTCGTGTTTGCCGCGTGGTTGCCCTTGATAAGCCGACTGAGCGGGAGCGCACCCAGTGGTATTTTCAGCGTTATGCTGCCCACCTTCCAGCGGCAGGGGAAATTGTCCTCTTTGACCGAAGCTGGTACAACCGGGCGGGTGTGGAACGGGTGATGGGTTTTTGCAGCAATGAAGAGTACGAAGAGTTTATGCGCAGTTGCCCGGAGTTTGAGCGGATGCTGCAGCGCTCGGGAATCGTGCTGGTTAAATACTGGTTTTCTGTTTCGGATGAAGAGCAGGAGAAGCGGTTCCTTGAACGGGTAAACACGCCTATCAAGCGATGGAAGTTCAGCCCGATGGATTTGGAATCCAGAAGCCGCTGGGCGGAGTACTCTCAGGCCAAGGACAGGATGTTTGCCTACACGGATACTAAAGACTCACCATGGTGGGTAGTGGAAGCTGATGACAAGAAATCCGCGAGGATTAACTGTATTTCCCACTTCCTCAAGCAAATTCCGTACGAAGAGATTGAATACCCGGAACTGGAACTGCCGCCCCTTAACCAGGAAGGGTACATCCGGGCTCCGATTGAGTCGCAGAATTTCGTTCCGGATGAGGCGGCAGAATTAAAGAAATAATCAGTACTCGCTGACAGCCGCTACCGTCCGAGCGATTGTGCCACGGCAGGTACTTGGGATAGCAAAATCATCCACGTTGCCCATTGATGCCTGTCCGGCGATTGCCAGCATTTTAGACGCCCGGGTAGTTTTACCGGAAAGGTGGATCTCCCGGGCTCCGGTTTCGCGGATTATTTGCGCGGCGTTTTCAGGTGACACACCTGCTCCCGGCATCACTGACAATCTGCTTCCGCAGTACATCACCATTTTCTTAAGAACCGGAATCCCTTCGACTGCGTTTACGGCCTGCCCCGATGTAAGCACCCGCTCAACTCCTTGAGACATCAAAAAATCCAAGCCGTTGTATAGGTCGCTGCACTGGTCGATTGCTCGGTGGAAAGTCACGCCCATACCGCCGGCGGTTTTCATCATTTCTTCAACGGCACTTTGGTTGACTGTCGCGTCCTGGTTAAGTGCCCCAATGACGACCCCTTGAAGTCCTGCTTGTTTTGCCTGGTGGATATCAGCCAGCATGATCTCAATGTCATTGTCGCTGAAGTAGAAATCCCCCTGACGTGGGCGAATAATGGCGTATACCGGCACGTTTGATAGTTTGGCCGCCTGCTTCATATAACCGGCACTTGCTGTCAGTCCTCCGGCGACAAGAGAGGCGCAGAGCTCGATACGGTTTGCACCACCGGCAATGGCGCGGGAGAGTGAATCAATATTGTCGATACAGACTTCGACAGTTACAGACATGAATAACTCCTTGTTGTCTAACATGCCCTGAGGCATTGGCAACCACATTACCTGCTAGAAAAAAAATGGGAAGTTATTTGCGCTGAAGCGGGTCTGAAAAGAAGTGAAAGGGTGACAGGGGTTACGAAACGCCAGATACAAAAAGGGCCCGGTGGTCCGGGCCTCTCGTTTTTTTTGCTGACTTTTTGGCTTTACGCTTACGCGTTAGTCAAATGCCTGAAATTACAGGTCTTCAGTGTGTGCAGACAGGTACTTGGCAACGCCTTCTGGAGAAGCGTCCATACCTTCTTTACCTTTTTCCCACTGAGCAGGGCACACTTCGCCGTGAGTCTCGTGGAATTGCAGGGCGTCAACCATGCGCAGCATTTCGTCGATGTTACGGCCCAGTGGCAGGTCGTTAACTACCTGGTGACGAACAACGCCTTCTTTATCAATCAGGAAAGAACCGCGGAAAGCAACACCAGCTTCTGGGTGTTCTACGTCGTATGCCTGGCAGATTTCGTGCTTAACGTCTGCAACCAGTGGGTAACGAACCTGGCCGATACCACCGTTTTCTACAGAAGTGTTACGCCAAGCGTTGTGAGTAAACTGGGAGTCGATAGAAACACCGATTACTTCTACACCGCGTGACTGGAATTCTTCGATGCGCTTGTCAAAGGCGATCAGCTCAGAAGGGCACACAAAAGTGAAGTCAAGTGGGTAGAAGAAAACAACGGCAGTTTTACCTTCGATGTACTGCTTAAGGTTGAAGTTTTCTACAATTTCACCGTTACCGAGAACTGCTGCGGCAGTAAAATCTGGTGCCTGACGACCTACTAGTACCATAACTTAGCTCCTGAAATGGGTTAGCCCTAAATTGGGAATCCGTGTTTAAGCGAGACAAACTATAGTCAACCTGATAGATTGAAAAAAGCGGATTATTTAGATTGGTATAATCGAAAAAAGCGATGAGCAAATTTCCATCAATCAAGCAGTTACACTACTTGGTGGTACTGCACGAGACCCGACACTTCGGTGACGCTGCAAAACGGTGTTTTGTCAGCCAGTCTACCCTGAGCTCCGGTATCCAGAAACTGGAAGATACAGTCGGTTGCCAGTTAATCGAACGTGACAGTAAAACCCTTGTTTTTACGTCACTTGGCGAAGATGTGGTAGCCAGAAGCCGGGAGATTTTATCTCGCAGCCGGGATCTGATGGAGCTGAGCCAATGTGTTGGGGATGCAACACAGGGGAAGCTCCGGGTTGGCTGTATCCCGACCATTGCGCCATTCCTTCTGAGCGACTTAGTGCAGGAAATCAATACAAAATATCCGAATCTCAGTTTGCTTTTGCGGGAAGATACCACCACCAATTTGCTGGCTGCACTGCATAATGGTGAGATGGATGTACTGGTGCTGGCTATGCCGGTAGAAATTGGGGGCATGCGTTGCCGAATCGTAGGCAAAGATGCGTTCAAAATGGTGATGAGCAGGGAACAGGCCAGCCGCGTCAGTGTGCCTATCCGGTATGCAGATCTGCCGGATGAATCTGTTTACTTGCTAGAGCGTGAGCACTGCCTGACAGAACATGCGGTTTCTGCCTGTCGCCTTACCTCGAAAGAGAAGATTAACCCTTTTTCTGCCACCAGTTTGCATACCCTGGTCCAGATGGTTGCCAATGGCCTGGGAACTACATTTATTCCACAAATGGCGATCGATCATGGACTGTTGAGCAATCAGAACCTTGTTATTGTTGATCCGCCGGGGCAGGCTGCGTACCGTGAAATTGGGTTGGTATGGCGCCCAACCTCCAGCCGTACCAGGACTTTCCAACTTTTGGCGGATATTGTAGAGGGGATACTGTAGCCGGAAATGAGTCCCGCAAGAGTGTTTTTACAATATTTTAACAATATTTAGCTTAGCCTATTAGCTATCTCCTAGCTCAATGGTTAAATTTAGAACAATATTCTGATTTTCCTTTTTTGATCCAACTCTCATGCTTTTCCCTTCTTTTGCCAAATGGGGCGAAACTGAAAGATGTTTCGCAAATTCTTCATGTTCTTTTTTTGAATAAGCAACCTACATTTAATTCCTTACGCGAATAAGTGATTGTTTTGTCATTGTCGTATCTTATTGAAATATATGAAATCTTATCTTTGTTTTAACCAAGAACCCCGTTTAAAACTATTCAGGGCCATCAAAACATTGACGTGAAAAAATGTAATAAAATTACGTAATAGGTTACAAAATGGCTTTGGGAGGGGAATTTATGTGAATCCAAATTTAGTACTGGAAAACGTTTGAATTCGGTGTTTTGAGCTTTAACTCTAAAATGTTTTAACTTATTGATTATTAATATTTCATAAGACTAATGTCTAAAGCTTATTTTTAAATGGTGGTTGATTTTTAATTAGCAATCCGCCAACTTAAAAAAGCGCTCAGAGGGAGCCCAAGAAAAGCTGATAAAATAAAAACTGAAAGAACGGTCGTGAAAAACTTACAAATGATATAAATCACGACAACTGTAATCACTGCCAGTCAATAGATATCGCGTTATCAGGGAGGATGATGGCTATGACGATGGAGAAGCAGGCTATGAGCCAGCAGTTACACTTCACACAATCTTTAACGGAGCGCCAGAAGGAAGTGGTGTCCGATGAAGCCATCCAGTTTCTTTCCGGTCTGGTAAGTAAATTCGCACCCCGCGTCAAAACGCTGCTGGAGGCAAGGGAAGAGAGACAGCAAAAGATCAATGGTGGTCAATTACCGGATTTCCTCCCGGAAACCAAAGCTATCCGCGAAGGGGATTGGACCATCCGTGGCATTCCGGCAGATCTTCAGGATCGGCGCCTTGAAATCACCGGTCCGGTTGAACGCAAGATGGTGATAAACGCGCTTAACGCCAATGTAAAAGTATTCATGGCCGATTTTGAAGACTCATTTGCACCGGCTTGGGATGCTGCTTTAGACGGTCAAATCAACCTGCGTGACGCAGTTAATGGCACAATCGAATACACCAACCCTGGGAATGGGAAAGAGTACCGTCTTCACGATGATCCAGCCGTATTAATATGCCGTGTGCGTGGTCTGCACCTGCCTGAAAAGCATGTTTTGTTTAACGGTGAGTCCATCCCAGGTTCTCTGTTCGATTTTGCGGTTTATTTTGTAAACAACTACAAAAACCTGCTTAAGAAAGGCAGTGGACCCTATTTCTACCTGCCCAAGCTGCAAGCGCATCAGGAAGCTGCGTGGTGGAGTGAAGTATTCAGCTATACCGAGGATGAATTTGGCCTGGCTCGCGGAACTATCAAGGCCACTGTCCTGATTGAAACCCTGCCGGCTGTGTTTGAGATGAATGAAATCCTCCACAGCCTAAAAGACCACATTGTGGCTCTTAATTGCGGACGCTGGGATTACATCTTCAGCTATATCAAAACGTTGCGTAACTACCCTGACCGGATTCTGCCGGATCGCCAGGTGGTTACCATGGACAAGCCATTCCTGAATGCGTATTCGCGGTTGCTTATTCGTACCTGCCACCGCCGTGGAGCGTTGGCTATGGGAGGGATGTCTGCCTTCATCCCTTCCAAGGATCCGGAAAAGAATGCCTGGGTACTGGATAAAATCCAGGCTGACAAGCAGCTTGAAGCCAACAACGGCCATGACGGTTCTTGGGTTGCCCACCCCGGTCTGGCAGACACGGCCCGTGCGGTATTTGACCTGGCGCTTGGTGAAAAGCCCAACCAGCTTGATATCAGCCGTGAACAGGATGCCCCCGTCACTGCCGAGGATTTGCTTGCGCCTTGCGAAGGCGAGCGTACCGAAGACGGTATGCGCCATAACATCCGTGTGGCAGTCCAGTATATCGAAGCGTGGATTTCCGGGAATGGCTGTGTGCCTATCTATGGTTTGATGGAAGATGCCGCGACTGCAGAGATTTCACGTGCATCCATTTGGCAGTGGATTAAACACGGCAAGGCGCTGAGCAACGGAAAAACGGTGACCAAGGCACTGTTTGAACAGTTCCTTGATGAAGAGATGTCGGTGCTGGAGCAGGAGATTGGATCTGAACGCTTCAATGCCGGTCGCTACAAAGAAGCCGGTGAGCTGATGAACAGGCTCACCACCAGTGATGAGCTGACAGGCTTCCTTACATTGCCAGGATATGAGTATTTGCCTTAAGCCTTCAGGGCTGAAAAGGCACCTTTGAACCTACGTTTGCTAATAATAAATTCGGCCGAGGCCGGTGAGACAAGAGGGACTTTAAAATGACAATGACTCGTCAACAGATGATTGAAGCCATCGAAAAAGACTGGGCTGAAAACCCGCGCTGGAAAAACGTAAAGCGTACCTATACTGCAGAAGAAGTGGTGACGCTGCGTGGTTCAGTCGTACCGGAAAACACCATTGCCCAAAACGGCGCAGACAAGCTGTGGTCACTGGTTAACGGCAGTGCTAAGAAGGGTTACGTTAACTGCCTGGGTGCATTGACCGGCGGTCAGGCAGTCCAGCAAGCGAAGGCGGGTATTGAGGCGATTTACCTGTCAGGATGGCAGGTGGCGGCTGATAACAACACGGCATCCAGCATGTACCCGGACCAGTCCCTCTATCCGGTCGATTCCGTACCGGCTGTTGTAAAGCGTATCAACAACTCTTTCCGTCGTGCAGACCAAATCCAGTGGTCACGTGGTGTTGCGCCGGAAGATGACAATGGCACTGACTACTTCCTGCCTATCGTTGCAGACGCAGAAGCCGGTTTCGGTGGTGTACTGAACGCGTATGAGCTGATGAAGAGCATGATTGATGCCGGTGCGGCAGGCGTGCACTTTGAAGACCAGCTGGCATCTGTGAAGAAGTGTGGCCACATGGGCGGTAAAGTACTGGTTCCGACCCAGGAAGCTGTCCAGAAGCTGGTCGCTGCCCGTCTGGCTGCGGATGTAGCCGGCACTACCACACTGGTTATTGCCCGTACCGATGCAAACGCTGCAGACCTGCTGACATCAGATGCTGACCCGTATGATGCGGATTTTGTGACCGGTGAGCGCACTGCAGAAGGCTTCTACCGCGTACGTGCCGGTATTGACCAGGCTATTTCCCGTGGTCTTGCTTATGCCCCCTATGCTGACCTGATCTGGTGTGAAACAGCAACGCCTTGCCTGGAAGAAGCGCGCAAGTTTGCTGAGGCTATCCACGCACAGTTCCCGGATCAGTTGCTGGCTTACAACTGCTCGCCATCGTTCAACTGGGAGAAAAACCTAGATGCAGAGACCATTGCCAAGTTCCAGCAAGCGCTCTCTGATTTGGGTTACAAGTACCAGTTCATCACTTTGGCCGGTATTCACAACATGTGGTACAACATGTTCGATCTTGCCCACGCTTATGCACAGGGTGAAGGAATGCGTCACTACGTTGAGAAAGTTCAGCGTCCGGAGTTCGAAGCAGCAGAACGCGGTTATACCTTCGTTGCTCACCAGCAGGAAGTGGGTACCGGTTACTTCGATACCATGACCAACATCATTCAGGGTGGTGCGTCTTCTGTAACGGCTCTCACCGGGTCAACAGAAGAAGACCAGTTCTGATGAAAAAACGGCGCGGTTTGCCGCGCCGCTACTCCTAGCGAGAAACCTTGTTGATTGATATTGGTAACTATTTGCTAATTTGCATGTATGCACCCGCATACTTGTTTCGTTCTACTGCGATAGCTAAACGTGGTGATTTTAGGGAGCTTATGCTCCCATTTTTTGATCGGAGCTATTTTCACACCAACTCTTTGCTGCAGTCAGGGTCTGGCGGTAAATTCCCGGGAATGCACTTTCAAACTCGGAGTAGTGTTTTTCTATAGTGGGGAAGCAATCTGCCAATGAAGCCATTCTTGGGCTTCGGGTGGACATTCTTTCAAGGACAAAACCGACAGTGTCCCTGTCCCGGTATGACAAAATCCAGCCTTCATGCCACATTTTCTGGCTGACCGTAATAAATCTTTGGGGGAAGGGCTCATAATCAGGGATCTGGCAAAGCATTTCAGCGTTTGAAATAAACTTTTCAAGGGAGTCAGGATGGTATTGCTCCCAATGCCGGGCGAGGAAGTGATCCCAGGTAATATCAAGGGCAATGGCACTGAAACGGTATAGCTCCGTCGGGAAAAACCTTCTGCAGTGTTTTACCTCCGGCAGGGCATCAATATAACCGTCAACAAAGCGGTGCAGGTAAATAGCCTGGCTTATTTCTGGGGAAAACTGTTTTTCCGGTTTCCCCCGGATAAAGTCTGCGGCCAGATTACCCAGCAGGCTGCTGTTACACTGTTCGGCGATATGCAGGTGAGCAAGATAGTTCAAAGAAAATCCGGATTTTATCAAATTCTCCTGCCATCTTACTCATCTTCCTCCAAAGGTTCAGTCTCTTCCTGTATCTCAAGCAATGTAATGGCAATTGAGACGAAATCAGTATCTGTAATGATCCCGACCAGTTTTTGATGAGATACAACGGGCAAGCAACCTATTTTATGTTGTTGCATATACTTAGCCGCTTCTTTGAGACCTCCAAGGGGGGAAATGCTATGGAGCTTCCTGTCGGTGTAGGCTCCCAACTCAGTGTCCATGACAGAGTCTTTGTTGCTGCCTGACTGGTGGGTAAGGCTGGACTCCTGCGCCGCAAGAATATCTCGTTGAGTTACCAGGCCGAGCAGGTGCTGGTGTGTATCAACGATAGGAAGATGACGAATGCCGTGCTTGTCCATTAACTCTTTGGCTTGGGCTAGAGTATCCCTCGCACTGAGGAACAAAGGATGCGGGGTCATCATGTCCTGAACGGTAAACATAAATGCCTCCTTTTTTATCGTTTCTTTAAGATTAATGTAGAGGAAGGTCGATGAAAAAATGGTGACTGATCTCTCTATTTGCGCTGAAAGAACATGTGAAATACGCCACATAGACCTCGTCTATATCTAACAAATCAAACATGCGTCGCATTAATGTTAATTGCTGGTAATCTTAATGATGGGATAGTTATTTTTGGGCCTATGTGTTTATGGGAAAACTGTTTGCTGCTTTGCTCTTTCCTGCAGCATTGTTTTTGGTGGACGTAGCATGGGCTGATACTCCCCAAAAACGCATTGTCGGTGGAAGTGATGCCAGTGTCTCTGATGTACCGTGGCAGACCCTTGTAAGAATCAGCAAGCAAGGGAGTACATACTATTGTGGTGGTGCCATCATTGCTGACAGATGGGTTGCCACTGCTGCACATTGTCTTGACCAGGATCCCATTGAAAAAGATGGAGTTGTCACACCTGTTTCCAGCTCCCAGGTTTCCCTTTCATCCGGCTTTACTTATATATTGGATGCAGACTCCTATACCACACCGGTCAAGCAGGTCTATATCTATGGTGGGTATAACGATGTGAGCCTCATGGGGGATATTGCACTTATAGAACTCTCCGCATCCACACCCGCCCAGACACAAAACATTCAAATAGCAAACACAGCCACTCAGGCTAATCTTGATGCGGCATTAGTTGCCCAGACAAATCACTCTATGCTCGTTTCCGGTTGGGGAAAAACCGACACTAACAGTTCTGGATCACTCTATTTGCAGAAAGCGGATGTCAATGGCGTCGCAGATACAAGTTGTTACTGGGCGGGAAATGCAGCCAGCAATCAGATTATCTGTGCAGCCAGTATACCTACTGGAACATGTAAAGGTGACTCCGGTGGGCCTCTGGTTTGGGTTGATCCTGTTTATTCCGGTGATGCAGACGGCGGAAGAAGGCTTGTTGGTATAGTTAGTTTTGGTTCTTCAAATGGATGCGCAACGGGGACACCGGATGGTTACACAGAAGTCGCGACATTCAAAGATTGGATTGACGGATGTATTACTGGAAGTTGCCCCGCGGTTTCAGTGGAAAACCCTAAAGCTTCCAGTTCCGGGAGCGGGGGAGGGTCAGTAAACCCAATAACGTTCTTCGTTCTCATGCTCACATTGGCTATGGGACGAACAAGAAATGCACTTTGTTGCAATGACTAAAGTGAAGTACCTCGTTATTAGTAATTTTCTGGCGTGAAATGGATTGATTTTTATACACCTGCCTGTTTAGTCTTCTCCCTAAATATATTAACCAACTGATATCACATGACTATTGTGGTACATCTCGCGTTGCTTATGTGGAGAGAAGAATGCGGAGTACGGCACAACTGATTCCGGCAATCCTGTTGTTAAGCCTGTCTTTCAGCTCGACAGCAGAAATGAACAGCCGAATTATCAACGGCAACGATACAACATTTGAAGCTGTTCCCTGGCAAGTGCTGGTGAAACTGGAAGTCAATTCGGGTACATATCGCTGTGGTGGTACGGCAATCGATAAGCGCTGGGTTGTTACAGCTGCGCACTGTGTAGATCTGGATACTGTTCCAAATGATGGTATTTCAGCAGAAGCCTTTCCATATCAGGTCAAAGTGTCCGCAGGGCATACAAGGCTTGAGGATGCGATGGCGGAAGCGAATGAAATAGCCGTCGCCAATGTCTACATGCACCCGCGATATTCTGATATTGGATTTATTAATGATATTGCGTTGATACAGCTGGGGAGCGATTTGCCCCCTGAAGTTGTCTATATGGCGTTAGCCGGTTCAGCTACCCAGGCGAACCTAGATGATACTTTTATCCAAAATGGCAACGATAAATTGATGTCTGTGTCCGGTTGGGGTCTGATTGATGACAATGGAACGGCACCTGAAAATCTTCAGGTTGCTGACGTTATCGGTGTAGCAGACTCAGATTGTAGCTGGGTTAATAGTGAAGACAGTCACTACTACATATGTGCGCAAAGTGCCCATACGGGAGTTTGCAGCGGTGACTCCGGTGGTCCACTTGTATGGGAAGATCCGGTATATCAGGGGGATCCCGATGGCGGTAAGCGCTTGGTAGGGGTTGTCAGCTTTGGTGATGGCGCCGGATGTGGCTTGGGTAACAACCAAGATGGATACACGCAGGTTTCGACTTACCAGGATTGGATTGCCAGTACCATGGGAGATGCCCCATTGAATCCCGGGCCTGCTCCAGACCCGACACCGGATCCCGGCCCGAACCCAACACCTAACCCAGACCCAGATGCCAATGAGGGCAGTGGTAGCCTGCCATTCGGATCAAGTTCTGGCGGCGGTGCGTTCAGCCTTTGGTGGTTGTTGGCGGGGTTGGTCATGTCCGGCCGAAAAATCCGGTTACGGAAACCAAGAAGCTAACGTTCTGAATTGAGCCTGTACCAAGGAATGGCCCCCGCCATTCCTTGCCAATTTGCTTGATATTGCACCCCAGCAGCCTATACTAGCCTGCTGCTGTAAATTGGGGCCAGTTTCATGCAAGTTTCAGATTTTCATTTCGACCTGCCGGACGAGTTAATTGCCCGGTATCCGCAACCAGATCGTACCGCAAGCCGCCTGCTGACGCTGGACGGTAACACCGGTGCGCTTGAGCACCAAAACTTCCGCCATATCCTCGAGCTGATTCAGCCGGGTGACCTGATGGTATTTAATAATACCCGGGTAATCCCTGCGCGTGTATTTGGCCGTAAAGCATCCGGTGGCAAGATTGAAGTGCTGGTGGAACGGGTACTGGACCAGAAAACCATTCTGGCTCATGTCCGAGCGTCTAAAGCCCCAAAACCGGGTACCGAGCTTTTCCTCGGTGAGAATGATGAGTTTTCAGCGGAAATGGTTGCCCGCCATGATGCGCTGTTTGAAATCCGATTTAACGGCGAACTGGCAGTGCTGGAAGTGCTGGAGAAAATTGGCCACATGCCGCTGCCTCCTTATATTGACCGTCCGGATGAAGACAGCGATAAAGAGCGTTACCAAACGGTTTATAATGCAAAGCCGGGCGCAGTTGCTGCGCCAACTGCCGGCCTGCACTTTGATGAGGCAATGCTGGAAGCGCTGAAGGCGAAAGGTGTTGAAACAGCCTTTGTCACCTTGCATGTTGGTGCGGGCACCTTCCAACCGGTGCGCGTAGACACGATTGAAGACCATGTCATGCATGCAGAGTACGCTGAAGTACCGCAAGATGTGGTTGATGCCGTGAAAGCTGCAAAGGCGCGTGGCGGCCGGGTCATTGCAGTAGGCACCACGTCTGTACGCTCGCTGGAAAGTGCGGCACAGGCAGCCAAAAAGAAAGGGGTTGAATTGGAACCTTTCTTTGATGATACCCAAATCTTTATCTACCCGGGTTACGAGTGGCAGGTCGTGGATTGCCTGGTAACAAACTTCCACCTGCCAGAATCCACGCTCATTATGCTGGTTAGCTCTTTCGCCGGATATGACAATGTAATGAACGCCTATAAAGAAGCGGTGGAAAATCAATACCGGTTCTTCAGTTATGGCGATGCAATGTTTGTGAGGCGCAAGCAAGACTGAGTTTATTAAACAGCGGAAGCCTTCAGCGGTTTCCGTTGTTATTTAAAGGGTGCACCGGGCAAGGCCTGTTGGCATCGGATAATTATGTCAGACTGTTTTTCTGGCAACTGGAGGTCTCGTGAAATACGAACTGATTAAGAAAGATGGCCGGGCCCGCCGCGGACGCCTTCAATTTGAACGCGGCACGGTTGAAACCCCCTGCTTTATGCCTGTGGGTACTTACGGCACCGTAAAAGGTATGACGCCGGAAGAAGTGGCCGACACTGGCGCACAGATCCTGTTGGGCAACACGTTCCACCTGTGGTTACGCCCTGGTCAGGAAGTGATGCGCGCGCACGGTGATTTGCACGATTTTATGAACTGGCAGGGTCCTATCCTTACAGATTCAGGCGGTTTCCAGGTATTCAGCCTTGGCCACATCCGCAAGATCACCGAAGAGGGTGTACATTTCCGTAACCCTGTAAACGGTGACCGTATCTTTATGGATGCGGAAAAGTCTATGGAAATCCAGTATGACCTGGGTTCCGATGTGGTCATGATCTTTGATGAATGTACGCCATACCCGGCGACGCATGATGAAGCCAAGAAGTCGATGGAAATGTCCCTGCGCTGGGCGAAGCGCAGCCGCAACCATTTCGACAAACTCGGTAACAAAAATGCGCTTTTCGGAATCGTACAAGGCAGTGTATACGAAGATTTGCGTGACGTTTCCGTTAAAGGCCTGACAGAGATCGGCTTTGACGGTTATGCTGTAGGCGGTCTGGCTGTAGGTGAGCCGAAGGAAGAGATGCACAAGGTGCTGGAGCACACTTGTCCTCAGCTTCCGGAAGACAAGCCTCGTTATCTGATGGGTGTGGGTAAGCCAGAAGATCTGGTTGAAGGCGTACGTCGCGGTATTGACATGTTCGACTGTGTGATGCCAACCCGTAACGCACGTAACGGCCATCTGTTTGTGACCGGTGGGGTAGTTAAAATCCGCAATGCCAAGCATCGTGAAGATACCACGGCGCTGGATCCGGAATGTGACTGCTATACATGTCGCAATTACAGCAAGTCTTACCTGCATCACCTTGATCGCTGTAATGAAATTTTGGGTGCGCGCTTAAATACCATCCACAACCTGCGTTACTATCAGCGCCTGATGGCGAGTTTGCGTAAGGCTATTGAGGAAGGTAGATTAGAGGCCTTTGTAGAAGAATTCTATGCGCGCCGCGGCCGTGAAGTGCCGCCGCTTAAAGAAATTTAATATTAACTACAACTAACAATGAGGATGTGACTTCATGTTTATTTCACAAGCACACGCTGCTGCTGAAGGTGCCCCACAGGGCGGTGGTATGCAGCTGTTCATCATGCTGGCTCTGTTCGCGGTTATTTTCTATTTCATGATTTACCGCCCGCAAGCCAAGCGCGTGAAAGAGCATAAGAACCTGATGGGTTCCATGAAGAAAGGTGATGAAGTGCTGACCAACGGTGGCCTGGTAGGTAAAATTACCAAGATCGCTGAAGACAACGATTTCATCGTTATCGCGCTGAACAACAACAGCGAAGTAACCATCAAGCGTGATTTCGTGACTGCCGTTCTGCCAAAAGGGACTATCCAGTCTCTGTAAAATCATACGCCATGAAGGATCGTAGCTGTGCTTAATAGATATCCTTTGTGGAAGTACATTATGTTGGTGCTGGTACTTTTTGTCGGCACCCTTTATGCGCTTCCCAATATATACGGCGAAGATCCAGCGGTTCAAATCTCCGGGGCGCGTGGCGCCTCGGTTGATCTTTCGACTCTGGATGACGTCAAACAAATCCTGAACAAACAGGATATTCCTTTCAAATCTGTAGCTCTCGAAAATGGCCAGGTTCTGGTTCGTTTCAATAATACAGATACTCAAATCAGTGCCCGTGATGAACTGGGTGATGATCTGGGTAAAAACTACGTAGTCGCCCTCAACTTAGCCCCTTCTACACCAGAATGGCTTGAAGCCATTGGTGCCAGTCCTTTAAAACTGGGTCTTGATCTGCGTGGTGGCGTTCACTTCCTGATGGAAGTGGATATGGATGCCGCTATGGACAAGCTGCTGACTCAACAGGAAGACGCATTCCGTACTGAGCTTCGTGAAGACAAAATCCGTTACCGTGCTGTACGCACCGGTGACAACGATTCTGTTGAAGTGATGCTTCGCAACAGTGCTGATCTGGACAAGGCTGAAGCCCTGTTGAAGAAGAACCACCCTGATATGGTGTTCACTACTGACTCTTCGCGTCATGCGCTGAAGGCCGTGTTCAGTGAAGCTCGCCTGAAGGAAATCCAGAACTATGCGGTAGAGCAGAACATCACTATCCTGCGTAACCGTGTGAATGAGCTGGGTGTAGCCGAACCGCTGGTTCAGCGTCAGGGTGCCAACCGTATCGTGGTAGAACTTCCGGGTGTTCAGGATACCGCGCGTGCCAAGGAAATCCTTGGGGCAACAGCGACCCTGGAATTCCGTGAAGTGGATGACACTGCCGATCTGGCTGCCGCAGCAGCTGGCCGCGTACCACCGGGCAGCGAAGTGCTGAAAACCCGAGATGGGCGTCCGGCTGTGCTGAAAAAGCGCGTTATCCTGACCGGTGACCATATTACGGATGCGAGCTCCAGCTTTGATGAATACAGCCGCCCACAGGTAAATATCTCGCTTGATGCCGAAGGCGGCAGCAAGATGTCTGCGTACAGTAAAAAGAATATCGGTAAGCTGATGGCGACCGTGTTTGCAGAGTACAAGGACAGCGGAAAGCGCGATGCCAACGGCAAGGTTGTTCTCGAGAAGCATGAAGAGGTAATCAACCAGGCGACTATCCAGTCAGCCCTGGGCCGCAACTTCCGCATTACGGGTATCGACTCCCAAGCTGAAGCCCACAACCTGTCTCTGCTGCTGCGTGCAGGTGCCTTGATTGCACCTATCTCAATTGTTGAGGAACGCACCATCGGCCCATCTATGGGTCAGCAGAACATTGATATGGGTATCCAGGCATGTATCTGGGGTCTGGTGGCAGTGATGGTTTTCACCATGCTGTACTACCGCGGCTTTGGCCTGATTGCCAACCTGGCACTTGGTACCAACATCATCCTGGTTATCGGTGTCATGTCGATGATTCCAGGGGCTACCATGACGCTGCCGGGTATTGCCGGTATTGTATTGACGGTGGGTATGGCGGTCGATGCCAACGTGCTTATCTTTGAGCGTATCCGGGAAGAGCTTCGCGACGGGCGTTCGCCTCAGCAGGCAATTCACCAGGGTTATGCCAACGCATTCAGCACCATTGCCGATGCCAACATCACCACGCTGATTACCGCTATCATCCTGTTTGCGGTGGGTACCGGGCCTGTTAAGGGCTTCGCGGTTACCCTGTCTATCGGTATCCTGACTTCCATGTTTACAGCCATTGTGGGCACCCGTGCTGTGGTGAACCTCATCTATGGTGGTAAGCGTGTGAAGAAGCTGTCGATTTAAGGAGACCTGAGCATGCTTACTCTGATGAAAGGTGACAAGCCGTTCGATTTCATGCGTTGGTCCAAGCTGGCGTTTTTCTTTTCGGCGCTGATGATCACAGCTTCTATCGTAACCTTGTCGACAAAATGGCTGAATTGGGGCCTGGACTTCACCGGCGGTACGCTGATTGAAGTAGGTTTTGACCAGCCGGCTGATCTGCCAAAGGTGCGTGAATCACTGGAAGCGAAGGGCTATGGCGATGCCGTGGTGCAGAACTTTGGTACTGCCCGTGATGTGATGGTTCGTCTCCAGCCTCGTGAAAACGTGAAGAGCGAAACCCTGGGTACTGAGGTTATTGCAGCCATCAAGGAAGGTACCGGTGCAAATGTTGAAATGCGCCGCGTAGAGTTTGTTGGCCCTAACGTGGGTGATGAACTTGCTGAAGCCGGTGGCCTGGCTATCCTTGTTTCGCTGATTTGTATCCTGATCTACGTGTCTGTACGCTTTGAATGGCGTCTGGCTACCGGTGCGGTTGCGTCACTGGCTCACGATATCATCATCACTTTGGGTATCTTCTCTCTGCTTCAGATTGAAGTCGACCTGACCATCGTGGCGGCACTGTTGACGGTTGTCGGTTACTCACTTAACGATACCATCGTTGTGTATGACCGTATCCGTGAAAACTTCCGCAAGATGCGTAAAGGGGAGCCACCGGAGATTATCAATACCTCCATCACCCAGACACTGAGCCGTACACTGATTACATCCGGTACGACTATGTTTGTGGTTATCGCACTCTTTGCGAAGGGTGGGGCAATGATCCACGGTTTTGCTACCGCACTGCTGATTGGTATCACCGTAGGTACTTACTCTTCGATCTATGTGGCCTCGGCACTGGCTCTGAAACTCGGTATTAACCGTGAACTTCTGATGCCACCACAGGTTGAGAAGGAAGGCGCTGAGTTTGATTCAATGCCATAAGGCAGGAAATCAGGTTTAGCCAATGAATATGGAATGCGTCCTTCGGGGCGCATTTTTTATGTGGATATGGGAAAGTCGGGTCCTGGGTCCTTGAACTTGAAAGCAAAGCTGGAATGGTGCGGGAAAAGAGCTCTTACCGTCTTTTCCTAGGGCCTTCCACCCTGTTTTCCTTACCCCAGATACAAAAAAAGCGCCTCTCGGCGCTTTTTTCAGTTCAGGCAGATGAATTACTTCATCATGGCTTCGTTCGCGTTTTCGCGAATTTTACCCAGCATGCCTTTCAGTACTTTGGCGTTCGCAGCAACGATGTTGCCGTTAGACATGTAGTTAGTACCGCCGGTGAAGTCAGTGACGATAGCACCGGCTTCGCGTGCAATCAGCTCACCTGCCGCGATATCCCAAGGCTTCAGGCCCAGTTCAAAGAAACCGTCTACACGACCGGCAGCCAGGTAGCACAGGTCCAGTGCAGCAGAACCGGTACGGCGGAAGTCAGCGCAGTCAACAAACAGGGCAGCCATGATCTTCATGAAGCTTTCAGAGTGTTGCTTGGCTTTGAATGGGAAACCGGTAGCCAGTACAGTGCCGGTCAGGTCTTTAGAGTTGCCAGTACGGATACGGCGGTTGTTCAGCTGCGCACCTGCACCACGTTGGGCGGTGAAAAGTTCGTTGCGCATTGGGTCGTAAACACAGCCCAGTTCAGTGCGGCCTTTGATACGCAGGGCGATAGACACAGCGAAGTGTGGCAGACCGTTAACGAAGTTAGTGGTGCCATCCAGTGGGTCGATAATCCATTGATAGTCGCTCTTGGCATTGCCTTGTGAGCCAGACTCTTCTGCCACGAATGCGTGGTCAGGGTATGATTTCTTGATTACATCGATGATGATGGCTTCAGCGCCCTTGTCGATGTTTGTAACAAAATCGTAGGTGCCTTTCTGAAGGGTTTCTACCGAATCAGCGTTTTCATGAGATTTTGCAATAAAGTCGCCCGCCTTGCGCGCAGCGCGAATGGCGATGTTCAGCATCGGATGCATACGATATCTTCCCAGTGGATGTTAAAGAACGAAAAGCGGCGGCGAGTATAACAGAGTTTATCCAAAAGGAAAGTGGTTATTTTTTGTCCGCCTCTTGTTGAATGTGTCATTCAGATGACGATTCTCGTTCCGGATATGTTAGAATCCCGCCCGTTTTAATTCATAGCTGATAGCACCCCAGATGTTAGACAATATACGCATTGTTCTCGTAGGAACGACACATTCCGGCAATATCGGATCTGCCTCTCGCGCCATGAAAGTCATGGGGCTGAAAAACCTGGTGCTGGTAGCGCCGGAGTGTACGGTAGATGGGCAGGCGATCGCACTCGCTGCCGGTGCCAGCGATATCGCAAACAATGCGCGTATCGTAAATACCCTGGAAGAAGCCATTGCTGACTGTGGCCTGGTTGTTGGCACCAGTGCGCGCAGCCGGACACTGGACTGGCCGATGCTGGATCCTCGCCAGTGTGGCCGCAAGTTGGTTGAAGAGGCCGCAACCCATCCTGTGGCTGTCGTTTTTGGCCGGGAACGTACCGGATTGACCAACGAAGAACTGCAACTTTGCCATTACCATGTCTATATTCCGGCAAATCCGGAATACAGTTCGCTGAATCTTGCAATGGCAGTACAGACCGTCTCTTACGAAGCACGTATGGCCTGGCTGGAAAGCCTGGAATACAGCGAAGAGAAAAAGATGGAAGAGGAATACCCTCGCAGCGAAGAACTGGAGCTGTTTTACGGCCACCTTGAAAGTGTTTTGTCACAAACAGGGTTTATTCGTAAAAAGCACCCTGGAATGGTAATGAACAAACTCCGTCGCCTGTTCAACCGTGCCCGCCCTGAAATTCAGGAGCTGAACATACTGCGCGGTGTGCTTTCATCGGTAGAAAAGCTGATGCAAAAAGGTGACAATTAACCTTTGTAACCTAAAGGTTAAAAGCCTGACTCAATTATATGGTTATATACTTGACTGAAATAGTCAGGTATGCAAAACTGCCTGTAACAATAACCGACAGGCATAAAAGCTATGAGACTGACTTCAAAAGGAAGATATGCTGTAACAGCCATGCTTGATGTGGCACTGCACTCGGAGCAAGGACCGGTTCCTCTTGCTGATATTTCTGAGCGTCAGGGAATTTCGCTCTCCTATTTGGAGCAGTTGTTTTCTCGTCTTCGCAAAGCCGGACTGGTGTCCAGTGTGCGTGGACCGGGTGGTGGTTATCGATTGGGCTTAGACGCCAATGATATTCCTGTCGGTACTGTGATTTCTGCAGTTGATGAGTCAGTAGATGCGACCAAGTGTCAGGGCAAAGCTGATTGCCAGGGTGGAACCCGCTGTCTGACTCACGCCCTTTGGAGCGATCTCAGCTCAAGAATCAGCAGCTTCCTCAGCGATATTACGCTGGGTGAGCTAATGAAAGATAACGACGTACAACAAGTGGCGGGACAACAGGATGCCCGTCAGGATACCGCGCATACTCCGCGGAACACATTGGGAACAAGAGCCAAGCAAGACAGTGCCCTCATCGGCGTTAATGTGCGCTCATAAGCACGCTGTTGGTGTAGTTGGAGAGTGAAATGAAATTGCCAATCTATCTCGATTATTCAGCGACCTGCCCGGTGGATCCGCGCGTAGCGAAGAAGATGATGGAGTATCTGACCATCGATGGGACTTTCGGTAACCCGGCTTCCCGTTCGCACCGTTTTGGCTGGCAAGCTGAAGAAGCTGTTGATGAGGCACGCGAGAATATCGCTAACCTGCTGAATGCAGACCCACGTGAAATCGTATTTACTTCTGGTGCCACAGAGTCAGATAACCTGGCTATCAAGGGTGCAGCCCATTTCTATGACAAGAAAGGCAAGCACATCATCACCAGCAAGACCGAACACAAAGCCGTTCTGGATACCTGCCGACAATTGGAACGTGAAGGTTATGAAGTAACCTACATGGAGCCTGAAGCAAACGGCCTGATTGATCTCCAGAAACTGGCTGACACCATCCGTGAAGACACCATCCTGGTTTCTATCATGCATGTGAATAACGAAATTGGCGTGATTCAGGATATTGAAGCGATTGGCGAGCTGTGCCGTTCACGTAAAGTCTTGTTCCATGTTGATGCAGCCCAGTCTGCAGGCAAGATTGAGATTGACACCCAGAAAGTGAAGGTTGATCTGGTCTCTCTAAGTGCCCACAAGATGTACGGCCCTAAAGGCATCGGTGCGCTTTACGTACGCCGTAAACCACGTGTTCGCCTGGAAGCGCAGATGCACGGTGGCGGTCATGAGCGCGGTATGCGTTCCGGTACACTGCCTACCCACCAAATCGTTGGTATGGGCGAAGCTGCCCGCATTGCCAAGGAAGAGATGGAACAGGATCGTCAGCACTCCCTGGCGTTGCGTAATCGCTTCCTTGATGGCATCAAAGAGATCGAAGAAGTGACCGTTAATGGTGACCTTGATCAGCGCGTAGCTCAAAACCTCAACGTGAGCTTTGCATTCGTCGAGGGTGAATCTCTCCTGATGGCACTTAAAGACCTGGCTGTTTCTTCCGGCTCTGCCTGTACATCTGCCAGCCTTGAGCCTTCATACGTACTGCGCGCCCTGGGCCTGAATGATGAACTGGCACACAGCTCGATTCGTTTTAGCTTCGGCCGTTTTACAACGGAAGAAGAAGTGGATTACGCTGCAGAACTGATTTGCAATGCGGTATCCAAGCTTCGTGATATGTCACCACTTTGGGACATGCACAAAGAAGGTATCGACCTGAACAGCGTTGAGTGGGCTCACCACTAAGTTACTGGATATTGGGATTACGAGGGAAACACCATGGCTTACAGTGAAAAAGTAATCGACCATTACGAGAATCCACGTAACGTGGGCTCATTTGAAAAAGATGATCCATCAGTAGGCAGCGGCATGGTTGGTGCGCCTGCTTGTGGCGATGTGATGAAGCTGCAGATTAAGGTAAACGACGCCGGCATTATCGAAGATGCGCGTTTTAAAACCTATGGTTGCGGTAGCGCAATCGCGTCCAGCTCACTGGTAACAGAGTGGGTAAAGGGTAAGTCCTTGGATGAAGCTGCATCTATCAAAAACTCAGAAATTGCTGAAGAGCTGGAACTGCCTCCGGTTAAGATCCACTGCTCAATCCTGGCAGAAGATGCTATCAAGGCAGCTGTCAGCGATTACAAGAAAAAACATCAGTCATAAGAACAGTAGAGGGTTGTAGTACGTATGGGCATTTCGATTACTGAAACGGCAGCTAACCGCGTTCGCCAATTCCTTGCCAACCGAGGCAAGGGGCTGGGTTTACGACTGGGTGTTCGCACATCCGGCTGTTCGGGAATGGCCTACGTGCTCGAATTTGTTGATGAGCTGTCTGACGAAGACAAGGTTTTTGAAGACAAAGGCGTAAAAGTCATCATCGACAGTAAAAGCCTGCTCTACCTTGACGGTACAGAGCTCGACTTTACCAAAGAAGGCCTGAATGAAGGCTTCAAATTCAACAACCCGAACGTGAAGAACGAATGTGGTTGTGGTGAGAGCTTCAACGTCTAAACGTATTTGAGTAAGGCCGCGAGCTACCATGAATCACTTTGAACTTTTCGGGCTACCGTTCCAGTTTGAGCTGGACGGTAGCTCACTTTCTTCAACCTACCGCGAATTGCAGCGGAAATTTCATCCGGACAACTTTGCTACGGCTGGCGAGCGTGAAAAGCTCGAAGCTGTGCAGCGGGCTGCCCAAATTAATGATGCCTTCCAGACCCTGAAAGATCCGGTTCGCCGAGCAGAATATATGCTTGCTGAAAACCAGGTAGATATCAGGGCGGAACAGCAGACCATGCAGGATCCCGAGTTTCTGATGCAGCAGATGATGTTGCGTGAGGAACTGGAAGAGATTTCTGACAGCACTGATGCAGAAGATATGCTTTTCGACTTTGATGGTCGAATTCAGGTGATGTTTAAATCACTGGTCAGTGAGCTGAAAGCGAGTCTTGACGGGCAGGCATGGGATGACGCTGCGGTGATTGTCCGCAAGCTTAAATTTGTGGTGAAACTCAAAGACGAAATAGCCCGCGTTGAAGACAGCCTGCTAGGGTAGAACCCTGACAGGCGTTAAGCCTAAGACACAGGATTTCCCATGGCGTTATTACAGATTGCAGAACCTGGACAAAGTGCTGCGCCTCACCAGCATAAACTGGCGGTCGGTATCGATCTGGGTACTACCAATACACTGGTTGCTGCTGTACGCAGTGGCACACCTTCAACGCTGAATGATGAACAGGGCCGTGCCCTGATCCCTTCAGTCGTGCATTACGGTCAGGAACAGGCCGTTGTTGGTTTTGAAGCTAAAGCCATGCTTGAAACCGACAGTGCCAACACGGTTGCATCCGTTAAGCGTATGCTCGGGCGCTCCCTTGCGGATATCCAATCCCGCTACCCTCACTTACCTTATCAACTTACCGCTTCGGAAAACGGCTTGCCGGTTATCAATACCCGTACAGGTGCCCGCAACCCGTTGGAAGTCTCTGCTGATATTCTCCGTGAAGTCTCCAAGCGAGCCGAGTCTGCCCTTGGCGGTGAAGTGGAAGGGGTAGTGATAACTGTTCCGGCATATTTTGATGATGCCCAGCGAGCGGGAACAAAAGACGCGGCACGCCTTGCCAACCTCAATGTCCTTCGCCTCCTCAATGAACCAACAGCTGCCGCCATTGCCTATGGCCTTGATTCCGGTCAGGAAGGTGTCATTGCGGTCTACGACCTGGGTGGCGGTACCTTCGATATTTCAGTGCTTCGCCTCAGCAAAGGCGTGTTCGAGGTTCTCGCTACCGGTGGCGACTCTGCACTCGGTGGTGATGACTTTGACCATCTTGTTGCTGACTGGATCAGCGAGCAGGCGCAATTCGGTAAATTAACCGGTGACCAGCGTGGTCAGCTTAATGCTGCAGCGACAACGGCGAAAATCACCCTCAGCAATGCGGACACCGCAGAGATTGATGTACTTGGCTGGCAGGGGACGCTTAACCGTGAAACCTTCGAGGCGCTGATTACACCATTAACAAAGAAAACCCTGATGGCTTGCCGCCGTGCACTGAAAGACGCCAGTGTATCAGCAGATGAAGTGTTGGAAGTTGTTATGGTGGGCGGTTCAACCCGAGTGCCTCTGGTTCGCGAAAAAGTCGGCGAATTCTTTGGCCGTACGCCGCTGACCAGTATCGACCCGGATAAAGTTGTGGCGATAGGTGCCTCCATCCAGGCAGATATCCTGGTCGGTAACAAACCGGACTCAGACATGCTGCTGCTGGATGTTATCCCGCTGTCACTGGGTATCGAGACCATGGGTGGCCTGGTGGAGAAAATCATCCCGCGCAATACCACCATCCCTGTCGCCCGGGCACAGGAGTTTACCACCTTCAAAGACGGCCAGACCGGCATGAAAGTGCATGTCCTTCAAGGCGAACGGGAGATGGTTGATGATTGCCGTTCCCTCGCTCAGTTCACCCTTAAGGGCATTCCTCCTATGGTGGCAGGCGCTGCCCATATCCGCGTGACTTTCCAGGTTGACGCTGATGGTCTGCTTTCTGTGACTGCGATGGAAAAGAGCACCAGCGTACAGTCTTCTATTCAGGTAAAGCCTTCTTATGGCTTGTCAGAAGACGAAATCGCCAACATGATCAAGTCCTCCTTCACCCATGCAGAAGAAGACAAAGATTCCCGCTACCTGGCTGAGCAGCGTGTGGAAGCTGACCGCGTTATTGAGAGCCTGATTGCTGCTATGCAGGAAGATGGTGATGACCTCCTTAACGGTGAAGAGCAGCAGGCACTGGTTGCTGCGATTGAGGCCTTGATCGCCAAACGTAACGGCGACAGTGCCCTGGCCATCGAGAACGAAATTAAGGTGCTGGACAAAGCCAGCCAGGAATTTGCTGCACGCCGAATGGACAAGTCCATCCGTAAGGCGCTGGCAGGTCAATCTATTGACGAGGTTTAACTATGCCCAAGATCGTTGTACTTCCACACGAAGATTTGTGCCCGGAAGGTGCTGTACTGGAAGCGGAAACCGGGGAAACCGTACTGGACGTCGCCCTGCGTAATGGAATCGGTATTGAGCATGCGTGTGAAAAGTCGTGTGCCTGCACCACTTGCCACGTGATTGTCCGTGAAGGTTTTGACTCACTGGATGAAAGTGATGAGCTGGAAGATGACATGCTGGACAAGGCGTGGGGTCTTGAGCCTGAATCGCGTCTTGGCTGCCAGGCGAAAGTGGCAGATGAAGACCTGGTTGTCGAGATCCCTCGCTACAGCCTGAACCACGCAAAAGAAAATCATTAAGCCAGAGATTTAAGGAATCGCAATATGAGCCTGACATGGACAGATTCACGGGATATTGCCATTGAGCTGTGTGATCTTTACCCGGATACCGATCCGAAAACTGTGCGCTTTACCGACCTGCATCGCTGGGTGACAGAACTTGAGGATTTTGATGACGACCCTAACCGGTCTAACGAAAAAATCCTTGAGGCAATTATTCTGTGCTGGATGGACGAGGCAGACTAATTACCGGGTCTGTTTGGTTTCTGTAAACGTCTTGTTTTATTTATCGTTTACGGGCAGAGTAAAAAGCGAATCAGAAAGCGGGCTTATGCCCGTTTTCTTATATACCTAAAATCATAAAGGTCTGCCCGGCTGGCCTTATCCTCAGTAAAATCAGCCAGGCGCAGGCTCCATCAAATAAAAATGCAAGGAGTAAAGTATGGCGGAATACATGCTTGTCTCACTCTCTCTGAAACCCGCAACCCCGCATTGGGGAGAAAAAGCGCTGCTTTCATTCTCCGGCGACCAAGCCACTGTGCATCTTACTAAACTTGAAGATTTTGATGCCATTCAGCGTGCTGCCCGCAAACTGGAGAGCCAGGGAATCAAGAATGTCGAATTGTCTGGCGATGGCTGGAGCCTCGAGGGTATCTGGTCTTTCCATCAGGGATTTAGAAACCCGAAAGGTGGGACTGAGATTAGACAGAACCTGCTGGGTGCCGAGGATCAAAAAGAGCTGGAAGCACGGATCACCGCGGCTGACTGGGCGCGTGACATTATCAACCAGACAGCTGAAGAGATTGAGCCAAAGCAACTGGCGTCACGTGCTGGAGAATTCATCAAGTCTCTGGCACCGGACCATGTAAGCTACAAGATCGTTTCCGGTACTGACCTGCTGGAGCAAGGCTGGGTTGGCATTTATACCGTTGGACGGGGTTCTGCCCGCAAGCCGGCGATGCTGCAATTGGACTACAACCCGACCGGTGATGAAAATGCGCCTGTTTACGCCTGTATTGTGGGTAAGGGCATCACATTTGACTCCGGAGGTTACAGCCTCAAACCTTCCAACTTCATGGATGCCATGAAAGCTGATATGGGGGGTGCTGCAAACGCAACCGGTGGCCTGGCTTTGGCTATTGCCCGTGGCGTGAAAAAGCGTATCAAGCTGATCCTGTGTTGTGCCGAAAACATGGTGTCCGGCAGTGCCTACAAGCTGGGTGATATTATCACCTACAAAAACGGGGTGACCGTTGAAGTGCTGAACTCAGATGCGGAAGGACGTCTGGTCCTCGCTGACGGCCTGCTTTACGCCAATGAATTCAAGCCTGAACTGACTATCGATTGTGCCACCCTGACAGGTGCAGCCAAAATGGCGCTGGGCAATGACTATCATGCCCTGTTCAGCTTTGACGATGATCTGGCACACCGGGCACTGTCTGCTGCCCGTGAAGAAAATGAAGGTTTGTGGCCACTTCCGTTGGCGGAGTTCCACCGCGGAATGCTTCCTTCAAGCTTTGCTGATCTCGCTAACGTATCCGGTGGGCAATACAACCCGGGTGCCAGCACGGCAGCAGCATTCCTGTCGTACTTTGTTGATGAATACCAGAAGGGTTGGCTGCACTTTGACTGCTCAGCGACCTACCGCAAGGCAGCCTCCGACAAGTGGGCTGTAGGCGGGACAGGTACGGGTGTCCGTACTCTGGCACGTATTCTTGCTCAAGAAGCCTGATTTTAATCGGTTTAGTTAACAAAATGGGATACCGGAGATGGCCCGGTGTCCCGCATTTGATACCATCCTGTATGTGATGATGTGAACAAAGAGGTGGTGTTCATTATTTTTGATGACGCCAAAACCCGACAGCTATAAAAAAGGAAAATAACATGGCCATTGAGCGCACGTTTTCTATCGTGAAACCGGACGCGGTAAAGCGCAACCTAATCGGTGCCATTTACCAACGTATTGAGAGTGCAGGACTGCGCGTTGTGGCTGCCAAGATGCTCCATCTGGATGCCGCAAAAGCCGGAGGCTTTTACGCAGAGCATGAAGGCAAGCCCTTCTATAATGATCTGGTCGAGTTTATGACTTCAGGCCCAATCATGGTGCAGGTGCTGGAAGGTGAGGATGCCATTGCCCGCTACCGTGAATTGATGGGGAAAACCAACCCGGAAGAAGCTGCATGTGGCACGCTCCGCAACGATTTCGCACTGAGCATGCGTTATAACTCCGTGCATGGCTCAGATAGCCCGGCTTCTGCCGAGCGTGAAATAGCCTACTTCTTCGCGCAGGACGAAATCTGCCCGCGTGCAGAGTAATAAAATTGTACGAAAATCAACAGGGGAGCTTCGGCTCCCCTTTCTTTTACGAATTCCCCTAAACTCAATGTGTGGAATCGGTCACGTAAAGCCTGTACAATTTCGCGCCTTATACCAATCAGACTAATTCCTTGATCATTCTGACTGGTCGAAATCATCCATTTCAGCGTTGCTTGTTTTGATGTTAGCCCCACTAGCATCTGCAACTCGCGCCTTGAACTGAATGGTTTCTCCAGCGTCATCTCAGACCAAAGAAATAATCCAATTGGTATTAAAACCGGGCAACCGCCGGACAGTTTCCGGGTCACTCTAAGTATCACGAGGCAATCGATGACAACTGAAAAAATCAATCTGCTGGATTTTGACCGCCAGGCTCTGCGTCAGTTCTTTGCGGAAGAGCTGAATGAAAAGGCGTTTCGCGCAGACCAGATTATGAAGTGGATGTACCACTTCGGTTGTGATGACTTCGACCAGATGACCAACATCAACAAGAAGCTTCGTGAGCGCCTGAAAGAAATCGCTGAAATCCGTGCACCGTACGTGAGTGCTGCCCAGTATTCACAGGATGGCACCATCAAGTGGGCTATGCGTGTAGGCAACCAGGATGTAGAAACCGTTTACATCCCAGAAGATGACCGCGCGACACTGTGTGTTTCCTCTCAGGTAGGTTGTGCGCTGGAATGTAAGTTCTGCTCTACTGCCCAGCAGGGCTTTAACCGCAACCTTCGTGTCTCTGAAATCATCGGTCAGGTTTGGCGCGCCGCGAAAGAAATCGGTGTGGAAAAAGAGACCGGACGCCGCCCTATTACCAATGTGGTGATGATGGGTATGGGTGAGCCGCTTCTGAATGTGAAAAACCTGATCCCTGCGCTGAACCTGATGCTGGATGATTATGGGTTCGGTCTGTCCAAGCGCCGCGTTACTGTATCAACTTCCGGCGTTGTGTCTGGCCTCAAGCAGCTGACCGGACAGCTGGATGTTGCGCTGGCTATTTCATTGCACGCACCCAATGATGAGCTGCGCAGCCAGATCATGCCAATCAATGACAAGTATGACATTGAGACCTTCCTTTCTGCTGTGCGTGACTACATTGCTGTTTCCAATGCCAACCGTGGCCGTGTAACCGTTGAGTATATTTTGCTCGACCACGTGAATGACGGTACAGAACATGCGCACCAGCTCGCAGAGTTGCTAAAAGATACGCCTGCGAAGATAAATCTTATTCCTTTCAACCCGTACCCGGGGTCACCATATAACAAACCAAGCAATAGCCGTATTGATCGCTTCCGTAAGGCATTAGAGCAGTACGATATTACTGTCACTACCCGTAAAACCCGTGGTGACGATATTGATGCTGCATGTGGTCAGTTAGTTGGTGATGTGATTGACCGCACGAAACGGACAAAAGGTATGCGTGGAGCGGGTGAACCGATCCCTGTTACTTCTGTCTAAAATGATAGGTATCAATAAGGCCACACCAATGTGGCCTTAATTTTATCTCAGGGAATTTTCCTGCTGCCATCACCCTTACTTGAGCGAACGGCAACATACGGTGCTTTTTTCATTTATGTTGCGAGGGATGACTCAAACTATGTTACGATGGTCAGCAATTTTGTTGTTTTTTGGCCTTTTAAGCGGCTGTGTGACTGTTTCAGAAGAAGAAACAGCGGGTTCTTTTGACAATGTTCAGGCTGCGGAAGCCCGTGTCACATTAGGGCTCAATTACATGCAGCAGGGGCAGTGGCAGCGTGCCAGAGAGAACCTGGAACTGGCATTGCAATACGCACCGGATTACTACCGGTCACTCATTGGTATGGCGTATTACCTGCAAAAAGTCGGCTCAGACGATGAAGCTGAAGGTTTGTATAAAAAAGCGCTGAGATCTTCACCCAATAACGGTGATGTACTTAATAATTACGGCGTATTTTTGTGCAGAAAGACGCGTTATGAAGATGCCCAGAAAGCATTTTCGAAGGCGATAAAACAACCGTATTACTATCAGGTCGCAGCAAGTTATGAAAATGCGGCCTTTTGTGAATTAAAAGCCGGTAACCGTGATACTGCAATTTATAAGTTTGAAAAGGCGCTGGCCAATGAGCCGACCCGTCCTAAAACCTTATTGCAATTGGCTGATATAAAAATTGAAGATGAAAACTACAACCAGGCTCGTCTTCATCTGTTTGCCTTTAACAAAAGGTACGGTTACCAGCCAACAAGCTTGCTTATGCTGATTCAGCTTGAATCAGGGGCAGGCCGACAAATAGAAGTGGATCGCTACGGCGAACTGTTGGCGACCATGTATCCGGACTCAGAACAATATCAGCGATATATTGCGAATGACTACTGAATTACATTCCGAACCTCATATCGATGCACCGCTGCAAAGTGCGGGAAGTCTACTGAAAGAAAAGCGTGAAGCGCTTGGGCTTTCAGTAAAAGATGTCGCCGAACGACTCCATCTCCGCACCACCGTTGTTGAGGCGATTGAGCAGGACCATACAGAGTTTGACCAGATATCAACCTACGTGCGTGGTTATGTACGTGCTTACGCCAAGCTGGTTGATCTTAATGCTGATGAACTCATTGCCTTGATGCCGCACCTTAAGACGGCTGAAGTGCATCATGCTTCCCAGATGCAAAGCTTTTCCCGGAAAACAAACCATGAGAAGCGCGACAACCGCCTGATGACGCTGACCTGGCTCATCATTGCGATTATTGTTGGTGTATCCGGTTACTGGTGGTGGCAAAACAGCCGTGTAGCGGAGCTATCTGTTATTGAACAGCCAGTATCAGGAACAACTGAAACGGCAGAACAGCCCGTTCGGGAGACCAGCCCTGACAGCGTGGAGCCAGCTCCCGTTGAAGAACCGGCATCGCCAGCCAGTGGCTCGCCTGCTGTGGAATCAAACCCAGAAAATACCCCTGAGGTTGTTGAACCGCAGGTTGAAGCTGATAATTCTGCAGAACAGGCCGTCACTGAACCTCCGGTTGTTCCTGAGCCACAGACAGTAGAAACAGTTCAACAGTCAACGGAAGCGGTTGCAAACCCCGTCGTTCCGGAAGTGAGTGAAACTCCAACGGCAGGCGTTCCTCCTGCTGCTCCGGTGCAACAGAGCCCAACAAGTGATTTGCTTGTGGTAAAATTCAGCTCTGATTGTTGGGTGGATATCCGGGATGCCTCCGGCAAACGCCTGGCTATTGGTATTAAAGGGACAGGTGATACGCTGAACCTGTCTGGTAAACCACCATATAAAGTTGTATTAGGCGCTCCTGAAGTGGTTACGATGACTTACGACGGTGAGTCTGTGGATCTGGGTAAGTACGAATCCGGAAATGTTGCCCGATTCACCCTTCCGTAACCAACCCGTGTTGTAGTGCTCTTGAGTTAAGTCATGCATAAAGAATCCCCAATTAAACGTCGCCAGTCGACGCGTATTTACGTCGGTAATGTTCCTGTTGGTGACGGCGCCCCAATCGCCGTGCAATCAATGACGAACACACGTACTACGGATGTCGATGCCACCGTGGCACAAATTCGCGCCCTGGAAAAAGCCGGTGCTGATATCGTGCGTGTCTCTGTGCCTACCATGGAAGCGGCTGAAGCATTCAAATTGATCAAGCAGCAGTCGAATCTCCCACTGGTGGCTGATATTCACTTCGACTACCGTATCGCGCTTAAAGTGGCGGAGTACGGTGTAGACTGCCTGCGTATCAACCCGGGCAATATCGGTCGCGAAGATCGTATCCGTGCGGTTGTAGACTGTGCCCGTGACAAAAATATCCCTATTCGCATCGGTGTAAACGGCGGATCGCTCGAACGTGATCTGCAGGAAAAGTATGGCGAGCCTACACCGGAAGCACTGGTGGAATCCGCCATGCGCCATGTGGATATCCTTGACCGCCTGAACTTTGACCAGTTCAAAGTCAGTGTAAAGGCCTCTGATGTTTTCCTGGCTGTTGATGCCTACCGTAAGCTGGCCCAGGAAATACGTCAGCCTCTGCACCTGGGTATTACAGAAGCAGGTGGTGCCCGTGCAGGAGCCGTGAAGTCGGCAATCGGACTGGGCATTTTGCTGTCTGAGGGCATTGGCGATACCCTTCGTATCTCTCTGGCGGCAAACCCGGTTGAAGAAATCAAAGTTGGTTTTGATATTCTCAAGTCCCTGCGTATCCGTTCACGTGGTATCAACTTTATTGCGTGCCCGACCTGTTCACGTCAGGAATTCGACGTGATCGGTACCATCAATGAGCTGGAACAACGGCTGGAAGATGTTGTCGTACCTATGGACGTTTCCGTGATTGGCTGTGTGGTGAATGGCCCAGGTGAAGCAGAAGTGTCGCACCTTGGCGTGGCCGGTGCCAACAGGCGTAGCGCCCTGTATGAAGATGGCAAACGTACCAAAGAACGGCTGGACAACGATGACCTGATTGATACGCTGGAAGCGCGCATCCGGGCCAAAGCGGCGATGCTTGATGAAGCAAACCGCATCAAGGTTGAAGAAATCGAAAAATAACCGTTCGCCGTGCATCGCACGGCGATTCGTGTATTGGTAAACTATCGCATTCATCTCAAGCGATAACGAGAGTTAAAGTGGCGAAGACAATCCAAGCTATCCGAGGCATGAATGACTGCCTCCCAACACAAACTCCGCTTTGGCAAAAAGTGGAAGGCACCGTTAAATCAGTTATCAGTGCATATGGCTATAACGAAGTCCGTATGCCTATCGTTGAGATGACGAATCTGTTCTGCCGCGCTATCGGTGAAGTGACCGACGTGGTAGAAAAAGAAATGTACACCTTTGATGACCGTAACGGTGACAGCCTGAGCCTCCGACCTGAAGGTACGGCAGGCTGTGTACGTGCCGGTATCGAAAACGGCTTGCTGTACAACCAGGAACAGCGCCTGTGGTACATGGGCCCGATGTTCCGTCATGAGCGCCCTCAGAAAGGCCGCTACCGTCAGTTCCACCAGTGTGGTGTGGAAGTGTTTGGCCTCAATGGCCCGGATGTTGACGCAGAACTTATCATGATGACCGCCCGCATGTGGCGTGAATTGGGTATTTCCGAGCACGTTACCCTTGAGCTGAACTCAATCGGTTCCCTGGAAGCCCGTGCCAACTACCGTGAAGCACTGATCGCCTATCTTGAACAGCATATGGATGTTCTGGATGAAGACTGCAAGCGCCGTATGTACACCAACCCGCTGCGAGTGCTGGACACCAAGAACCCGGACGTGCAGGCAATCCTTGGTGATGCGCCTAAGCTTTCCGAGTACCTGGATGAAGAATCCAAGGATCACTTTGCCGGTCTGTGTGCACTGCTTGACGCTGCAGGTATCCCATACAACCTGAATGAGCGCCTGGTACGTGGCCTGGATTATTACAACCGCACTGTGTTTGAGTGGGTAACGTCCAGCCTGGGTGCACAGGGTACAGTTTGTGGCGGTGGCCGTTATGACGGCCTGGTTGAACAACTGGGTGGCAAACCGGCTCCTGCAGTAGGTTTTGCAATGGGCCTTGAGCGCCTTGTGCTGCTCATGGAAACCCTGGGCCAGACTGACGTACGCCGTGGCGTAGATGTCTATGTGGTGACTGCCGGAGAAGGCACACTGATGGCAGGTATGAAGCTGGCTGAGCGCCTGCGTGAAGATGTACCTGGCCTGCGTGTAATGACTCACTTTGGTGGCGGTAACTTTAAGAAACAATTCAAGCGTGCAGATAAAGTCGGTGCAGCTGTTGCACTGGTTCTGGGCGAAGACGAAGTGGCATCCGGACAGGTAACCTTCAAGGATCTGGCCGGCGGTGAACAATTGACAATGTCACAGGATGATGTGGCCGCAAAACTGGCGGCATTGATTTAAGAGGATCAGTCGTGGAAGTCTACACCACAGAAGAACAACAGGTAGAAGCGATTAAGAATTGGTGGAAGGAAAACGGTAAAGCCGTGATTCTTGGCGCTGTTGTCGGCCTTGGCGGCCTGTACGGCTGGCGTTATTACCAGGGTCATCTCGATACCTCGGCGGAAAACGCCTCTGACGCTTACAACGTGGTTGTTACTGCCTTGGCTTCTGACGGCGCGGAAGCAGCCGGGAAAGCCGAAGCTTTCATTAAGGACAACGCAGACACATCTTACGCTGCAATGACCAGCCTACAACTGGCAAAAGTTCAGGCGGAAGCCGGTGAGCTGGCTGCTGCTGCTAGGCAGCTTCGCTGGGTAACTGACAATGCTAAAGATGAGTCTATGCAGACACTGGCGCAGATTCGCCTGGCCCGCGTGGAAGCCCAGCAGGGTAACCTTGACGCAGCACTGGCTGAGCTCGCTAAGGTCACGTCCGAAAGTTGGGCTGGTACGGTGGATGAACTCCGCGGCGATTTTCAGTTGAAAAAAGGCGATGTCGAAGCAGCACGTACTTCTTATGAACTGGCTCTTCAAAACGGAGCAGGCCAGGTTGTTCAGATGAAACTGGACAACCTTGCTAAGTAAGGATTACGGCATGCAGAAAGCCTTGAAGCGCGCACTCCCTCTGTTGTTGGCACTGGGTGTCCTGGCGGGTTGTGCGAGCGAAGAAGAAGCGGTGCAGATGGCGCCGCTTCCTGTCGTAAAAAGCGAATTTGCTCCCAAGCAGATTTGGCAGCACCAGATTGGTGATGGCGTAGGGCAGTATTTCTCCCGTCTTTCCCCGGCAGTCGGTTACGACAAGATTTTCGCTGCTGACCGCGACGGTAAAGTGTATGCGCTGAACAGTGAGACCGGAAAGAAACTTTGGGAAGTTAACCTGGGTGAAGAAAACCCGGCGTTGCTTTCTGGTGGATTGACCCTATCTTACGGCAAAGTATTCATCGGTTCCGAAAACGGCTATGTGATCGCACTGGACGAAGAAACCGGTGAAACCAAGTGGAAAACCCAGGTTAACGGTGAAGTGCTGGCCAAACCACTGGCTGACGAAGGCATGGTGGTGGTAAACACTTCTCGTGGCACCCTGGTTGCGCTGGATGCTGAAACCGGTGAGCAAAAATGGCGTATCGGTAACGAAGTGCCTAACCTGACACTCCGCGGTGACAGTGCACCGGTAACCGTTGGCGGCGGTGTATTCTGGGGAATGGCAAATGGCCGTCTGGGTGCTGCGCTGATGAATTCAGGACAGGTACTCTGGCAGATCCCCGTAGGCAGCCCGAAAGGCGCGACAGAGATTGATCGTCTGGTTGATGTTGACTCTACACCGGTAATTTCAGGCGACCGTCTGTACGTACTGGGGTACAATGGCCACCTTTTCGCCATGGACCTGCGCTCCGGACAACCGGTTTGGAAGCGTAACTATTCGGCGTATAACGACTTTTTCGTCGCGGGTAACCGGATATTCCTGACCACAGACAAAGACCACGTCGTTGCTATTGATGCACGCAGCGGAACGGAACTGTGGGAAAACAAGGATCTGCAATACCGTCTTCTGACAGCGCCGGTCGCTATCTCAGGCTATATTGTGGTAGGTGATGCAGAAGGTTACCTGCACTGGCTGGATCCTGACACTGGTGAGTTTGTTGCCCAGCAGCAGATTAACAATAGTGGCTTGGCTGTCGCACCGGTACGCGTCGATGACGGTTACCTGGTGATGGACCGCGAAGGCGATTTGCGGAAACTGCAAATTCCCTGATTTCAGCGGATTATGAACATGACGGCTCTTGGTTGTTATCGGCCAGGAGCCGTTGTCATTAGATAACACAGATTTTTTAAGAGGTTAATATGATTCCTGTTGTTGCTCTTGTGGGGCGGCCTAACGTCGGGAAATCAACACTGTTTAACCGCCTGACCCGCACCCGCGATGCGCTGGTTGCGGACTTTCCAGGTTTAACCAGGGATCGTAAATACGGTAAAGCAAAGCTGGGCGAGCACGAGTTTATCGTGATTGACACCGGCGGCATCGACGGAACGGAAGAAGGTGTTGAAACCAAGATGGCCCAGCAGTCACTGGCTGCGATCGAAGAGGCTGATGTTGTTCTGTTTATGGTGGATGGCCGTGCCGGACGTACGCCTGCTGACGAAGAAATTGCCAATCACCTGCGCAGCCGTGAAAAGACCACCTTCCTGGTTGTTAACAAGGTTGACGGCATTGATGCCGATCAGGCCGGTGCTGATTTCTGGAGCCTGGGTTTTGAAGAGATGTTCCAGATTGCAGCAGCCCACGGCCGTGGCGTTGGTGCCCTGATTGACCGTGCCCTGATGCCTGTAGCCGAAGAAATGGCAGAAGACACGGAAGAAGATGAAGAGCTGGACCCAATGCTGGTGGATCTTACTGATGAAGCCGACGAGGACGAGCAGGAAGAAAATGCCAGCGAGGAAGACGCTGAAGCTGCTTATAAGCGTCTGCAGGACCAGCCTATCAAGATGGCTATTATCGGCCGTCCAAACGTGGGTAAATCAACCCTGACCAACCGCATCCTCGGTGAAGAGCGTGTTGTAGTCTATGACATGCCGGGTACCACCCGTGACTCTATCTATATCCCAATGGAGCGTGACGGCCGTGAGTATGTATTGATTGATACCGCAGGTGTGCGTCGCCGTAAGCGTATCAACGAAACTGTTGAAAAGTTCTCCGTAGTACAGACCCTGAAGGCGATTGAAGATGCCAACGTGGTTCTGCTGGTTATCGATGCGCGCGAGAATATTTCTGATCAGGATCTAAGCTTGCTTGGCTTTACCCTGAATGCCGGTCGCTCCATTGTACTGGCAGTGAACAAGTGGGATGGTCTGGATCAGGATGTCAAAGAGCGAGTGAAGAAAGAACTGGACCGTCGTCTTGGTTTCGTTGATTTTGCCCGCATTCACTTTATTTCGGCGCTTCATGGTACCGGTGTCGGCCACCTGTTCGAATCTGTACAGGAAGCCTATGAGTCTGCTACCAAGCGTGTCAGCACCTCTCTGCTTACCCGCATCCTGAACATGGCGAAAGAGGACCACCAGCCACCAATGATTCGTGGCCGCCGTGTGAAGCTGAAGTATGCCCACGCCGGTGGTTACAACCCACCAATTGTGGTTGTGCACGGTAACCAGGTGAAAGAGTTGCCGGATGCGTACAAGCGCTACCTGATGAACTACTACCGTAAGTCACTGGAAATTGTAGGAACACCGATCCGTATGCAGTTCCAGAACAGCGAGAACCCGTTCGAAGGCAAGAAAGAAAAGCTGACAATGTCTCAGGAACGCCAACGTAAGCGTCTGATGACAATGCTGCAAACCCGGAAGAAATAAGGTTTCGACCGTTAAAATGAGAACCCAGCGCTGGCCGCTGGGTTTTTTTTGATCTAAAAATAGAGGCGTAAGGATCAGATTCGCCGGATTGGAAGAACCGAGAGGCGATGTAATTTCTTTTTTAGTTGCTATTTTAAGTGACGCAGATCAACAAAATGATTCTGCGACGTGAGAATTCCAGCCCCAGATCATATATATCAAATTCTGGATCCGCCTGTAATTTGAAGTGGCGCCGAGATATTATCCTGTTTAAAATCCAAATGCAGAACATGTAACTTATGCTTTCGGGAAGTGTATTGATAAATATTCTGTAGGGAGCAGATCGCTGATCACTTTGCCTGTTTACCGTGATCTGTAGATCATGCGATCTAAACTCTTATTGCTCCCATCGGTCGATAATGTGGGGAACTGCAGGTTTTGGAATCCGTAATACGCTGATAATTTGGTAAAATCTGACTGATAACGTCCTTGTGAGTCCATTATGATTGAGATCTCTTCCTGTCCCCAATGCGAGAGTGAACTTCGTTGGCAGGATAGCCATTACCATTGTGACTTCTGTCAACAGGTCTTCAAAAAGCAGGTCAGTTGCCCTGACTGCCATCATGCTTTGGAGAAGTTACAGGCGTGTGGTGCCAGTAACTACTTTTGCCCGCGTTGCAATGAATTGAAATCTAAAAAGCGTATTGAGGTGAAGTTCGAGGCTGATGAAGCTATTTAAATCAATAGATTAAAAAAGCCCGGCTGAGAATGCCGGGCTTTTTTTATGGGGATTTATGGGCTTAACAGAAGCCGGAAAGTTGAGGATTTGGCTAATTTACGGGGATACAATTTTCGATGTGATTTCACCGTCAGCCACCTGTGTCACCAACAGTTGCCCACTTTCAACATCATTCACGGATTTAACCACCTTGCCATTTTCTTTCCGGGTAATGGAGTAACCGCGGGAAAGGGTGGCAAGCGGGCTGACGGCTTCCAGGGTCTCTACCTGCAATGCCAGTGCATGGCGCTTTTCCGCCAGATTACGCTCCATGGCACTTTGAAGACGGCGCGCGTAATCGGCAATACGGTCTCGCCCGGATTCAATCCGTCTCTCTGGGGAATAATGCGATAATTTCAGCGACTGCCGGTCAATATGCAGGATTTTATTCTGCATATAGCGCTGTACAGCCCCGGTAAGTGCAACTGATCTTTCGTCCAACTGCTGGATTTGCTGTTCCAGTTTGGTCTTGGGGTGGCGAAGCTGGAGACGGTGTCTGAGATTGCCAACCCGGTGTTCTTGCCGCGACAGATACCCTTGAATCGCATAGTTCAGACGATCTTTGAGGTAATTCAGTTGTTTCACCCGCTCACCGGTATCCCGGCTGACAAGTTCTGCGGCGGCAGACGGGGTGGGGGCGCGGACATCTGCAACATAGTCTGAGATGGTTACGTCGATTTCATGCCCGACAGCACTGATGACTGGAATAGAGCTGGCTGCAATGGAGCGGGCGACGATCTCTTCGTTAAAGCACCAGAGATCTTCGATAGAGCCGCCGCCACGGCCGACAATCAGCACATCACACTCGTTGCGGATATTTGCCCGCCCGATTGCCTGGGCAATGGAAATGGCAGCGCCGTCCCCCTGTACCATTGTTGGATAAATGACAACAGGCAGGGAAGGGTCGCGCCGTTGAAGTACTTGGAGGATGTCGCGAAGGGCTGCGCCGGTTTGGGAAGTAATTATACCGACCCTAACAGGGCTGGCTGGCAACTCTTTTTTCCTTTCCTGCGCAAACATCCCTTCAGCAGCCAGCTGCATTTTTAGCTTCTCAAACTGCTGCTGGAGCAAGCCGTTACCTTCCGGCTGCATGCTGTCGACAATGATCTGGTAATCACCACGGGGTTCATACAGGGAAATCCTGGCGCGAACCAATACCTGCTGTCCACTTGTCGGCTTGAATGCAACATTGCGGTTATTGCCACGGAACATGGCACATTTAACCTGTGAGCGGCTATCTTTTAGTGAGAAATACCAGTGTCCGGAGACGGGGGCTGTGAAGTTGGAAATTTCGCCGGTAAGCCAAATGACACCCATTTCATTTTCAAGTAACAAGCGCACTTCAGCATTAAGGCGGGAGACGGTGTAAATGCGGTCGTTTCCGGCGGCAGGCACAGAATTCTCCACTGGATGAACAGAAAGTAATCGAACCATATTACAGAGGGGGGAAGATCATGCAAATATTTTTCTAAGAAAGCTGTAGCCAATCGATTGCGTCGTGAGTATAATGCGGCGGCAATATTTTTCCCCCTTTTACAACCCTCTGGTGTGAGATATTGCGATGTTAAGAATTGCCAAAGAAGCGCTGACTTTTGATGATGTCCTTCTTGTTCCTGCCCATTCGACAGTACTGCCAAACACGGCTGATCTGCGAACTCGTCTGACTGACAAAATTACCCTAAACATCCCGATGGTCTCAGCCGCGATGGATACCGTGACTGAAGCACGTTTTGCTATTGGCCTGGCCCAGGAAGGCGGTATCGGCTTTATCCACAAGAACATGAGCATCGAAGAGCAAGCCGAGCAAGTACGCCTGGTTAAGATCTATGAAGCGGGTGTGGTAGCCAAGCCTGTTACTGTTACCCCGGACATGACTATCCGTGACGTAAAAGCCCTGACTGAAAAGAACGGTTTTGCAGGTTACCCAGTGGTTGCCGGTAACGGTGAGCTGGTGGGTATCATCACCGGTCGTGACGTGCGTTTTGTTACCGACCTGGAAAAGAAAGTTGAAGAAGCGATGACACCTCAACACCGCCTGGTGACCGTAATGGAAGGCACCGGTCGTGAAGAAGTTCAGGCGCTGATGCAAGAGCACCGCGTTGAGAAAGTACTGGTTATCGACCAGCACCATCACCTGGCCGGTATGATCACCGTTAAAGATTTCCAGAAAGCAGAGCGCAAGCCTAACGCTTGTAAAGACGAGCAAGGCCGTCTGCGTGTTGGTGCTGCGGTAGGTGCCGGTGCCGGTAACGAAGAACGTGTTAAGGCACTGGTTGAAGCTGGTGTGGATGTGCTGCTGATTGACTCATCACATGGCCATTCTGAAGGTGTTCTGCAACGTATCCGTGAAACTCGTGCCGAATACCCAGACCTGCAAATTGTTGGCGGTAACGTGGCAACAGCGTCAGGTGCCAAGGCGCTGATTGAAGCCGGCGTAAATGCCGTTAAAGTTGGTATCGGCCCGGGTTCAATTTGTACTACCCGTATCGTAACCGGTGTAGGCGTTCCACAAATTACTGCAATTTCTGATGCTGTGGCTGTTGCTGACCAGTACAACATCCCGGTTATCGCTGATGGCGGTATCCGTTTCTCCGGTGACATGTGTAAAGCAATCGCCGCCGGCGCAAGCTGTGTAATGGCTGGTTCTATGTTTGCCGGTACCGAAGAATCTCCGGGTGAAGTTGAGCTTTACCAGGGCCGCGCCTACAAGTCTTACCGTGGTATGGGTTCTCTGGGTGCGATGACCAAAGGTTCTTCTGACCGTTACTTCCAGTCAGACAATGCTGCTGACAAGCTGGTACCGGAAGGTATCGAAGGTCGCGTAGCCTATAAGGGCCGCCTGAAGGAAATCATTCACCAGCAGATGGGTGGCCTGCGCTCAAGCATGGGTCTTACCGGTTCTGCAACTATCGAGGATCTGCGTACCAAAGCTGAATTTGTCCGGGTTACCGGTGCAGGTATGGCTGAGTCGCACGTCCATGATGTGACCATCACCAAGGAAGCGCCTAACTACCGTATGGGGTAAGCCCTCTTGGGAATAATGGTATGGGAAGGAATGCTTCCCATACTTTTTTAACCGGTTCCCGGTTTGGTGCAACCGGTTAACGATTACTCGCAGGGAGCAACGCTTCCTGATACCACCTCTGATTGAGACGCAATAGATGACCACGAATATTCATGACCAACGTATTCTGATCCTTGATTTCGGTTCCCAGTACACCCAGCTTATCGCGCGCCGTATCCGTGAAATCGGTGTTTACTGTGAACTGTGGGCCTGGGATGTTGAAGAGCAGGATATCCGCGACTTCAACCCTAACGGCATCATCCTTTCCGGCGGTCCGGAGAGTGTGACCGAAGCAGGTTCACCACGTGCGCCACAATATGTGTTTGAAGCAGGGGTTCCTGTTCTGGGTGTGTGCTACGGCATGCAAACCATGTCAGAACAGCTGGGCGGTAAAGTTGCAGGTTCTACCGAGCGCGAATTCGGTTATGCGAAGGTGACTCTGGATAACGCTGGCAGCCTGTTTGAAGGCATTGAAGATGCCATCAATGAAGAAGGCAAGGGTGTTCTGGATGTTTGGATGAGCCACGGTGACAAAGTGGTTGAAATCCCGTCCGACTTCGTAAAAGTCGCCTCTACAGATACCTGTCCGTTTGCTGCGATGGCAAATGAAGAGAAGCGTTTCTACGGCGTACAGTTCCACCCTGAAGTCACTCACACCCGTCAGGGCCACCGTATGCTTGAGCGGTTCGTGATGGACATCTGCCGCTGTGATCGCCTGTGGACACCGGCTTCTATTATCGAAGACGCTGTTGCTCGCATCAAAGAGCAGGTCGGTGACGATGAAGTGATCCTGGGCCTGTCAGGTGGCGTAGATTCATCCGTTGTTGCCATGCTTATCAACCGTGCGATCGGTGACAAGCTGACTTGTGTATTCGTAGACAACGGCCTGCTGCGTCTGAATGAAGCGCAACAGGTTATGGAAATGTTCGGCGATCACTTCGGACTGAACATTGTCCACGTTGATGCAGAAGACCGCTTCCTGTCAGCGCTGGATGGTATTGCCGATCCGGAAGCCAAGCGTAAGAAAATTGGCCATGTGTTCGTAGATGTGTTCGATGAAGAGTCGAAGAAACTGAAGAACGCCAAGTGGCTGGCGCAGGGTACCATCTATCCGGACGTTATCGAATCTGCTGCCTCAAAGACCGGTAAGGCACACGTTATCAAATCTCACCATAACGTAGGTGGTCTGCCAGAAGAAATGGCAATGGGTCTGGTTGAACCGCTGAAAGAGCTGTTCAAAGACGAAGTGCGCAAGATCGGCCTTGAGCTCGGCCTGCCATACAACATGCTTTACCGTCACCCGTTCCCAGGTCCTGGTCTTGGTGTACGTGTGCTGGGCGAAGTGAAAAAAGAATACTGTGATCTGCTGCGCCGTGCTGACGCTATCTTCATTGAAGAGCTCCACAAAGCAGACCTTTATAACAAGGTTTCCCAGGCATTTACCGTATTCCTGCCGGTTCGCTCTGTCGGCGTAATGGGCGATGGCCGTAAGTACGACTGGGTTGTCTCCCTGCGTGCCGTTGAAACCATCGACTTTATGACCGCCCACTGGGCACACCTGCCATACGATTTCCTGGGTAAGGTATCAAACCGCATCATCAACGAAGTGGATGGTATTTCCCGTGTGGTTTACGACGTATCAGGCAAGCCACCGGCAACTATCGAGTGGGAATAACTGGAACGCAGCAGAAGCTGTTTTATTCAGTTAGATAACCCCATGTATTATTGCGTCTCCCCACACAGCGGGGAGACGCCTATCCTCCAATCTCTTCCCTCTTTGCCGATATTACTTCCCAACTGATTCATACACCTTCCCCGGTACATTTCATAGGCACAAACTTACGCCCTGAAACCTGAAGATAGTCAGCAGTACAACGCATATTTAATGTCGCGATGTTTTCGTTAACTCGACTGCAGTTGTTGTAGGACTCGCTGGCTGTACATGGTCTCACTTTTGCAATGCGAGTTGTTGAAGTGAAACAAATTGGTCTACGTTAAACATATGAAGTGGGAAGGATTGAGTTTGGCAATGCTTCTCTATATCCGACAGATTTTTTGTCGGCCTGTTAGTACCAATACAGAATGTCTATGAATATGGTCCCAGCTCTTTCCCCAGAGATCCAGCCAGCTACACGAATTTTGATAGTTGATGACAGGGAAGAAAACCTATTCGTCCTGGAAGAGCTGCTTAGCAGTATGAACGTAGAGGTGGTGAAAGCTCTGTCTGGCAGTGAAGCCTTGCATATCCTAATCAAGGATTCCGACTTCTGTCTGATACTTATGGATGTTCAGATGCCTGTGCTTGATGGGTTCAAGACGACGCAGTTGATCCATAAACACCCCAAGACTCGCCACACCCCGGTCATTTTTATCACTGCGATTCATAAAGATATTAAATATATCCATGAAGGGTTTGACTCTGGGGCGGCTGATTACATCTGCAAGCCGATAGATGCCAAAATCTTACTGGCAAAAGTGCAGATATTTATCGACCTGGAAAAAAACAAACGTGCTCTGGAAGAGCTGCTGGAAAAAACCCAGGCGCTGGAAGAGAGTAAAAATCTGCTTTTGAAGTGCTCACTAGATGGCATTATCGCAGTGGATGAAAATGGCCTTATTAATTTTTGTAACCCGGCAGCCCAGCAAATCCTGAGGGCCGATTCGAATCGGTTGATGAATAAAAGCATCCTGATGCTGCTCGACCGCCCGGCACTGCGTGACAAAGTTGATTGGGAAAACAGTATCTTCCGTCGCGCCATTCTCCAGGGTGACACCATCCGTGAAAATGATGCCAAGATAGCCAATGGCAATGGGCGATATACCCCCTGTAGCTACTCTTTTGGAACCTTCCGCTCCGGTGATAAAGGCGGCGGTGTTTTAATGTTTCACGACATTTCCCAACGTAAGCAGAACGAAGAAAAGCTTCTGCATATGGCTACCCATGATCCGCTTACCAAGTTGCCAAACCGGATGCTGTTCAAAGAGGCCATTAATAACGCGATTAACCGCTGCAAAAGAAACGGCCACCGACTGATCGTCATGTTCGTTGACCTTGACCACTTCAAGAAAGTTAACGATGAATTCGGCCATACCGTTGGTGATGAGTTGTTGGTCAACTTGGCCCACCGACTCAGATCCTATGGCAGAAAAGTAAACTTGTTTGCCCGATTGGGGGGAGACGAGTTTGGTGTTCTTTTTGAAGATGAGAACGGCAATTTCGATTCTTCTGTAATGGCTGGAAAAATGCTTGAGGTTTTCTCTAAACCTATCGAGGTAAAGAACCATTCTATCCTTACCAGTGGCAGCATAGGGATAGTGGAGTTTCCAGAGTATGGGGAAGATGCCGATTCTCTTATCAAGGCGGCAGATATCACCATGTACCAGGCCAAAAACATGGGACGTAACTGCTTTGCCATGTTTGATCCAAAATATGAGGATTTGGCGGTTCAACGATCGCAACTGGAGCGGGACTTCAAAAAAGCCGTATTGGATGACGAATTAAGCTGTCATTTCCAACCCATCATAGACTCCCACAACGAAAAGTTGGTTGCGGTGGAAGTGCTGGCCAGGTGGAAACACGAATCCAGGGGGTTCGTCTCTCCCGATAACTTCATTCCCATCGCCGAAAAATCCGGGCTGATTATCCCGATGAGCTTGCATATCTACACCAAGGCTTTTGAGGCTCTGCAGAACTGGAAAGATAAAGGGATCTGGCCGGAAGGGGCGCGTATTGCCCTTAATACATCCTCAGTTCAGTTCAGAAACAAGCTGGTGATAGACCAACTGTTCGAGATAAAGGAGCGGTTCGGGCTGGATCTTGACCAGTTCGAAATTGAAATCACCGAGTCACTGCTGTTGAACGACCAGGAAGAAGTGATAGAGACACTCCGGCTGATGCAAACCATGGGACTGAGTATTTCTATTGATGATTTCGGTACCGGTTACAGCTCACTCAGTTACCTGCGCCGGTTACCCATCAACACCCTCAAGATTGATCGTAGTTTTATCAAGGATATCGGCCGGGACAAGGATGATGAGTGCATTATCTCTGCCACCATTGACTTGGCCCACAACCTCAATCTCAAAGTGATCTCGGAAGGTGTTGAGACCGAGGAGCATGCCGCGTTCCTGCGTCGCGCAGACTCGGACTATTTCCAGGGATATCTGTACTCGCGGCCTCTTCCTGAGAAGGAAATGGAAGATTGGCTGACGTCTTACACTGAAAAATTTAAAGAGGCCTGATTTATGTTTTTCAGAGGAAAAGAGAAAAGGCTGAAAACAGTATTGTTGAGTGGTTTTGGCCTGGTCATTTTTCTGCTGGTACTTACTTGCGGGTTGGCCTGGTATTTCTTAAGCGGTGCCAAGACCATTGCTGCCGGTGTTGAAGAAGATGACGTGCCGGGTGCATTCCTGTACCTGGAGATGGGTAAAAACGTCGGCATCATGCAGACCAATGTACTCGAATACCTGTCAGGGGAAACAGAGGGTATTCAGGAAGACTTCCGTGAATCCTATAAAAATTTCGGTATCGCTCTGGACAGGGTCACTCCGTTGGAAGTGGGCAGCGCAGAAAGTCTGGAGCGCCTTTCTACCATTCGTTCATTGGTTGACGAATATTTCAGTGAAGTCAATCGATCTGTCTTCCAGAGTTATGACCCATTGTCAGAGAAATGGGCTTTGAAAGCGGTCGATGATCTGGAAGACAACCAGGGTGCGGAACTTGAAGTCCTGCTCGATCAGCTGACCGAGAATGATTACCGGGAGGCTTTGGAATCCAGTACGCTGGAACAGGCTATCGGGGATGATATTCCGGGCCTTCGCTACTACCTGGAACTGCTGGATCAATCCGGTGATATGCTCTCTTCACTGGCAGAATACGTCGGTGGAGAAATAGATGAACAAGATGCATTCGATGACTATGCCGATGAATTTCGTGAGTATTTTAACCTGCTTACCCGACTGGAGGTTGAGGAGGGTGACAAGGAGAACCTGGATAAAATCAGGAAGCTCTTTGATGACATAGAAGATACGTCTGATGTGATTTTCAAACGCTACAACCCTCAGACAAAAATGGATGCAATTGCCACTACCGATCAATTGGAAAGGACAATATTTGCTGAAGTGGACCTTTTGCTGACAACGGCTGCCAATGAAGAACAGACTGATGCCACAACGGCGCTGGCTAAACTGGTGAACAGCATGGACAGTACAGTCGCTGTGCTATTCGGGGTGACCCTGTTTTCGCTTGTTGTGGGCTTTATGATTGCCTTCGGTGTCAGCAATATGATTGGCTCCGCGCTGATACAGGTTCTCAGAATCACAGAGTCCCTCTCTCGTAATGATATCGCTGAGGCGCGGAGTTTACTCAAGGTAGATATCGATCCAACAGCGAGAAAACTGTCTGATCCTGACTCAAAAATTGCTGGAGGTCTCAGCTATTTCTCTGAGTTTGAAGAAGTACGCACCAGCCTGACGAAAGCGGTGGACGATCTTGAAAGGGCTAACACAAGCAACGCCCAGCAGGACTGGCTTAAATCGGGAATATCTGAACTGAGTAAAAAGCTCAGTGGTGAATTGCCACTTACCCAGATGGCTAAAAACACCGTTGATTTCATTTGTGAATACCTGGGCGCGGCGGTTGGCTTTGTCTACCGCACCCATACTGTTGAAGGGGAAGAAGAGCGTCAGGAGCTGCACCTGATGTCCCACTATGGCGCACTTGTGGAACACGGAGAAAATGGACGTTCAATGGTGTTCTATCCCGGAGAAGGACTGGTTGGGCAGGCGATGAGCCAGAAAAAAATACTTGAGCGAAACCTGGAGCTTAATGAGCGGTTGCCCATTGCCCAATCGGCCGCTTCGTATGCTACCCCTGCTTATATAGTCGTTGCCCCCCTGCTTTATGAAGGCAATGTAGAAGGGGTGATAGAGATTGGACATACCAAGCCGATGACGAGGGGGCAGCTTGAATTTATTGAACAAGTCATCCCCAGTATCGGTATTGCAATGAGGGTTTCCACCTCGCGTGACACCATGAGCAACCTGTTGCGCCAGAGCCAGTTGCAGGCTTCGCAACTGGAACAGCAGCAGGGAATGCTGGGCGAATCAAATGAGCAGCTCAAGCTAAAAGCCGCAGAGCTGGAAGAGAAACAGGCCACGTTGCGTAACCAAAACCTCAGTCTGGAAAAGGTGCGCCGTGATCTTGAACGCCAGGCCAGGGAGCTGGAGCAGTCCAGCAAGTACAAATCAGAATTCCTTGCCAATATGTCGCATGAGTTGCGCAGCCCCCTGAACAGCTTATTGATTCTTGCCAACCTGCTGAAAGAGAACAAAGAGAAAAACCTGACTGAAAAGCAAATTGAGTATGCGACAGTAATCCATCGCTCAGGAAGTGATCTTCTTTCGATTATCAATGACGTTCTTGACCTGTCAAAAATTGAGGCGGGCAAGCTTGATGTCATCATCGAAAATATGAACCTGGACAACTTCCTAACCAACCTTTACCAGCGTTATATCGAAGTAGCCAACAAACAGGGGCTGGCCTTCTCTACACTTAATGACAGTGGCCTGACAACGGTTAAGACCGACCCTAAGCGATTCCAGCAAGTGATCGTCAACCTGCTGTCAAATGCCTTTAAATTTACCGAAAAGGGCGAAGTGCAATTGGTCATGGAACGCCTTAACAAAGGCATGGCTGACTCTGACGGTAAGGCTGTCCACCAGGATATGTTGTGTGTCAAAGTCGTAGATACCGGAATAGGCATAGAACACGACAAGCTGAATGCTGTGTTCAATGCTTTTGCCCAGGGGGACGGGAATACAAACCGTAAGTACGGTGGCACCGGATTGGGATTATCCATTTCCAGACAGTTGATTGAATTGCTCGGTGGATACATTACTGTGACCAGTGAAGTTGGCATTGGTACTACCATGTATACCTACTTGCCGCTGGAGCTTGCTGGCCCAAAGTTAGGCCGTGACTCATCATCAGACATCTTTACAGCGCAAAGGGATGCCCCCACGGCAGGTGATACCAAGGAGGCTTCCGACTCTGGCGGATTGACTGAGCTGCAGAAAGCCCATATCCCGGCAGAGTTTGCCCAGCTTGATGAGGATGTCTCTGAGTCTCCCTCAGAGCTGAAGGATTCTTGCACAGATATTGAAGACACAGGTCTGCTGGCGGAACGTCGCCTTTTGATAATTGAGAGCAATCCTGAACTTCATGCCCAATTGAAAAAACAGGGCGAACAAACCGGTTTCAATGTGGTTACCGCGTTCGATGGTGGCAAGGGGCTGCAGTTTGCCGAGGAACTGCTCCCAACTGCAATTATCATGTCGGAAGATGCAGAGTGTGTGGACGGGACACTGGTCCTGGAGAAGCTCAAGGCAAATATAAAAACCCGGCATATTCCTGTCTATGTGCTGACCGAAGAACACAGCAGGCCGCACAACTCAGAACTGGTAAAAATGGGTGCCATCGGCTCTTCCTTCAAACCCATAGATGATGAAACCGCAAAGCAGATAATGGAGGCATTTTCCTCACGAATCAAAAAGTCGGAGGCGCATGTATTAATCATCGCAGAGAAATTGGCGATGGCCGCCCCTCTGTCAGAATTCCTCAATGCGCCGGGATTAAAAATAGATACCTGTGACAACACATCTTCCATGATAAAGATGGCTCAAGATACAGCGTATGACTGCGTTGTCCTGAATATCAGCCAGGTAACCGATATCACATTTATTAAGCAGGTTATCAATGGATTGAGTGACAGTCTGACGACACCTTTGATCGTTCACAGTAATGAGCCGCTGACCAAACCCCTACAGGCAATGGTTGATCAGGTAGCGGAAGAGCACCCGGTTTCACCGGTTATGAGCCGCAGTGCCCTTCTTATTGAAACCAGCCTCTTCCTGCACCAGATCAGCAGGCAGTTGCCAGAAGAGCAGCGTCGCATTCTGTTTGATCAACTGGATTCCAATGATGTACTGAACAATAAAAATCTGCTGGTGGTTGATGATCAGATCAGCAATATATTTGCCCTGACATCCGTCCTTGAGGACCACGGTATCCACTGTACGATAGCCAATAACGGTAAAGAAGCCCTCTCTCTGCTGGAAGGCGGAGACAAGGTCGATTTGGTGCTGATGGATATTATGATGCCGGAAATGGATGGCTATGAAACCATGAAGCATATTCGCAACATGAGCGGATTTGAGCATCTGCCTATTATTGCCCTGACGGCCAAATCAATGCCTGAGGATCGTGAAAAATGTATCCGGGCCGGAGCCAATGATTACCTGACTAAACCTATGGATCCAGAAAAGCTGCTCAAGTTACTGGAAATCTGGCTTGTCCACACACCATGTTAACCATGCCTTTCTGCTAAAAAGCTAGAAGCCACCATTTTAGTCAAGAAAACGTGCTGCCAACTGATGTAGCACGCAGCTTGCTGCGCTCATTCTGCCATTTTGTTGGTGATTGCCGTCCTCGGGGATGCGAGTCAGGGTTCCCTGATAGGGGCAATTTTTTATGTTTCTCATTTTATGTAGTAATAACTTTTCATATGTTGGTTTGTTGTTTTGTTTTTGATGTGTTTATTTGAATATTTGTTTTACTTTAATCTCCGTTTACAATTTATCATCCTGCTAATTGTTCTATTTTTAGATGTGTGCTCTTTTTTATTTATTCGCTTCCATACAATGAGGTAACACGTCCCACTGTATCCGAATAACCCATAAATACAGGACAACAGTGGTGGCGCAACATCGTAATCATTTGGAGCACATTTATGAGTGACCATGCATTGAAGCAAAAGCCCGATGCGCCGTCGGGTGGTATGGAAAAATTCCTTAACGCGATTGAGCGCGTTGGTAACAAGATTCCTGATCCGGCACTGCTGTTTTTTTACGGCCTGCTGATGGTCTGGGGCCTGTCTGCCATTTTGTCTCAGATCTCTTTTGACCTGATTCACCCCGTTTCCGGCCAGGCTATCCAGATCAACAACCTTCTTACCGGTGAAGCCCTTGCCAGCTTCCTGGCTAATATGGTGACTACATTCACCAGCTTCGCCCCAATGGGTATTGTACTGGTTGCGATGCTGGGTGTAGGTGTGGCTGACGCTTCTGGCTTTATCAATACCGGCCTGAAGAAGATGCTGAACGTCACGCCTAAGAAACTGCTGACACCTGTGCTGATTCTGGTGGCGATAGTTTCCCACACCGCAGCAGATGCCGGCTACGTTCTGGTTATCCCACTGGGTGGTATCATTTTCCATGCGGCCGGTCGCCATCCTCTGGTTGGTATCGCGGCGGCATTTGCCGGTGTATCCGGTGGTTTCGCAGCCAACTTCATTCCTTCCGGTATCGACCCGCTGCTGGCTGGCTTTACCCAGTCTGCGGCGAACGTACTGGATAAGGACTACGTGGTTAACCCGCTGGCGAACATCTACTTCACTGGCCTGTCTTCATTCCTGATTGTGGCTATCGGCTGGTATGTAACCGAGAAGATCGTTGAGCCGCGCCTGTCCAAGCTGGCAATTGACGAAGATGCGGAAACCGCTCCGGATCTGGGCAGCTTTACCCAAACTGAAAGCCGTGCGTTCAACCGTGCGGGCATCGCAATGCTTGCCGGTATCGCCCTGCTGGTGGTGGCCCTGTGGCCTGAAACTTCACCGCTGCGTGCACCGGATGGCCAGCTGACTTCCTTTGCTGCACCGATCATGAAGTCTATCGTGCCGCTGATCTTCATCCTGTTTATTATCCCTGGTGTGGTTTACGGCCGTGTTGCCGGTACTTTCAAAACCAGCAGTGACATTATCAAGTCAATGAGCGACACCATGGCAACCATGGGCAGCTACCTGGTTATGTCGTTCTTCTGTGCCCAGTTCCTGGCGGCATTCAGCCAGTCAAACATCGGTACGCTGTTGGCACTGGAAGGCGCTGAGCTCCTGAAAGCACTGAATATGCCGGGCCAGCTGACTATCGTGGGTATGGTTCTGCTGACTGCAACCGTTAACCTGCTTATCGGTTCTGCGTCTGCCAAGTGGGCCCTGATTGGTCCTATCCTGGTACCGATGCTGATGGCGCTGGGTATTTCCCCAGAACTGTCTCAGGCTGCATTCCGTGTAGGTGACTCTGTTTCCAACATCATTTCGCCTCTGATGGTGTTCTTCCCACTGGTTGTTGTTTACTGCCAGCGTTATGTGAAGAGCACAGGTATCGGTACCCTGGCTTCTATGATGATGCCATATTCCATCGCCATGCTGATTGGCTGGACCCTGTTCCTGCTGGCGTACTGGACGCTGGGCCTGCCTCTGGGTATTCAGGCACCGTACACTTACTCTCTGTAAGCTAAGTAAAGAAATGAAATGCCCCGGCCAATGGCCGGGGCATTTTTATTGGGGGTTATTTCAGCAGGTGCCCTGCGTGGAAACGCAGGTGTTCACCAATAAAGGTAGAGATGAAAAAGTAGCTATGGTCATAACCGGGCTGCATCCGTATTTCTACCGGGTAGCCGGAAGCTGCCGCCGCCATTTGCAGAGTTTCCGGCTTCAGTTGTTCAGCCAGGAAATTGTCTGCGTCACCCTGATCGACCAACAGTGGCAGAGGATCATTGTCACCTTGCCAGTCCTTCATCAGCTCAACGCTGTCATAGATTTTCCAGCTCTCTTTGTCTTCGCCGAGGTAATTGGAAAACGCTTTCTGCCCCCAGGGGCAATCCATCGGGTGGCAGATAGGGCTGAACGCCGATACTGAACGGTAGCGGAGCGGGTTTTTCAGTGCGACGGTAATTGCCCCGTGGCCGCCCATGGAGTGTCCGCTGATGCTGCGTACCGGTTTTACCGCGAATTCCGATTCCACCAGGTTTGGCAGTTCATCGGTGACATAGTCGTACATCTTGTAATGCTGATCCCATTGCGCCTGAGTCGCGTTAAGGTAAAACCCGGCTCCCAGGCCGAAGTCATATGCACCTTCCGGGTCATCCGGTACACCTTCCCCTCGTGGGCTGGTATCCGGGGCGACGATTGCAATCCCCAGTTCTGCGGCTACACGCATTGCTCCGGCTTTTTGCATAAAGTTCTCATCAGTACAGGTCAGGCCGGAAAGCCAGTAGAGGACCGGGACACGTTTCTCTTCTGCCTGCGGGGGGAGGTAAACGGCAAAACGCATGGTACAGCCAAGTACTTTGGACTCGTGGGTGTGCTGCTGGTGCCAGCCCCCGAAACACTTGGTTGAGGAAACCAGGGTTAAAGACATGGTGATTTTCCTTTCCAAAAATAAAAACACGCCCCGGAATCAGGGCGTGCCGATGGTATCTTGCTCGGTATCTCAGTAGTGAATAACACTGCGGATACTCTTACCTGCGTGCATCAATTCAAAGGCTTCATTGATGTCTTCCAGACCCATGGTGTGGGTTATGAAATCATCCAGTTTGAATTGTCCGTCGAGGTACTGCTCCACGATTTCAGGAAGCTGAGAGCGACCTTTCACGCCACCAAATGCGGTACCACGCCACACCCGGCCGGTTACCAGCTGGAACGGACGGGTTGAGATTTCCTGTCCGGCGCCGGCGACACCGATAATCACTGACTCGCCCCAGCCTTTGTGGCAGCACTCCAATGCGGAACGCATGATGTTTACGTTACCGATACATTCGAAAGAGTAATCAACACCGCCATCGGTCAGGTCGACAATCACATCCTGGATCGGACGGTCATATTCTTTAGGGTTGATACAGTCGGTCGCACCGAGCTTCTTCGCCAGCTCAAACTTGCTTTCATTGATATCGATACCCAGGATCCGTCCGGCTTTGGCCATACGGGCACCGATGATAGCGGACAGGCCAATGCCACCCAGGCCAAATACCGCAACGGTATCGCCTTCCTGAACCTTTGCTGTATTCAGTACTGCCCCCATGCCGGTGGTGACACCACAGCCAAGCAGGCAAACTTCTTCAAGGGGCGCTTCCGGGTTTACTTTTGCCAGGGAAATCTCAGGCAGGACGGTATATTCCGAGAATGTTGAGCAGCCCATATAGTGGAAGATGGGTTTACCGTCTTTGTAGAAACGGGTTGTACCGTCAGGCATCAGGCCTTTTCCCTGGGTTTCCCGGATTTTCTGGCAAAGGTTGGTTTTGCCGGATTTACAGAATTTGCATTCACCACATTCCGGTGTGTAGAGAGGAATAACATGATCACCGACAGAGACGCTGGTAACTCCGTCGCCGACTGCCTGAACAATACCACCGCCTTCATGCCCGAGGATTGCCGGGAAAATGCCTTCCGGATCATCGCCTGAAAGGGTAAATGCGTCGGTGTGGCAAACCCCGGTGGCGATGATCTTGACCAGTACTTCACCGGCCTTAGGCATCATAACGTCCACTTCTTCAATGGACAGTGGTTGATTAGGCCCCCAGGCCACAGCAGCGCGGGATTTAATAAATTTGTCAGCCATTCACTTCTTCTCCTGAAATCCGTTTTACTTAATAAAGTATGATCCCCAAATAAAAAAATAGTCCTTGTTCGCAACGTCAGCCTGAACAGTAATTGCGACAGCGTCAGGGATTCATACTCAAATGACCTCTGGACGGGGTGCTGAACACGCATCCAGGGGTTATTTGAGGATATTCATTTGTATCGATTGTAATTGTTCGCTACCGATTGATAATTAAGGCTACGAGTAAATCACTTTTGCTGGACTGTAATAATGGTGCACTGGGAAGGGGTGACAGAGTTTGTTGCCGTCGCTGAGACCGGGGGGTTTACCGCTGCGTCGATGCAATTGGGATCGTCTGTGGCGCACGTCAGCCGGATGGTTGCGAAACTGGAACAAAGGCTGGATATCCGGCTTTTAAACCGTACAACCCGTAAAGTGTCACTCACGGATGAAGGCGCGATTTATTACCGGCACTGCCGGGAAGTGTTAAATGGGCTGCTGGAAGCTGAACAGGAACTTCTCAACCGCAAACAAAAACCCTGCGGCCTTATTAAGCTCACGGCACCTGTAACCTATGGTGAGCAGTACATCCTGCCACTCCTTAATGATTTTATGCAGATGTATCCGGGCGTTGAAGCCACGGTTGAATTGACCAACCAGCAGCTCGATCTGGTTGAAGGCGGATATGATCTGGCTATTCGCCTTGGCCCGCTGGCAAGCTCAAGTCTGGTGGCCAGGAGACTGGCAATAAGACGCCAGCATGTTTGCCTGTCCCCTGCGTATAAGAAAAAACACGGGATCCCCAAAAGCCTGGAAGAGTTGAGGGAACATAACTGTCTGCTTGGCAACCACCCTTACTGGCGGTTCCATGTGGATGACAAGGAGCGGAATGTAAAAGTGACCGGCTCCGTCACTTACAATAGTGGCCGAGGGCTGTTGGATGCCGCGCTGAAAGGAATCGGTGTGGTGCAGTTACCGGACTACTATGTTGACGAATATGTTGCCAGTGGAGAACTGCTGCCGGTCCTGGAGGGTATGGCTCCGGAAGCTGAAGGGATCTGGGCCCTTTATCCGCAGCGGCGCAGCCTCCCGATGCGGGTGCGGAAGTTAATCGAGTTTTTGGCTGCATCGTTGTCTGAAAAGCGCTGAACTCGCTATAATCCGCAGCCCTTAGGCCAACATATACCATCACAGAGACGCAGAATGACCAATACCGATCCAGCCCGTTTTATGCGACGAGCCATTGAACTGGCAACGAAAGCCGAAGACGAAGGTGAAGTTCCTGTCGGTGCCGTGCTTGTCCATGAAGGACAGGTAATCGGGGAGGGGTGGAACCGCTCTATCGGCCAGCATGATGCCACTGCCCACGCGGAGATGATGGCCCTTCGCCAGGGTGGATTGGTGCTTGCAAACTACCGCCTGCTGGAAACCACGTTGTATGTCACTTTAGAGCCCTGCCCAATGTGTGCGGCTGCCATGGTGCATGCAAGGGTAGGGAAGGTGGTGTTTGGCGCACCGGATTTAAAAACCGGGGCAGCCGGCTCGGTGATGAACCTTCTCAGCTACGAGGGGGTCAACCACCATGTTGCGTTTGAGGGGGGCTTGTTGGAAGAAGAATGCCGGGAACAGCTTCAGGCATTCTTCCGGCGTCGCCGGGCGGAGAAAAAAGCAGAGAAAGCAGCCCGTAAACAGGCTGAAGGTTAGCGTTCACTGACCAGGAAAGGCACCGGGCCTTCTGCGAACTCCTGGGTGGAAAACAGTCTGTGTCGCCAGAGTACCTTTTTATGCATGTTTGAACGCAGTCGCTTGCGGCGGGTACTGGATGCCTGTGCGCGGGCACGAAGGTTATCCCTGCGCTGTGAGCCGACGTTCAGGCTGGTTTTTCTTTTCATCAACTTTCCTTGTGCGTATTTAAAGTCCCCATAGTTCTAAACTAGGCTGATGACAGTTTTATGGCAAACGCACGTTACAAGGATGTGTGCTGTGTACGTAAACAGAAGTGAACAATGAATGGAAAACGGGATGTACAGACACTGTACATCCCGTTTTTGGTTTTACGCTTTTGGCTTGCGGCTGACACCCGTTGATTCTGGCGCAGGCTTTTCTGGCTGAGCGTCACTTTCCTGAACATTGTGCTCAGGCGCACTTTCAGCTTTTTTGCCCTCAACCACTGTTGCTGTGGTTGCTTTGTCTTCGCCTGTTTCAGCAGCCTCCGTGACTTGCTGAGGGGTACCTTCTCCGGAAACTGTTGCTGCAGCATCAGTGTCCGGTGCGACGATGGTTTGCAGGCCTTCCTCCGTTTCAACCACAAATTCACTCTGGATCTCAGTCCGGTGAGCCTGCTCAAAGCCGATAATACTCTGGTAGTAACGGCGGATGTTTTCCACGTAGTTCAGCGCTTCATGGCCACGGGCGTAACCATACCGGGTCTGGCGGTAGTATTTGCGCTGGGTCAGCAGCGGGATACGTTTTTTCACATCCGTCCAGGAATCCGGGTCACCGCCCTGAGCCTTGGTCAGGCGCCGTGCATCCATCATATGGCCAAATCCCATGTTGTACGAGGCAAGGGCAAACCAGATCTTTTCATGCTGGTTCACGCTGTCAGGCACGCGCTTGAGGATCTTGTGCAGGTAATCTGCGCCACCACGGATACTCTGCTCCGGATCAAGCCGGTTCTTCACACCAACAGATTTGGCTGTCGGCAGAGTCAGCATCATCATTCCCCGGACGCCGGTTGGGGAGATGGCCCGAGGATTCCAGTGAGACTCTTGGTAAGAAACCGCGGCCAGTAAACGCCAGTCAAAGTCACGGGAATACTGTTTGAAAAGCGGTTCCCACTTAGGCAGTTTGGATTCGATGGCGCGGAGGAATGCTCGGGTATCCACGTAGTCAAAACTGTCGACATGGCCGAAATATTTCTCTTCCAGTGTATCGAGCTGGCCGCTTTGCTTCATGTCACCAAAGAATTCAATCATCAGTGCATAAACGCTGTCGTCCTTGCCTTTTGGCAGGAACCAGGCAACCGGTTCGTCCTCAGTCAGCTCCAGTGACAGCGCAATATCCGGATAGATCCGCTGAGCCAGCGCGATGCTGATGGAATCGGCGATAGTGAAGTCAATGTCACCCTGTGCTACCTGCTTGAGCAGGAGGTCATCGTCACCGTCTTTCATCGCCTCCCATTTCAGGGCAGGGTGCTCTGGCTTGATTTCGTTCAGCGTCTGCTCATGGCTTGATCCTGCAACAACGACTAAAGAGGCATCGTCTTTGTTGAGTTCATCAATATCACGTGGGCGCCAATGGCCTTTTTTGTAAACCACCTGCTGGCTGACATAGTAATACGCCGGACCTGGCCGAAACTCAGCCAGGCGCTCAGGCGTGACTGTCAGGCCTGCTGCAATAAGGTCTACATCGCCGCGCTTCAGTGCCGGAAACAGCCCGGAAAGGGTAAAAATAGGCTGCATTTCAAGTTTGACGCCGAGAACGTCGGCAAAACGCTTGGCAAGTTCGTAATCGAGGCCTGTAGGGCCTTCAGAACCGATGTAATAAGAAAGCTGGTTATTCAGGGTTCCCACACGCAGTACACCGCGCTCGCGGATTTTCTCCAGCTCGGTTCTGTCATCATAGCGCCAGTCGCAACCTGAAAGGGCTGCGACCACTACCGCAATGAGCAGATAGGAAAGGTAGTGATAGAGCTTATTTCTTTTCAAACAAATGACTCTTGCAAATGCCATGGAGTGATTTATACCAGAGCGGGTGATTGAGGCAAAGTTGTGATTAGCAAAGCTGGGACGGTGTTTGTCTATCCGGGCTGTAAAAACAGGATGAAAAAAAACACGCAAACGGTTGCGTTATCTGTTACGTCACACTTTGTTTTCCCCTATAATGGCGGCCGACACCCTTCGGAACCGGAAAATCGGTGACATTGAAGTGGCTGAACGAAAGGAATTTCGAGCTGCCACTCCAATGTTACCTATCACACACCGCTAAACCGAGAGACGTTGACACATGGAAATTTTGCGTGGTTCCCCCGCTTTGTCTGAGTTCCGGGTGAATAAACTGCTGGAAAGCTGTCTTGAAGCCGGCCTGCCTGTAACCGGTATCTATGCCGAGTTTATGCATTTTGCCCACATTGCGGCCCCCCTCAATGACGAAGAGACGGAAAAGCTCGCCCGCCTGCTCAAGTACGGCCCGACCCTGGCAGAGCACGCGCCGGAAGGAACGCTTCTGGTAGTCACTCCACGTCCCGGTACCATCTCGCCCTGGTCTTCGAAAGCCACCGATATTGCTCACAACTGTGGCCTGAACAACATCAAGCGCCTGGAGCGCGGTACGGCTTACTATATTGAGTCCTCCCAAGTTCTGGATGCCGGGCAACTGGCGACATTGAAGGGCTTGCTCCATGACCGAATGATGGAAGTGGTACTGGACAGCCTCGAAGCGGCAGATGTGCTGTTTACCGAAGCTCAACCGGCACCGATGAGCGCTGTTGATGTACTGTGCGGTGGCCGTAAAGCACTGGAAGGCGCCAACGTCTCTCTTGGCCTGGCCCTGGCAGAGGATGAAATTGATTACCTGGTAGAGAGCTTTACCAAACTGGGTCGCAACCCGAACGACATCGAGCTGATGATGTTCGCTCAGGCAAACTCTGAGCACTGCCGCCACAAGATCTTCAACGCAGACTGGACGATAGACGGAGTCGACCAGCCAAAGTCGCTGTTTAAGATGATCAAGAACACTTTTGAGCAAAACAGTGAGTATGTCCTGTCCGCGTACAAGGACAATGCTGCCGTTATGACCGGCTCCAATGTCGGCCGTTTTTTCCCGGATGCCGATTCCCGCCAGTACACCTACCATCAGGAAGATGCCCATATCCTGATGAAGGTCGAAACCCACAACCACCCGACGGCGATTTCCCCCTGGCCGGGCGCGTCAACCGGATCCGGCGGTGAGATCCGTGACGAAGGTGCAACCGGTATTGGCGGCAAGCCAAAAGCCGGCTTGGTAGGTTTCACGGTTTCCAACTTGCGAATTCCGGGCTATGAGCAGCCTTGGGAAACAGATTTCGGCAAACCGGGACGCATTGTCAGTGCCCTGGATATCATGACCGAAGGCCCGCTCGGCGGCGCGGCGTTCAACAACGAGTTTGGCCGTCCTAACCTGCTGGGCTACTTCCGTACCTATGAAGAGAAAGTTGCTTCCCACAACGGAGAGGAAGTGCGCGGTTACCACAAGCCAATTATGATTGCCGGTGGTATGGGTAACATCCGTGATGAGCATGTACAGAAGAAGGAAATCCCGGTTGGCGCCAGCCTGATTGTGCTCGGTGGCCCGGCGATGAACATTGGTCTCGGTGGTGGTGCCGCCTCTTCCATGGCATCCGGCCAGTCTGCTGAAGATCTGGATTTTGCCTCTGTGCAGCGTGAGAACCCGGAAATGGAGCGCCGTTGCCAGGAAGTGATCGACCGCTGCTGGCAGCTTGGCGATGACAACCCGATTGCCTTTATCCACGACGTAGGTGCCGGCGGTATTTCCAATGCCCTGCCAGAGCTGGTTGATGACGGTGAGCGTGGCGGCCTGTTCCAACTGCGTGACGTACCGAATGATGAGCCGGGTATGAGCCCGCTTGAGATTTGGTGTAACGAATCCCAGGAGCGTTATGTCATGGCAGTCGCGCCGGAAAACATGGATGTGTTCGATGCCATCTGTAAACGTGAGCGTGCGCCTTATGCTGTAGTGGGTGTGGCAACCGAAGAGCGTAAACTGACGCTGGAAGACAGCCACTTCGACAACACCCCAATCGATATGCCGATGGATATCCTGCTCGGCAAGCCGCCTAAAATGCACCGTGACGTGGTTTCCGCCAAGGCCGAAGGCAAAGAGCTGGTACGTGACGGTATCAACCTGGAAGAAGCGACCCACCGGGTACTGCGACTTCCTGCGGTTGCAGAGAAAACTTTCCTTATCACCATTGGTGACCGTACCGTTACCGGCCTGGTTGCCCGCGACCAGATGGTTGGTCCATGGCAGGTTCCTGTCGCCAACTGTGCAGTAACCGCTGCGAGCTACGATACATACCACGGTGAAGCGATGTCGATGGGTGAGCGTACCCCGGCAGCCTTGCTGGATTTTGCTGCCTCTGCCCGTATGGCAGTAGGCGAGTCGCTGACCAATATCGCCTGTGCCGATATCGGTGACCTCAAGCGTATCAAGCTGTCTGCGAACTGGATGTCTGCAGCCGGCCACCCAGGTGAAGACGCTGGCCTGTATGAAGCTGTGAAAGCGGTGGGTGAGGAGTTGTGTCCGGCACTTGGCCTGACCATCCCTGTTGGTAAAGACTCCATGTCGATGAAAACCAAGTGGGAGCAGGAAGGGGAAAACCGTGAGGTTACCGCACCATTGTCACTGATCATCACCGCATTTGCCCGCGTTGAAGATGTCCGCAACACCGTGACTCCGCAGCTGCGCACTGACAAAGGTGAAACCGCCCTGCTGTTGGTTGATCTCGGTGAGGGCCAGAACCGTCTGGGTGCAACTGCACTGGCGCAGGTTTACAAACAACTGGGTGACAAACCGGCTGACGTTGACAATGCCGAGCTGCTGAAAGGTTTCTTCAATGCCATGCAGGCGCTGCTTCGTGACGGCAAACTGCTGGCATACCACGACCGTGCAGATGGCGGTCTCTACGTTACCCTGGCGGAAATGGCATTTGCCGGCCATGCCGGTGTGGACGTTGATATTGAATCCCTCTCGGCTGACGACGCGCTGGCAGCACTGTTTAACGAAGAGCTTGGCGCAGTGATCCAGGTGAAAGCGGATGACGTCGACAATGTGGTAGAAACATTGGAACGTTTTGGGCTGGGTAATTGCAGCCATGTCCTCGGTGCAGTAACTGAAGAAGATGCTGTCCGGATCTGGCAAGGCGATGCGCTGGTTCTTGACCAGAACCGTACTGCACTGCGTACAATCTGGGCAGAAACCACCTTCCAAATGCAGGCTCGCCGTGACAACCCGGAATGTGCCAAACAGGAATTTGAAGCGAAGAAAGATGCCGAAGATCCGGGCCTGAATGTCAACCTGACATTTGCGCTTGAAGATGATGTTGCCGCACCGTTTATTGCCAAGGGCTCCAAACCGAAAGTCGCTGTGCTTCGCGAGCAGGGTGTGAACTCCCATGTGGAAATGGCGGCAGCCTTTGACCGTGCCGGCTTTGAGGCGGTTGACGTTCACATGAGCGACATTCTGTCCGGTAATGTCACCCTGAATACCTTCAGTGGGCTGGCAGCGTGCGGTGGCTTCTCATACGGGGATGTTCTGGGTGCCGGTGAGGGCTGGGCCAAGTCTGTCCTGTTCAACAACCAGGCCCGTGACCAGTTCGCACATTTCTTCCACCGTCTCGATACGTTTGCGCTGGGCGTGTGTAACGGTTGCCAGATGATGTCCAACTTGCGTGAACTTATCCCTGGTGCTGACCTGTGGCCACGTTTTGTGCGCAACGAATCTGAGCGTTTTGAAGCACGCTTCAGCCTGGTGGAAGTGCAAAAGAGTGATTCGGTGTTCTTTAACGGTATGGCCGGTTCACGTATGCCGATTGCCGTTTCCCACGGTGAAGGCCGTGTTGAGGTTCGTGGTGCTGACCACCTGTCAGACCTTGAACATTCAGGCACAGTGGCGCTGCGTTATGTCAGCAACCGTGGCGGGGTAACGGAAACCTATCCGGCCAACCCTAACGGTTCTCCAAACGGTATCACGGGTCTGACGACCACAGACGGGCGTGTCACTATTATGATGCCGCACCCTGAGCGTGTATTCCGAGCGGTTGCCAACTCCTGGCACCCGGATGACTGGGATGAGAACAGCCCATGGATGCGTATGTTCCGTAATGCCCGTGTGAACCTGGGCTAATATCCGGTTCTGCCAAGACCTGAAACCGCTGCTCTGGCAGCGGTTTTTGTTCTCATATCTGCCCGGCCAACTGGCGAATGTCAGGCCAGTTCATTAGAATTGCGGTAAAGAAGCAAAAGGATTTAACCAGATGAAAAAAATTGAAGCGATTATTAAGCCCTTCAAGCTGGACGATGTACGTGAAGCACTGGCTGAAGTTGGCATTACAGGGATGACTGTTTCAGAAGTGAAGGGTTTTGGCCGTCAGAAAGGCCATACCGAGCTGTATCGCGGTGCTGAGTACATGGTTGATTTCCTGCCAAAAGTGAAGCTGGAGATCGTGGTGGGTGATGAAGTAGCCGACCAATGTGTGGAGACCATTATCGAAACCGCGCAGACAGGTAAAATCGGTGACGGTAAGATTTTCGTGTTCAATGTTGAGCGCGTGGTACGTATCCGTACCGGTGAAGAAGACGAAGAAGCGATTTAAACCGGGTTTACCGGGAATGGAAAGGAGAGCCCTGGCTCTCCTTTTTTGATCCTGGTGAAAGATTCAGCATTATTGGTGTGATGTTTTTTTCCGGCTGAGCGCAATTGCCCGGCCTGCCAGCGAAGGGACCGGATGGGTCGCGTGGCTGGAGTGAACTTTATCAACAGCTTTGGCTATTTCGGGGCGGAAAGGTGCCGAACGGTGGTTTTCCATGTCGATATGCATCAACAGCGTTTCCATGGCAGCCAGCTCATCACCACTGGTGCCATTACGCATTGTGAAGAAAACCCGCAATTTTTTTTCGTCATGCTCAAGTAATTGCGCTGTCACAATGAGTGGATCGTTTTCTGAGGCTTCCTGTAAGTAATGCACCATGCTTTGCAAGGTGAATATTGAGCACTTTTCGATATTTCTGTAAGTTTCATCCATACCCAGCTGGAGAATAAAATTATCAATCCCGAGGCTGAACACTGAAACATAACAGGCATCGTTCATATGGCCGTTATAGTCAATCCATTCTTGCCTTACATTCCCTGTGAAAACAACATTTAAGTCCATTTCTTTTTCCTAAGCTAAAATTTGGGGTAGCTGGTTTCATATTTTCCCGACAGGGAAATGCTATTAGGATTAGTGGTTGGAATTTGTGTTTAGCCGCATATTTAATGATAAATGTCGAATATCCGGTTCGATACTCTCGTTGTTTGAGATAGGCAGGAAAAAGGATGTTTGACCCCAGAACAAGCAATGAACCCCATAAAATCAGTTTCCTCCTCATTCCGGGTTTTTCCCTGTTTGGCCTGACGGCGATGCTGGATCCTTTGCGCCACGCTAATCGTGCCAGTGGCAAAGAGTTGTACCGGTGGGAGCTGATTTCGGAGCACGGGGGGCTGGTCACAAGCAGCGATGCCATAGAAATCATGAGCCATACCAGTATCCGGGAGGCAGCACGCTGTGAGTCGTTGATAGTAGTGTCCGGAGAGAACCCACAGGGAAGTATCAGCCAGACGATCCTCGGGTTTATCCGGCAGCAAGCCAGCCATGGTGCGGATATTGGCAGCCAGGATACCGGGGCTTATATCACTGCGGCTGCCGGCATCCTGAATGGCTATCGGTCAACGATCCACTGGGAGAACCTGCAGAGCACCGCTGAAACCTTTTTGAGTGTGGACTTTGTGCAGGAACTGCTGGTGGTCGATCGCAAAAGGTTTTCCTGCCCGGGGGCTTTGTCGGGCCTGGATATGATGCTTTACCTGATATCGGCCCAGCATGGCAGTGAACTTGCCATGACGGTTGCTGATGAGCTGGTTTATACCCAGATCCGTAAACACAGCGATCCCCAACGGACGTCACTGCAAAAACGGCTGGATACACGTAACCCCAATCTGATTGAAGCGGTTCAGCTCATGGAGCACAACATAGAGGAACCGTTGTCGATCCCGGAGCTGTCCGAACATCTCGGTATATCTGACAGGGAGCTGGAAAGGTTGTTTAAACACTACCTGCAAACGACACCCAGCGCTTACTACCGAAGCTTACGTCTCGAACAGGCTCGCTGGATGTTACAACAAACGTCTGACAGCGTAACCAGCATTGCCGTTGCCTGTGGCTTTGCTTCCCTTTCGCACTTCACCCGCAGTTACCATCGTCATTTCAGCAAAAAACCCAGTGATGAACGCTGACGGCTTCTGTCCGCCCGCGATATTTCGGTAGCCCTGCACACTGAGAGTACGTTTTATCCCACCTGTTGAGGTCATATGGGAGAGTGGGTGCCTTCACCGTTGGTAACTGTCTTTTGGGGGACTTTCAGTCCATTTCAATTATCCGACTAAAAGCCATGCAGTCTCTCAACTGTTCGAAATTTGTCAATCTTACTTCGGCAAAAATCAATATGCGGCGCGTTATCCGGGTAATTTTAATATTGACCTCAAATAAATGACTTATTTGATGAAATTGACCCATCAATAAAAGTGAGAGACAGAGCCACTATGAACCGGGATGTAATCATTACGTGTGCTGTAACGGGGGCAGGGGATACTGCCAGCCGTAATCCGAATGTGCCAGTAACACCTAGGGAAATCGCTGATTCAGCGATTGAAGCGTGGAACAGTGGCGCGGCTATTGCTCATATTCATGTCCGGGATCCGGAGACCAAACAAGCTTCACGGCGCGTAGAGTTGTATGAAGAAGTTTGTGAGATCCTGCGGGCTTCAAGTTGCGATGTGATCATCAATCTCACTGCGGGAATGGGCGGGGATTTGTATATCGGGCCGGACGAGAAGCCAACGCAGTTTTGTGACGGCACTGACCTTATCGGCGCGACTGAACGGCTTGTCCATATTGAAGCGCTGAAGCCGGAGATCTGTACGTTGGATTGCGGATCCCTGAACTTTGGCAACAATAACCTGGTTTATGTCTCTACGCCGGACATGTTGAGAGTTGGCGCAGCCCGGATAAAGGAACTCGGCGTGACAGCTGAACTTGAGATCTTTGATACCGGTAACCTCTGGTTTGCACTGCAAATGAAAAAAGAAGGATTGTTGCAAGATAACGCGATGTTCCAGTTGTGCCAGGGAATCCCGTGGGGGGCTCCTCCTGAAGTGGGAATTCTCAAAGGAATGGTTGATATGTTGCCGGAGAATACCAACTGGACAGCATTTGCGCTGGGCCGGGACCAACTGCCTTGGGCTGCGCAGTCTGCACTTCTTGGCGGCCATGTCCGGGTCGGCCTGGAAGACAACCTGTATTTGGGTAAAGGGGTGATGGCAACCAACGGTCAGTTGGTTGAACGTGCGGTAAATATCGTCGAGAACATGGGTGGCAAAGTGCTTAATCCTGCTGAAGCTCGGGAAAAACTCCGCTTGCGCGGCACACAGTGAGGATCTGAGCAATGAGTAAACCTAATCCAAATGATGTGACAAAAGTCGGTGCGATCGGTACCGGTGTAATTGGCGGAGCCTGGGTGCTGCACTTCTTGCGTATGGGCAAAGACGTCATCGCTTATGACCCCGGTCCGGGCTCCAAAGACCGGTTGCTCGCCATGGTTGACAATATTTGGCCGACCATGGAAAAGCTGGGCTTGAGAGAGGGAGCCTCACCCACCCGGCTCAGTTTTGCAGACAGCCTTGAGGATCTTGCTGCCAGTGTAGAAGTGATTCAGGAAAGTACGCCGGAAAACCTGGATAACAAACGGGCTTTATTTGCCACCCTGGATGAAATAACCCCGGAAGATGTCGTTATCATCTCCAGTACGTCCGGTTTTGCCATGACAGACATGGTAAAGGATGTGGCTCACCATCCTGAGCGTTTCGTAGTGGGGCACCCTTTCAACCCTCCTTACCTGGTACCGTTTTGCGAAGTGTGTGGCGGTAAGCAAACCAGCCAGGAGGTTGTTGACTGGACGGCTGAATTTTATGAGTCAGTTGAAAAGCAGGTTGCCAAGATGGACCGGGAGCTCCCTGGTTTTATCGGCAACAGGCTGCAGGAAGCGCTCTGGCGGGAAGCCTTGCATATGGTTGCCAACAAGGAGTGTTCGGTTGAAGACATTGACAAGGCTATCGCATACGGACCGGGCCTTCGCTGGGCCATTATGGGGCATTGCCTGACCTACCACCTCGGTGGCGGTCAGGGAGGCATGGCTCATCTTCTGGATCACTTTGAAGAATCGCTGAAGGAACCGTGGACCCGTCTTGAAGCTCCTGAGCTTACCCAGCAACTTAAGGACGACATGATTGCGGGCTGCCTCAACCAGGCAAATGGAGCAACCATCAATGATTTGATCCAGGAGCGGGACGATTGCCTAATCAGGATCATGAACACCTTGAAGGAGTACAGGGAAGAAAAAGGCATACAGCGCTGAACAGTGTAGCAGCCTGAATTTGGCCTTAGCCGTCGTGTGTTGTTAATTGACGCTGATAAGATCAGCGTCTTTTTTTCACTTCCTGGCAGATTTTGTTATAAAGAATGTCCCCTTCCGGAGCATACCCATGCGCTCTGAGCCCGCCATGTACCATGCCGCTGACAAGGCAAAGGTGCGCGGGGTTTCCTGCCTGCCTCAGGTTTTTGAAATACTCCTTTGCATCATCCACCAACGGGTCATATTCGGCAGCGAAGACCGACGCGGGCGGAAGGCCTTCGAATGAATCGGCCAGCAGCGGCAGCATCTCTTCATCCAACTCATCAAACTGGCCATTGTGATAACCCTTCCAACACTGGTTAATTGAGTCAGAAGACAACAACGGGGCATCACTCAAGGTGTTATGGGATTTAAGACTGCCCGGTTTTGCAAGGCATGGGTAGATGAGTATCTGCGCTGTTGGCATCGGAGCTCCCAAACGCCGGCACCGGAAACTTAACGCTGCAATCAAATTTCCCCCGGCACTGTCTCCAACCACCAACGGCGGTATCCTGTCTTTCACCAGCATGGCTTTATAGACGGAGTAAACATCATCCAGCGCAGCAGGATAAGGGAATTCAGGCGCCAGCCGGTAATCAACCGAAGTAACAGCGATACTGCAATCGTTGGAAAGATGGCCGCAAAAGCTGTCATGGCTGTCAAGATTGCCAAGGTACCAGCCTCCGCCATGGACGAACAGAACCCGTCCCGATGGAGATCTCCCGCCCGGTAAATAGTTCCGCACATTGATGCCGCCAATTTCAATGTCACAGACCTCAATCTCTGCAGGCCTGGGAAGTGACATCTTGTTTGCCATCAGGTCATAAGCCTTTCGTTCAGCATCAATGCCCTGAGCGGTGATACTTGATGGGAAAAAAGACAGGCTCTGTTCCACGAACCGGTTCATGTAAGGGCTGAGTTTGTAACGTTCTGACATTGCATCCCCGCAAATGAAAAAGGTTGTACCTGTGCAGGTACAACCCGGTTAACTGGTATCAGTAATGTTGTACAGCCGTTATTCGCTGAGCCAACCTTCAATGACATCAGGGTTCTGTTCTACCCACTGTTGTGCGACATCTGCCGGTTCTTCATCATCCTCGGCAATACTGTATATCCACTGGCTGACTTCTGATGCATCAAAAGAAACATTTTTCAGGAAGTTAGCGACTTTTGGTGCGCGTGTTTCCAGTGAGGCACTGTAGGCAACATAGACCTCTGTAGTCGGTGCCCCGCACGTTATTGCGCTGTCTTCCAGCCAGTTCTCAGTATCGTTAAACTTGTAACAACCATCAGGGTTGTATTCAACATGCCCTTTTTTGGAGTCTCCGGCATAACCGGTAAATTCAGGTTCTTCCAGCTTTCTCAGGTCGTAGGCTGAGTGAATCCACTCCGGCGTCCAGTAATAGAAAAGGATTCCCTTTTTCTTTCTGTAAGCAGTTTTAAGCTGGGCCTTTATCAAGGAATCAGAAATGATGACCGGGGTGTAATACTTGTCAAAGCCATATCCTTTGGCTTTTACCTGATTGATTTTCACACCTGACCAACCGGGAGCACCTGGCCAATATTCGCCCTTACCATCTCCGTCACTGTCAAACAGCTTGGCAATTTCAGGTTTTGCAAGGTCATGAACAGTCTTTACGCCGTACTCATCCTGGATATAACCGGGAATGAAAAAACCATCGGTACCGAGGTAGGGAATGCTGTTTGCCCGGACAGATTCTTTGCTGCCCGGAGCAACAAATTTGGCCCAGGGTTGGGTTTGTGATGATGTCCAAACGTCAGGGTGGACATCAATACTGCCCTTTCCTTTGTCCATGGCAGCCCAGATAGCTGCCTGGTCTGCTGCGATGATTTCGACATTGACATCCAAGTGCTTTTCCATCACCACTTTTAACACATTCTCGATAGCTAAAGATGCGTCCCAGGTGACTTCACCTATGACGACAGTTTCTTTAGCCTGAGCTGCTGCAGACAGTCCCAACAATGCGGACAAGCCCAAAGTTGTTATTTTCTTATGCATTCGGTTCCCTCTTTTTGCACGGTAATGTGATGTTTCGTCGTACGTGATTTCTCATTCACCAATATGGGGAGAGGTCGTCCCCCCAACATTTTTATTGAGTCTGTTTGTGGCGTCCCTGAATGATGCGGTCAAGGATCATTGCGCAAAGGACAATCGCCAACCCGGCCAGGAGCCCTTTGCCTGCTTCAAGGTGCTGGAGGGAGAAGAGCACGTCGTACCCCAGTCCTCCGGCGCCGATTAGCGCAGCAACGACAACCATGGACAGGCTCATCATGATGCTCTGGTTGATACCCGTCATGATGGATGGCACTGCCAGGGGTAATTCGGCTTTGAACAGAATCTGTCTGGGGCTTGCTCCGAATGCCAGCATGGCTTCAATCACCGATTTATCGATTTGCTGTATCCCCAGACAGGTCAGACGGATCATCGGCGGCATAGCAAATACCACTGTTGCCAGCACTGCAGGGGGTTTCCCAACTGAGAAAAAGGCGATTGCCGGGATGAGGTAAACAAAGCTGGGCATTGTCTGCATCAAATCGAGCAGGGGGTTAAGAATGGCGTTAAACCGGGGGCTTTTGGCCGCGAAAATACCCAGTGGTGCACCAATGATCAGGCAAATGAATACCGAGGCGCCGACAAGGGCCATTGTGCTCATGGCTTTATCCCAAAAACCGAAGATCCCAAGATAGGCCAATGCAAATGCTGTGAACGCAACTACCCGCCACCCAGCCATTTTCCATGCGGTCAGAAGGAGCAGAAGCGCCATCACAGGCCAGGGGATACCGATGAAAATCAGTTCCAGTAAATTGAGGATCTCCCTGATGGTCCAGGTTATTGACTCGAAGAAACTCTCAAAAGAGATCGTTAGCCAGTCTACTGCTGCGTCTATGCCTTTTGCTGTCCCTTTGGTAATGGTCCGGGAGTGGGGGAAAGTCTCTACAAAGCTGACAACTTCCGAAGCACAAAATCGATAGATGGTGATGGGGTAGATGGCAACAACGAGCAGCAGCCCGGTAAACATCCTGTTGGTACTGGTACCGCAATTATCCGTGGGGTTGATTTTCCAGCGGTTAAACAAATTGTGGTAAACCCGGTTGGCCGCAAGCCCCCCTAAAAGCCTGCCTGCGAGAAATACCAAAAGGCCGGGGGCGATATTTTGGGACTCAGCACCCAATTGGGAACCAAGCATGACCAGCCCCATGACGTCAGTGGCGGCCAGTATCCAAAATAATCCCCAAATTCCCCGGCTGGCAGCCCACAATGGCCCCCAGAGCATGGCTGCGGTATTGATTGAAAGCGTTCTCCCGTTTGCTATCTGGGTAAACTGGTTTGTGTAGTAATCGGTGGAGCTGACCAGGAATGCCTTCAGTTGCTCGGTTTCACGGTGGGTTGCTTTTGAAGTGTCAGTCATTTTGTTTTTCCCCTTTAATTCCGCGCAGGAGCAACTGTGTTGTGACAATACCTATTGGGGTTCCGTTGTCTTCAATAACAATGGGGCGTTCATGTTCAACGGCAAGGTCAATCAGGTGATCCAGGTCCGATTCCCGTTCGGCGACAGGGCATTCCGTCAGATCAAGTGCAGGATGAGGTTGCACCTTATCGAGAGGCACCATAATTGCCTCCGCACTGACTAATTTGAGTTTGGAGATGTCTTTGACGAATTCTGCAACGTATTCGTTTGCCGGTTGGGTGACAATCTCTTCCGGGGTGCCAATCTGGACGATTTCTCCGTCCTTCATGATGGCGATTCGGTTTCCGATACGGATTGCCTCATCCAGATCGTGGGTAATGAACAGGGTGGTTTTGTTCATTGATTTGGAAAGTGCCAGAAACTGGTCCTGCAATTGCCGCCGGATGAGCGGATCCAGGGCACTGAAGGGTTCATCCATAAGCAATATTTCCGGGTCAGCCGCCATGGCGCGAGCAAGCCCGACGCGCTGTTGCATACCGCCCGACAGTTCTGAAGGGAGCCGGTCCTCCCAGCCACTCAGTTGTACCAGATCCAGTTTGTCCTGGGCTATCCGAAGGCGTTTTTGTTCATCCACATTACGCAGCTCCAGTCCCAGAGCCACGTTTTCCTGTACGGTCCTGTGGGGAAGCAGTGCGGTGTGCTGAAATACCATCCCGATTTTTTCGGCACGGATTTGCCGGAGCTGTTCCGGGTTCAGCGCATTGATATCAACGTCACCGATGAGGATGTCACCGGAGGTGGGTTCTATCAGCCGGTTAATGTGGCGTACGAGGGTGGACTTTCCGCTTCCGGAAAGTCCCATAATGCAGAAGATCTCGCCTTGATGGGCTTGAAATGAAGCATTGGCAACACCTACTACACAATCAAATTCGCTGTGTACTTCGTCTTTGCTGAGACCCCTTTGTTTTACTGCTTGCAGTGCTTCATCTGCACGATGCCCAAATATCTTCCATACGTTTCGACATTCTATCGCGGGCTTGCTTACTTCCTGTATAGTCATAGTCCTCACCTGGTAGGCCGAGATGTCGCTTCGGTTATTGTGTTTGCTTCTTGGGTGACAATATAAAACAAGATGCTTATTTTAATTATTGCTCTTGTTACAAAAATGTATCCATGACGTTTTATTTTGGTTTTCGTATAACCAAGTTACGGAACTGGACGGTGAGTTTTTGAATAATATCGAATGATGATTGATAAAAAGCGAAGTGATTGATGTGCTACATCCCAATCTTATACAGATCGCTAACCGGTGTGATTTTACGAAGTGGTGAGACTGGTGGGATTTATGGCGCTTGAAGGGGTTTAATTTGGGCAATTTGTCCGAATAACGCCACCGGAGTGAGTCTTATTTTCCGGCGGCGGCATTCCAGTTATTTAGCGTATACAACAAGATACCTGTCGTTACGGTGATTCATAGTCAGTACCATATTGATAATCACTGCACCTGCCACTGACCACACCATTATCCACGGTGACACCATAAAGAATGAGGCAACCAGGATGGCGGAGTCAAAAACGATCTGGACGTTGCCGGCCTTAATGCCAAAACGGTCCTGACAATAAACTGCCAATACGTTTATACCGCCAAGGCTTGCATGGTGTCTGAACAGCATCAGCATCCCTACGCCAAGAAGTAACCCCCCGATAACAGCACAGTAAGCTGGGTCAAGCGAGGCCGGAGTGAAGAACATAGGGATATGATCCACCATGATTGATACCGCGCCACCGCAGAGGATACTGTTCAGGGCAAAACGACGGCTGATGCGCCACCAGGCCATAAAGTAAAAAGGAAGGTTGCAGGCGAAATAGAGTTTGCCGAAAGACAAGCCGGTGTAATGGCTCATCAAAAGGGCTAAGCCGGTTGTGCCCCCGGTCAGTAATCCTCCCTGCTGGAGGAAAAACACACCCTGTGCGACGATAAAACACGCAGAAGCCATGGCAATGACGTCTTCGAGCGCCGAATGCTTTATTTTTTCCAATTTACTACCCTACATCACATCAATACTGGCTGGTGGAAACTGAAAAGGTTGTTTCCGAAAATACCGCAGTAAAAGGCGGGACAGGCATTGTATTTAGGAATGCGGCGAGAATGAAGTTCCTCTGGTAAAACAATGAAAATGGACTGTCATCATAGGTGAACAAGGTGTAAACCTTAGCTGTTTACATGTGCTGGATTCATGGGGATTTGATGTGTCATTAAGGGTGGAAATGAAAAAAACTCATACTCATCATGAGAATTTCCCACGAAATCCTCATGAAAAAATGTTTTTAGCGCTACCTGATCCGTATCAAATTTTGTAGAATAGCCCCCATTATTGCAAGTGTGACGAAAACGATTGCGCGCCCGTGATTGCTGGCTTCGTCAAACTGGCAGATTTCATCATTTCAGGGTTCATTTTTTTACTTTCAGGATTATCTGAGTCAGGAGATACAGATGCTAAAGCGTGACATGAATATCGCTGATTACGATCCGGAGCTTTATGCTGCGATTCAGGAAGAAGTAGCTCGTCAGGAAGAACACATTGAGCTCATCGCTTCTGAAAACTACACCAGCCCTCGTGTAATGGAAGCCCAAGGCTCCCAGCTTACCAACAAATATGCTGAAGGCTATCCGGGTAAGCGCTACTACGGCGGTTGTGAGTTTGTTGATAAAGCAGAAGCTCTGGCAATTGATCGCGCTTGCTCGCTGTTTGGTGCCACTTATGCCAACGTGCAGCCTCACTCCGGCTCCCAGGCCAATGCCGCTGTCTTTATGGCTCTGCTGCAACCGGGTGATACCGTTCTGGGTATGAGCCTTGCCCACGGTGGCCACCTGACTCACGGTTCCCCTGTTAACTTCTCAGGCAAGCTCTACAACGTTGTCCCTTACGGTATCGACGCTGAAGGCAAGATTAATTACGAAGAAGTGGAAACCCTGGCGCTTGAGCACAAGCCTAAGATGATTATCGGTGGTTTCTCTGCATATTCTCAGGTTGTTGACTGGAAGCGCCTGCGCGAAATCGCTGACAAAATTGGTGCTTACCTGTTCGTGGATATGGCCCACGTTGCCGGCTTGGTGGCAGCAGGTGTTTACCCAACACCGGTTCCTCATGCTCATGTTGTTACCACCACCACACACAAGACGCTGGCTGGCCCACGTGGCGGCCTGATTGTCTCTGGTGCAAATGACGAAGAACTCTACAAGAAGCTGAACTCAGCGGTATTCCCTGGTGGACAGGGTGGCCCTCTGATGCACGTTATTGCTGCAAAGGCAGTTGCGTTCAAAGAAGCGATGGAGCCAGAGTTCACAGCCTACCAGCAGCGTGTTGTTGATAACGCTAAAGCGATGGTGAGCGTATTCCTTGAGCGCGGATACAAAATCGTATCCGGCGGCACTGAAAACCACCTGTTCCTGGTTGACCTGATTGACAAGGACATCACAGGTAAAGATGCAGACGCTGCTCTGGGCCGTGCCAACATGACTGTGAACAAGAACAGTGTGCCAAATGACCCACGCAGCCCGTTTGTCACTTCCGGTATCCGAGTTGGTACACCGTCAATCACCCGTCGTGGCTTTACTGAAGAAGATGCCAAGGCGCTGGCTGGCTGGATGTGTGACGTATTGGACAACATCGATAACGAAGCCGTTATCGAAGCGACCAAAAACAAGGTGCTTGATATCTGTAAGCGCCTGCCAGTTTACGCGTAAATTTAACTGGTTAAACAAAGTGGCACCTGCGGGTGCCATTTTTGTATTTTGCGAATTATCTGAACCAGCTTTCCGTCTCCCTTCCTTTCTTGCTTAAGGGGAAATCGGGTACACTGTCCCTCGATAAATAGAGGAGGCCTAATGCACTGTCCATTTTGTGCTGCGACTGATACCAAAGTCATCGATTCCCGCTTGGTGGCAGATGGTCACCAGGTACGTCGACGCCGCCAGTGCCTGGCGTGCAGCGAACGATTCACGACCTTTGAATCCGCTGAACTGGTGATGCCCGGCATCATCAAGAGTAACGGCAACCGCGAACCGTTCAATGAGAACAAGTTACGTGGCGGTTTCCTGCGGGCGTTGGAAAAGCGCCCAGTCAGCGCTGATGACATTGAAAAAGCCATCAACACCATTAAATCCCGAATCCGTGCGACCGGCGAACGTGAAATTCCGTCAGACATGGTCGGTGAGTTGGTGATGGAAGCACTGAAAGTGCTGGATAAAGTGGCCTACATCCGTTTCGCCTCTGTTTACCGCAGTTTTGAGGACATCCGGGAATTTGGTGAAGAAATTGCCCGGCTGGAAAAGTAACGGTTATGACCTTTTCTGATTTCGACAACCGTATGATGCGTCGCGCCCTTGAACTGGCTGCGGGTGGACGGTTTACCACGGCGCCAAACCCGAATGTGGGGTGTGTGATTGCCAAAGGGGAAAAGGTTATCGGCGAAGGTTTCCACTTTCGAGCCGGTGAGCCCCATGCCGAAGTCCATGCCCTCCGGCAGGCTGGTGATCGTGCAAAAGGGGCTACAGCCTACGTGACCCTGGAGCCATGCTCACATTACGGCCGTACGCCGCCTTGTGCAGAGGCTCTGATCAATATCGGTGTATCACGCGTTGTATGCGCCATGGTGGATCCCAATCCCCAGGTGGCCGGACGTGGCATCAAGATGCTTGAGGGTGCCGGGATCCAGGTTGATGTTGGCCTTTACGGTGCCGAGGCAGAAGCGCTGAACCCTGGGTTCATTAAAAAAATGCGCTCGGGAATGCCTTATGTACAGCTTAAGCTGGCTGCCAGTCTGGATGGCCGGACTGCACTGGCCAATGGTGAAAGCAAATGGATAACTGGCCCTGAAGCGCGAAGTGATGTTCAGGTATTTCGTGCCATGAGCAGTGCAATTCTTTCCACCAGTGCCACAGTCCTTGCTGATGACCCATCCCTGAATGTGAGATGGGAGCAGCTTCCTGAGAGTGTGCAAAAAGACTACCAGAAAGCTAATTTACGCCAGCCGGTCCGGGTAGTGATTGACAGCCGGAACCGGGTGAAACCGCAACACCTGTTGTTTTCACAGCCTGGCAAGGTGATTTTGCTTCGTACCCAGCTAGGCGATGAAGCCTGGGGTGAGGATGTCGAGCAACTGATCGTCCCGGCAAAAGGTGCGGGTGTCGATCTGGCGGCAGCACTTAACTTGCTGGCGGAAAAAGGGTTGCACCAGATTTGGGTGGAAGCAGGCGCCACTCTCGCTGGCGCGCTGATTGAGCAAAAGCTGGTGGATGAGTTTATTCTCTATCAAGCCCCAAAATTGATGGGGGCTGACAGCCGTAGCCTGGTAGCACTTAGCGGTATCACCGCCATGAGTGATGTCCCAGAGCTGGATATTTCTGATGTGACTCTGGTTGGCAGGGATATCCGTATCCGGGCCATCCCGGTTTAATTGATTTTTGAAGTAATGCCTGACAATTGTGGTGTTACAGGAAACACAGATGTTTACAGGAATTGTAGAAGCGGTTGGCCGTATTAAGGCCATCACACCCAAGGGTGAAGATGTCTCTGTCACTGTGCAGAGTGGCAAGCTGTCTCTGGATGACGTGAAACTGGGTGACAGTATTGCCACCAACGGTGTGTGCCTGACCGTGGTGAAACTTAATAAAGATGGCTACGTCGCCGATCTTTCTGTCGAGACCCTCAACCGCACGGCATTCGCTCACTATAAAGCCGGTGAGCCGGTTAACCTTGAAAAGGCGATGCAGCCAACTACCCGTTTTGGCGGTCATATTGTTTCCGGCCACGTAGACGGTGTCGGCACCATAACTACCCGCCAGCCGGTAGGCCGGGCCGTGGAGTTTTGGGTCGAAGCGCCGAAAGAGCTTGCAAGGTATATTGCCGAGAAAGGTTCAATCACTGTAGATGGTATCAGCCTGACAGTGAACGCTGTTGATGGTAACCGCTTCAAACTGACCATTGTTCCTCACACTGCCTCAGAAACAACCATGGATCGCTTCCAGCCTGGCCGAAAGGTTAACCTGGAGGTGGACGTGATTGCCCGGTACCTGGAGCGGCTGATGATGGGGGATAAAGCCGCAGAGCCTGCCGGTTCAGGCCTCTCTATGGCAACGCTGGCTAAAGCCGGCTTCTTAAAATAATTCGATTTCGTGAGTGAAGGACTTGTTGTATGGCACTGAGTAGCGCAAAGGAAATTATCGACGATATCCGTCAGGGTAAAATGGTTATCCTGATGGATGACGAAGATCGCGAGAACGAAGGCGACCTGATTATTGCCGCCGAAGCGATTACCCCGGAAGCGATCAATTTTATGGCGACATATGGCCGCGGCCTGATTTGCCTCACCATGACCAAAGACCGCTGCCGAACCCTCGGCCTTCCTTTGATGGTGTCGGACAACAATGCCCAGTTCACCACTAATTTCACCGTATCCATTGAAGCGGCAGAAGGTGTTACCACGGGTATCTCCGCTGCTGACCGTGCCCGCACTGTGCAGGCTGCCGTTGCGAAAGATGCCAAAGCGGCAGACCTGGTTCAGCCGGGGCATATCTTCCCGTTGATGGCGCAGGACGGCGGTGTACTGACTCGAGCCGGGCACACTGAAGCCGGCTGTGACCTTGCCCGTCTTGGCGGTTTTGAACCAGCTGGTGTGATTGTAGAAATCCTTAATGATGACGGCACCATGGCACGCCGTCCGGATCTGGAGATTTTTGCAGAGAAGCACGGTCTCAAGTTAGGTACCATTGCCGATCTCATCGAATACCGCAACGAGAACGAAACCACGGTAGAGCGCGTTGCAGAATGCCGCTTGCCTACCGAGTACGGTGAATTCGAGCTGGTCACTTACCGTGACACCATTGACAACCAGATCCACTATGCCCTGAAAAAAGGTGAGGTGGCTGACAAGCCGGTGCTGGTGCGTGTCCACCTGCAGGATACCTTCACCGATGTCCTCCACTCCAACCGCTCCGCTGACAGAAGTTGGTCCTTGCAGCAGGCAATGGAGCGAATCAGTGATGAGGGTGGTGTGTTGGTCATCCTGGGGCGTGAAGAGACAACTGACTCCCTTATCCAAAAAGTGAAACTCTTTGAAGCCGAGGACGCCGGACAGGAACCCCGCAAGGCAAAATGGCAGGGTACATCCCGCCGGGTCGGCGTGGGCTCTCAGATCCTGGCGGATCTGGGTGTTGGGGAAATGAAGCTGCTTTCATCCAGCAACAAGCGTTATCACGCACTTTCCGGCTTCGGCCTGAAGGTTGTCGAATACGTCTGCGAATAACAATTCACAGGTTAAAAGACAGATATTTAATACAGTTAGGCAGGTAGTGAACCCTCCTGCCATAAATCATGCGGGATACTGGCTGGTGACTTTCACCTGAACTGTGCTAGAATCCCGCGGTTTTTCTAACCGGATTAGAATACTCAACAGGAAGGCCCATGAAGGTTATTGAAGGCGCTATCGCCGCACCAAATGCTCAGATTGCTATTGTTATCTCCCGTTTTAACAGCTTTATTAACGAAAGCCTGTTGGAAGGTGCAGTTGATGCACTCAAGCGCATGGGGCAAGTCAGCGAAGAGAACATCACCGTTATTCGTGTCCCAGGCGCTTACGAGTTGCCACTGGTGGCAAAGCGTGTTGCCAAATCAGACCGTTACGATGCGATTGTTGCATTGGGTTCTGTGATTCGCGGTGGCACACCACACTTTGAATATGTTGCCGGTGAATGTAATAAAGGCCTTGCACAGGTCGCGCTGGAATTTGATACACCGGTAGCTTTCGGTGTCCTGACTGTTGATACCATTGAACAAGCCATCGAACGCGCGGGTACCAAGGCGGGTAATAAAGGGGCAGAGGCTGCACTCAGCGCGCTTGAAATGGTTAATGTACTGTCCCAGATCGATTCCTAACAGGGGGTAGAGTGAAACCATCCGCACGTCGTAATGCCCGTCAGTTTGCGTTGCAAGCCATTTACTCTTGGCAGATTTCTCAGGAAAACGTTGCCAACATTGAGCAACAATTCCTGAGCGCAGGACGCTATGAAGAAGAAGCGTTCCAGGGCGATGAGCCGTCGCTGCGTGCGCCGGAGACCGACGTGGATTACTTCCGCGATTTGCTGACTGGCGTGACCCTTCATCACGCAGAGCTGGATGCAAAAATGCGCCCATATCTTTCACGTCCCCTGCAGGACCTGGATGAAATGGAACACGCACTGCTGCGCCTGTCTGTGTATGAAATGATGAAGCGCGAAGACGTACCTCATAAAGTCATCATTAACGAAGCTATCGAGCTGGCCAAGCGTTTCGGCGCTGAAGACAGCCACAAGTTCGTGAACGGTGTACTTGATAAGCTGGTTCCAGCTCTTCGAAAGTAATATCCTGAAAAGGCCAGCATTGCTGGCCTTTTTTCTAACTATTCTAAAAAACACAAACAACGGTAACTGCAATGGCCTGCGGTGAATTCGATCTGATTTCGCGCTACTTCCAAACGCAAAACGTTTCACGCCGGGACGTCAATGTCCCCATCGGTGACGACTGCGCAATCCTGACTGTGCCGGAAGGCAATCAACTGGCGGTAACAACGGATACGCTTGTTGCCGGGACCCATTTTCTCGCTTGTGCACCCGCTGAGCTCGTCGCGCATAAGGCGCTGGCTGCCAACCTCAGCGATCTGGCGGCAATGGGGGCGACACCTGCCTGGGTTTCCCTTGCCCTGACCCTGCCCGAGCCGGATGAAGCCTGGGTGAAAGCGTTCTGCGACGGCTTTTTCAAACTGGCTGAATACTTCAATGTCCAGCTTATCGGTGGCGACACGACGAAGGGCGACGTGCTGTCCATTACGATCACAGCACAAGGCGTGGTACCCGCGGGTACCGCATTGACCCGGGGCGGGGCATCCATCGGTGATTGGGTATATGTAACCGGAAACCTTGGTGACAGTGCTGCGGGGCTGGATGCCATCCTTGGCGGCAAAAATGCGACACTGGGGATGGCAGATGTACTGTGTAAGCGTCATTACAAGCGCACCCCCAGGGTGCTTGCCGGGCAGTCCCTGAGGTCGATTGCCTCTGCGTGCGTGGATATCTCAGACGGCCTGGTATCAGATCTTGGCCATATCCTGAACCGAAGCGGTGTTTCTGCCGTGGTGGATGCCGAGCTTCTTCCTATGTCTGCAGAATTCCTGTCCTGTTATGCAAACGTTGATGAGGCAAGACGTATTGCACTGACTAGCGGCGAGGAATATGAGCTTTGCTTTACGGTTTCAGAGCAGAACAAAGGTGCAGTCCAAAGCGCATTGACCCATAGCGGAGTGAGTGCCACCTGTATCGGTCAAATCCGCCCCGGCAGCGGCCTCAAAGTGATGCAGGGGAACCGGGAAGTACAATGGGATTTGGCCGGTTATGATCATTTTCGGAGCGACAAGTGAGTAAACCAACCGACAAATTGAGTATGGCAAATCCGGTCCACCTGCTGGCTACCGGGTTTGGCAGCGGCCTTTCCGCCGTCGTACCAGGAACCATGGGAACGCTGGCAGCCGTCCCCTTCTATTTGCTGATGACTCAGTTGCCTGCAACGGCCTACTGGGGCATTGTGGCAATTGCGTCCATGGTGGGTATTTATCTTTGTGGGAAAACCTCGTCTGATATGGAAGTCCACGATCATGGCAGCATTGTCTGGGATGAGTTTGTGGGCTTTTGGATCACCATGGGTGTCGTTTCAGTGGTTTCCTGGCAAAGTGTCCTGGCGGGCTTTGTGGTATTCCGTGCATTTGACATGATTAAGCCCTGGCCCATCAAATGGTTCGATCAGCATGTCCACGGTGGGTTCGGCATTATGCTGGATGACATTGTGGCCGGTGTGATGTCAGCCATGACCATGTTTCTGCTCTCCCACTGGTTTGGCTGGTGGTAAATAAGGCACCCAAGGCCCTTTGAATAAGGCCCTTTGAATAAGGGCCTTCAGCCGGTTGGTGAAAGAATTCCTGCCTGTATTTCCCGGTAAGTTAATGATGCCAAGGCAATTCATAGATTCCATTTATCTTTGTTTTGATATTTTTATGGTCTTTTATTCTGTACTTTTGCATCATGTGGTTCTCCTAAATCAGGGGGGCATTCAATTTTTGAAGAACCGTCAGTGACACTTTCCCAATCTGATGATGCTGTTGCCGTTCACTGCTACCCTTGGTTTTCTACCTATTTTGTTGGCCATCAAGCCACTCACAAACAGTTGTAAACATGTCCGTAAAAGAGCCTGAAAGTACATTGATAGCTTGTGAAGAGTGCGGGCTCGTTTCCGAAATACCGCCAATGCGGGGTGGGCAGAGTGCCAGTTGCTCCCGGTGTGGACATACACTGGTCCGTCGTATTGAATTCCCGCATGCGACGATGATGGCGTATGGTATTTCCAGCCTCGTGATGCTGTTGCTCAGTACAGTGTTTCCGTTTATGTCCTTCAGCGTACAGGGTATCAAGCACGAAATTACCCTGATGTATGCGGTGAAGGTATTCCACTACTTCGGGAATAACACCCTGGCAGTGCTGTTGCTGATTACGATTATTGTCCTGCCGGCGCTCTACATTCTTACCCTGATGTATCTCTTTCATGTTGCCGAAAAACACAGACGGAAGGCGAAACCCATCAGGCATCCCGGCCTGATAAAGCAGTTGTGCCGGTTGGTTTTCCGGATAGAAACCTGGCTTTTGGTGGATGTGTTCCTTGTGGGCGTGCTTGTCAGCCTGGTGAAGATTGCATCGCTGGCTGATGTGGGGATGGGACATTCCTTTTGGGCGTTTTGTGCCTACACGGTCCTGGTGATCAAATGTATGCGCAATGCAGACAAAGAGTGGCTGTGGGAACATCTTTTCCCGTCCTACCCGGTAAATGGTGTGAAGTCTGGAGACACACACCTGTCCGGCAATCATGTCGCCTGCGGGCTTTGCGAGCAAATAAACCCGGTTGTAGGTGAAGTTCCCGGCAACTGTGTGCGCTGCGGAAGCATGCTGCAGCCTTATGAGCCGGAGAGAAGTTTGCAGTGGGCCTGGGCCTTCCTGATTGCAGCATTCATTTTCTATATCCCGGCAAACCTGTATCCGATGATGTATACATCAAGCCTTGGCTCCACGGAGGTGTCCACGATCATGGATGGCGTAATCATGCTGTGGAATATGGGCTCATATCCCATTGCAATGGTTATTTTTATCGCAAGTATCTTCGTCCCCCTGACAAAAATGTTGATATTGACCTGGTTGTTCGTTTCTGCGAAACGGGGAAGGGTGTCAGAAGACGGAGAGTCAGTTGTCAGGCTGAAATATTACCGGGTGACTGAAATCATTGGGCGTTGGTCGATGATAGACGTCTTTGTTGTGGCTATATTAACGGCGCTGGTCCAACTGAAAGGTTTGATGTCCATTACCCCTGGGCCTGCTGCGCTGTATTTTGCTCTGGTTGTCGTATTAACTATCTGTTCCGCTTTGGTATTTGACCCACGTGTGTTTTGGGGTTCTTTTGACGGATCACAAGGTAAAGTACAACCAGAGAGCAATTCCCGTACTTCAATGGAGTCCGGTTTAGTTGGAAAAGCGGAACATGAATGAAACCACAAAAATTACCGCAGACGTGAGAACCACTAAAAAGTTTTCCGCTGTTTGGATTATTCCCCTGATATCACTGACAGTGGGAATCTGGATGCTGTACCAATATGTCAGCAACCAGGGGACAGAAATCACCCTTACCGTCCAGACGGCTGAAGGTATCGAGGCAGGCAAGACAGAAATTAAGGCGCGAAGTGTCAAAGTGGGGGTCGTCACAAAGGTTTCCCTGAGCGAAGACTATAACTCCATTATCCTCAAGGCCAAGATAGACAAGTCTGCCGCCGGCTTGCTGCGAAAGGATACGCTGTTCTGGGTAGTGAAACCCCGTATTGGCAAGGATGGGGTTTCCGGCTTGGATACCTTGCTTTCCGGTGCGTATATCGAACTGAGGCCGGGAAAGGCGAAGGAAGAGCAGGACTCCTATGCAATGCTGGAGGTTCCGCCGGTAGCGCCGCCTGACGCCAAAGGCCTCCGGGTTTTGCTTACTTCAAGCGAAGCTGGAAAGTTGTCAGTCGGTGACCCTGTGCTTTACGAGGGGTATACCGTTGGGCGGGTTGAAAAGGTGAGTTTTGATATCTCCAAGCGAAAGGCGGTTTATCAGCTCTTTGTCTTCCAGCCATACGATGCCCTTGTCCGGACCCGTTCAAGGTTCTGGATGACCTCCGGTGTTGATTTACAGTTGAATGCCCAGGGATTTAATGTAGATATCGGCTCGCTGGAATCTCTGCTTACCGGCGGGGTAAGTTTTACCGTACCTTCCGGTTCGCCCCAGGGAACGCCGGTTACCCAGCAAATGGCCTCATTCAAGCTGTTCGATACCATGAAGCAGGTGCGTGAGCAGATGTATGAAAACTACCTTGAATACGCCATGTTGTTCAGTGAGTCGGTTCGAGGACTGAATCCGGGCGCGCCTGTTGAGTACCGGGGCATCCGTATTGGTACCGTAGAAAAGGTGCCGCTCCACCTGTCGAACAGAGTCAATGGCTTCTCTTCTGACAGCATTCCGGTACTGGTTCATATCGAAACGGACCGATTCTTTGATCCGTCCCTGACAATGAAACCAAAGGAACTGCAGGAAAACTTTGCCCGGGAATTTAAGAAAGGGCTCCGTGCAACATTGAAAACCGGTAACTTGCTGACGGGTGCACTCTACATTGATACGGATTTTTACCCGGATGAACGAAAGCAGGATTACGTCACCGATTACCGTGGATATGATGTGTTCCCGACAAAAGCAGGTGGGTTTGCCCAAATTCAGCGTCAGGTGAGCAGTATTCTCAACAAGGTTAATTCATTGCCGGTGGAGAACATGCTGGCTTCGATGGACGGTACGCTCAAATCAACAGAGCAAACGTTGAAGACGTTTAACCAAGTCGGCAGGAACCTGGATAAATTGCTGAAGCAAAAAGATACCCAACAGATCCCGGGTGAGGTGCGCGAAAGCCTTCAGCAGATTCAGGATACCCTACAGGGCTTCAGTCCAGATGCTCAGGCGTACCGTGACCTGGAGAAAGCACTGGCAAACATGAACGATGTGATGGCAGAGCTGAAACCTGTACTGCGCCAGATTAATGAAAAGCCAAATGCTCTGATCTTCGGTGATACCAAGCGTGAAGATCCAGTACCGGCTAAAGGAAAGAACTGATGAAGAAAACCCTTTCAGCTTTGCTGGCTGTACTCGCCCTGGCCGGCTGCAGTACGACAGGCAGTGAATCGACTGTTAATACCTTTGTGTTGCCGACCCCGGCAACACAAGGCCAGGTGGTTACCCGTAATGGCCAACCTTTGCTGATAGTTCAGCCGGTGGAAATGGCTGACTACCTTGCCGGTACCGGACTGGTCTACAAAGTGTCTGATTCAGAAATTGTGATCGCCCAGCAAAACCTCTGGGGTGAAAGCATTGCCAACCAGCTTACCCGCCGGATCACCCGGGATCTTCGTGCAGACCAGAAAGCGTACTGGCCGGTAGAGCTTACCCCGGCTATGGCGACACAGAGCTTGCCAAGCCTTCAGGTGAAAATCAGTGCATTCAATGGGGATTACAACGGAAATGCAGACGTTTCCGGGGAATGGATGGTGCTGGATGGTAACGGAGAGCTGAAATACGTCCGTGAGTTCTCCTACCAGATCCCGCTTGATGAAAGTGGCTACCAGGCGCTTGTTTCTGCCTTGTCGAAGGGTGTGGAGCAGTTGACAACATCCATAGCGGGAACCATCGCGAAGACAAAATAACGCCGTTAAAACGACAAAAAAATACCCCGTTTTATACGGGGTATTTTTTGGCGGGAAAACTACGATTAATCTGCCAGATAGCGGCGAATTTGCGCTTCAATTCCTTTTCCATCCAGCTCAAGCTCTTCGTGGATCTCCGCTTGGGTTCCCTGGTGGACAAAGTAATCCGGCAGGCCCAACTGGAGTACCGGCTTGCAAAGGCGGTTTTTCATCAGGTATTCAATCACACCGGAACCGGCACCACCAGCGATGGCGTTTTCCTCAAGCGTTACCAGAACATCGTGTGTTTTGGCCAATTCAGCAACCAGCTCTTCATCCAGAGGCTTGGCAAACCGCATATCCGCTACAGTGGCATTGAGTGTGTCAGCGGCTTCCAGCGCACCCGGCAGCAACGTGCCGAAGTTCAGGATGGCCACTTTCTCGCCCTGTCGGCGCATTACCCCTTTACCAATTGGCAATGCTGTCATTTCCTGCTCGATTTCCGCACCGCAGGCGCTGCCACGGGGGTAACGTACAGCTGTCGGGCCTTCGAACATATGGCCGGTATACAGCATCTGGCGGCATTCATTTTCATCGCTCGGGGTCATAACCACCATATTCGGAATGCAGCGCAGGTAACTGATATCAAAGGCACCCTGGTGGGTCTGGCCGTCAGCCCCTACGATGCCACCACGGTCAATGGCAAACATCACCGGCAGGTTCATGATCGCAACGTCATGGATCAATTGGTCATAGGCGCGCTGCAGGAAGGTTGAATAGATGGCAACGACAGGCTTGTAGCCCCCAATGGCCATGCCCGATGCGAGCGTGACAGCATGCTGCTCGGCAATGGCGACATCAAAATACTGATCCGGGTGCTCTTTGGAGAAACGCACCATGCCGGAACCTTCACGCATGGCAGGCGTGATAGCCATCAGCTTATCGTCCTTCTCTGCCATGTCGCACAACCAATCGCCGAAAATTTTAGAAAAGGTTGGCTTGGTCGCTGAGCTCTTTGGCAGCGTGTCGATACTCAGATCGAACTTAGGGACAGCATGGTAACCGATAGGGTCTTTTTCCGCCGGTTCATAGCCCTTGCCTTTGCGGGTAACGATATGCAGGAACTGCGGGCCTTTAAGGTTGCGCATGTTCTTGAGCGTTTTTACCAGCTCTTCCACATCGTGTCCGTCTACCGGGCCAATGTAGTTAAAGCCGAGCTCCTCAAACAGGGTACCCGGTGCAACCATACCTTTTAAGTGTTCTTCGGCGCGGCGAACCAGCTCTTTAATCGGCGGTGCGCCGGACAGCACTTTCTTGCCACCTTCACGGATGCTGGTGTAGAAATTTCCTGAAAGCAGGCGGGCCAGGTGGTTATTCAGGGCGCCAACATTCTCTGAAATCGACATTTCGTTGTCGTTGAGGATCACCAGCATATCCGGGTGGACGTCTCCGGCGTGGTTCATTGCCTCAAACGCCATGCCGGCGGTAATGGCACCATCACCGATTACACAGGCTACCTTGCGGTTGTCACCGCGTTTTGCTTCAGCAATGGCAAGGCCAAGGCCGGCGCTGATAGAGGTAGAAGAGTGTCCGACAGAAAGTACGTCGTATTCACTTTCTTCACGCCATGGGAAAGGGTGCAGGCCACCTTTCTGGCGGATTGTCGGAAGCTGGTCACGACGCCCGGTGAGGATCTTGTGGGGATACGCCTGGTGGCCGACATCCCAGATAATATGATCAAACGGCGTGTTATAGACATAGTGCAGGGCAACGGTCAGCTCGACCGCGCCCAGGCCAGAGGCAAAATGGCCGCTGGAGTGGCTGACTGATTTCAGCAAGTAAGTACGCAACTCATCACAAAGCTGTGGCAATACCTCCCGAGGAAGGGTGCGAAGCTCTTCCGGGGTATCGGCCAGTGCCAGTGTCGGGTACTTAGAAATATCTAGGGTCATAGAAATTTGACGCTCTGCTCGCTTTTAGCTTTTTCGCTCGATCACATATTGAGCGAACGCTTCCAGTTTTTCGGTATTGTAGGGGATCGCACGCAGGGCGTGTAGTGCTTCTTGATTGAGTTCACGGGTTTTTTCGATCGCACCTTCAAGTCCCAACAACGAAGGGTACGTACTCTTGTCCGCTTGCAGATCAGAACCTTGTGGTTTCCCCAGTGTCTCAGTATCCCCGGTAATATCGAGAATGTCGTCCTGAACCTGGAATGCGAGGCCCACAGCATCGGCATATTGGTCGAGCTGTTTTAAATACTGGACACCTGTCTTACCGGCAGCCATCGCGCCCAGGCGGACGGCGCAGCGGATAAGCGCCCCGGTTTTGTTTACATGGATTTGCTGTAGTGCTTCCAGCCCAACATGTTTGCCTTCAGCTTCCAGATCCAGGGCCTGGCCGAGACACATGCCGGCTGCACCGGAAGATTGCGCAAGCTCTGCAATCATCTGTACCCGGTATGGTTCGGCCTTGTCACTGAGCGGGCCCGTTGCCAGTACAGTAAATGCGAGTGTCTGAAGGGCGTCACCGGCAAGAACTGCCGTCGCTTCATCAAAAGCAATATGGCAGGTCGGCTGGCCTCGGCGAAGCGCATCGTCATCCATCGCAGGCAGGTCATCATGGATCAGGGAGTATGCATGGATACATTCCACGGCGACCGCTACGGTATCAATGTCACCTTCATTCGCGCCGAACAGTGTACCCGTCGAATACGACAGGAACGGACGTGCACGCTTACCGCCGAGCAGCAAGCCGTGACGCATGGCTTTAACCAGATCCAGACCCTGGTGAGCATAGGTATCCAACCAGTGGGCGAGGTTTTCGTTACTGCGGTTCTGAAAGTGCTTGAGCCAGTCTGACAGGGTTTGGTTACTCATCGATATCGGCTTCGAATGGGGTCAGCGGGTCATCATCACTTTGTGTCATCAGAATGTCGACACGTTGCTGTGCCTGGGTCAGGCGCTGTTGGCCTTCGCGGACCAGAGAAATACCCCGTTCAAATTTCTTCAGGGCGTCTTCCAGGGAAAGTTCACCTTTCTCCAGTTGGTCAACGAGGGTGTCAAGCTCTCCGAGGGTTTCCTCAAAGCTCATATTTTCGGGTTTCTTCTGTGCTGCCATGATCATAACCATTGCGTTTAGTGCGCAAAAGTTAACTCAGCACTCTGGTTGGGTCAAACATGAGGCCTAATTTCTGTGCCTGAATCAGAGTTTTCACAACCGGATGCTACTTTTTCCGTCACCCTGAAAAATTGTTTGGGGAAATGGTGTGTTTCAACCGCCTGAAAAGGAGATGAAAATCGAGTTTCGTGCGCTTTATGCAAAGAATTTGAACTTGATTAACACTAAATTAAGGGAGCGTGCTGCCGATACCAAACACATAGGTTAGAATTCTCGTGAATAAGATAAAAAACCTTTGGGGAGTGTGCAGTGGATCTGGCTACGCTAATTGGCCTTATCGGGTCTTTTGCTTTCGTTGTGATGGCGATGCTGTTGGGGGGAACCCTCAGCATGTTCGCAGATGCTCCGTCAGCGTTGATTGTAATCGGTGGTGGCCTGTTTGTTGTTTTGATGAAATACACCTTGGGTCAGTTTCTCGGAGCGGCAAAAATTGCGGGTAAAGCCTTTATGTTTAAGGCGGATGACCCTGAAGATCTTATTGCTAAAATTGTTGAGATGGCAGACGCAGCCCGTAAAGGCGGTTTCCTGGCCCTGGAAGAGATGGAAGTCACCAACTCTTTCATGAAAAAGGGCGTGGATATGCTGGTTGACGGGCATGATGCGGATGTTGTGAACATGACGTTGCAAAAGGACATTTCACTGACTGAAGAACGTCATGACATGGGGATCGGTATTTTCAGCAACCTCGGTGACGTTGCACCGGCGATGGGCATGATCGGTACGCTGGTTGGTCTGGTTGCGATGCTTTCCAACATGGATGACCCGAAGGCAATCGGCCCGGCGATGGCGGTTGCATTGTTGACCACACTTTACGGTGCAATTATTGCCAACATGATTGCAATCCCTATTGCGGACAAACTCGCGCTCCGTAAAGACCAGGAAAAAATGAACCGTCGCCTGATCCTGGACGGTTTGCTCGCTATTCAGAATGGACAGAACCCTCGTGTAATCGATGGTTACCTCAAGAACTACCTCAACGAGAAGAAACGCAAACTCGACGAGGCAGAGTAAGGAGGGAAGATGGAAGAAGAATGCAAATGTCCCCCCCCTGGGCTACCGGCATGGATGGGTACATTCGCTGACCTGATGTCACTGCTGATGTGCTTTTTCGTACTTCTGCTTTCGTTTTCGGAAATGGATGTACTGAAGTTCAAGCAGATCGCTGGTTCGATGAAATTTGCATTCGGTGTCCAGAATCTCCTTGAGGTTAAGGATATCCCGAAGGGCACCAGTATCATCGCACAGGAATTCCGGCCCGGACGCCCGGAACCGACCCCTATCGAAGTGATTATGCAACAAACTATCGATATGACTCAGAATACCCTTGAGTTCCAGGAAGGGGATTCTGATCGTGCCGGTGGTAACCAGCGTGATTCCGGCGATTTGAGCGGGGGCAAGAACTCCACGGCAACCGCCCAAAATGACCAGCAAGACGAAAGCCAGGCGATGGCTGAACTGGAACAGACAGTGACACAGGCTCTCGAGCGTGAAATCGAAGAAGGTGCCATCGAGGTTGAAAACCTTGGCCAGCAATTGGTTATCCGCATTAAGGAAAACGGGGCATTCCCGGCGGGCTCTGCATTCCTCCAGCCTAAATTCCGGCCTCTTATCCGACAGATTGCCGATTTGGTAAAAGATGTCCCGGGTATTGTCCGGGTCTCCGGCCACACTGACGATCAACCCCTAGAGTCTGAACTTTACCGCTCAAACTGGGATCTTTCGTCCCAGCGCGCAGTGTCTGTGGCAGAAGAGATGGAGAAGGTCAGGGGGTTTGACCATATGCGCTTGCGCGTGGAAGGCCTGGCAGATACAGAGCCACGTTTTGCCAATGACACCCCAGCGAACCGGTCAGCAAACCGACGGGTAGATATCGCGATTATGCAGGGTAAACCGGCATATTCCGATGAAATCTCCGCCGAGGGAGCATCAGCGACCGAGCAATAAACTCCTTTCAACTGGATCTCCTTATTCAGGGGGATCCGGTTCTCGTTTTGGTCTATGGTTACGTTTAGGTATGTCACCAATCAATTCACGCTGAAACCTGCATCTTAGGGTCGTTTGGGTATATAATCCGCACCTTTGTTGTGGTCCCTGGCGTAACGAGTTATGAAATTCATTGTAAAAATTCACCCGGAAGTCATGGTAAAGAGCGAATCTGTTCGCAAGCGTTTTACCAAGATTCTCGAAAGCAATATTCGCAATATTCTCTCCAAGAAAACGGATCGTGTTGCTGTGTTTAACCGCCGTGACCACATTGAAGTGGCACCACGCGACAATGCGCTGCGTGACGTTGTACTGGAAGTTCTGGTGAACACGCCGGGGATCCACCATGTGCTGGAAGTGGAACAGCACCCGTTCAATGACCTGCACCATATTTATGAAATGACGCTGGAAAATGCCCGTGAACACATCGAAGGCAAGACTTTCTGTGTCCGTGCAAAGCGTCGTGGTAACCACGAATTTACCTCTATCGATGTTGAACGCTATGTTGGCGGTGGCCTGAACCAGGCGGTTGAGTCTGCCCGTGTCCAGTTGAAGAACCCGGACGTGACAGTGCTCCTTGAGGTGGACAAAGAAAACCTCAACCTGATTATCAACCGGTTTGAAGGTCTTGGCGGCTTCCCTCTGGGGACTCAGGAAGACGTGCTGAGCCTGATTTCTGGCGGTTTTGATTCAGGTGTTTCCAGCTACTTGCATATCAAGCGCGGCAGCAAGGTGCATTACTGCTTCTTTAACCTCGGTGGTGCAGCACATGAAATCGGCGTGCAGCAAACCGCTTATTACCTGTGGAATAAGTTCGGTTCCTCCGCTAAGGTGAAATTTATCTCCATTGATTTTGAGCCGGTAGTGGCTGAAATTCTGGAGAAAATTGATGATGGCCAGATGGGTGTTATCCTGAAGCGTATGTTCATGCGTGCCGCTTCAATGGCTGCGGATCGTTTCGGTATCCAGGCACTGGTAACCGGTGAGGCTCTGGGGCAAGTGTCCAGCCAGACCCTGACTAACCTGCGTCAGATTGACGGTGTGACCGATACCCTGATTCTGCGCCCGCTGATTACCTGGGACAAGGAAGACATCATCAGGCTGGCCCGTCACATTGGTACGGAAGATTTCGCCAAAACGATGCCTGAGTACTGCGGCGTTATCTCCAAGAAACCAACTGTGAAGGCGGTGAAGGAGAAGCTGGAAGCAGAGGAAGAGAACTTCAACTTCGATCTGCTGCGCCAGGTAGTGGAGAATGCGAAGGTTATGGATATCCGCGAAATCGGGTCAGTGACCCGTGAAAAAGCACCGGAAGTGGAATTGGTTGATGTTGCGGCTGATGGCGCGGTTATTCTGGATATCCGTGCGCCGGAAGAAGAAGATGAGAAGCCGTTTGAAATGGAAGGTGTGGAAGTAATCCATATTCCTTTCTTCAAACTCTCAACCAAGTTCGGCGATCTTGACCAGAGCAAAACCTACCTGCTCTACTGTGAGCGTGGTGTAATGAGCCGCCTTCAGGCGCTGTACCTGAAAGAGAACGGTTTCGAAAATGTGAAGGTTTACCGCCCTTAACCTTCCATTTAATTGATAACAACCCCGGTTTGAATGCCGGGGTTTTTTGTATGTTCAACGCTTGTTACGCATCGCCTTCAGTAAATTTGTACTCGTAATTGAGGCTTGGCATCGTCGTCATAGGACGAACCACTTCCAAGGCTTTCTCCTTTCCTCCCAGTGCATAGACAATCTCTACTGCAAACTCCAACGCGCTGCCGGGACCAAGGCTGGTAATGAGCTTATGCTCCTTGTCGTGGACAACTCGCCTTGAATTCCTGCGCGCCTCGGGAATCGCGTCAATAAAGCCTGGGTGACAGGTTTTGTAGGCGTTGGGGAAGAAATCATGCTTTTGCAGCACCAGTGCAGGCGCAGCACAGATAGCGGCAACGTAGTGGTCATCACTTTGCTGTTGGCTAATCATTTCCTGGATCAGTGCGCTGTTACCCAAAGTCGTTGCACCATCGACACCACCCGGCAGGACAATGCAGTCGAACTCCTCATCGGCGACCTTCACCAATGGGACGTCGGCAACCAGCTTAATGCCGCGCGAGCCGGTAAGCAGTAATTCCCCATCCGGGTCACAACTGGCTGCCACCATTTCAAACCCAGCACGAACCATAATGTCCATGACGGTTACGGCTTCCAATTCTTCGGTGCCTGTTGCCAGGCAGACCAGTACCTTAGGTGTTTTCATAGCCTTGCTCCAATTCGGTTATTTGCTGCCATAGAGCCCGGTTCTGAGGCACATCGAGCCCATGGTAATCTGCACGGTCGAGCAAATAACCGGTAATAAATGCATTTTCACTCTGACGATGATAGTGGATATCGCGGTTCATCGATGAATAATTTTCTGCGGTAGCCAATGCTACCTTCCGGGTGATGAAAAGGACTTCCTGCGGTGTAGTCTCTACGCCTTCAGCAACCATGACTGCAGAGATCTCTTTGCTCATTTGCTGCCAGGTATCCTGAAAACCGTCATCCAGAAGTTGGCCGTTTTTGCACTGGTGTATGGCGCTTAGAGGGTTAATCATGCAGTTTACGGCAAGTTTTAACCACAATGCCTGGTGAATATCGGAGTGCCACTGGGTTGAAGGGATAGCTTTATGGACAGAAGAAAGCCATTCCGGTTCTTTGATGTCAGGGTGGAAAGCGCCGATACGCGTTTCTCCCTGGCCTACATGCCGAAATTCAGAGCTTGTCAGGCGCATGGCACCGTGAGTTGTGGTACCCAGGAAAAGCCGGTGTGCCTTGGTGTAGCTTTCTATTTTATGTGCGGTCCCCATTCCGTTGTGCAACAACAGAATATCAGCCTTTACAGGAAAGTGTTCAAGCCAGGGTTTCAGCGCTCCGCAAACCTGAAATGCCTTGGTCGTGACAATGACCAGATCTGCGTGGGCGACTTCGTCTGCAGAATTGGATACAAACTCAACCAGATCCAGCCCGTTCAGGCAACGTTCAATCCGGTTTTCTTGGTGGCGGGTAAGAAAATGCACCCTGTGACCGCTTTTTGCCAGTTTGATACCAAAGAGGGTACCAATTGCTCCGGCGCCAACAATAGTGATATTCACAACATAACCCTTCAATAAATCAGGGAAACAGAATAGCACGGGTTTTTCACATATTAAAAAAGGCACCCGGAGGTGCCTGTTTGAATAGTTTGCAATCTTTGCAGCAAATTAGAAGTTGTACTTCAGGGTATAGATTACTGCGTTTGAGTTGCCGGCACCGCCCAGCTTGTTGAAAGCATAACGCCACTGTACACCGGTAGTCAGTGACTCGGTTGCATTCCACCAGAAAGCGATAGCACCATTGTAGGACAGGTCATCGGTTTCACCGTTGGCGTCGAACATTTCATTGGTCTTTTCATCTTTCTTCATAACAGTCACATAATCGGCATTGCGACCAAACTCAGTCTCATGCCAGTTACTCACCATAAAGCTCTCGCCAAACGCATGGAAGCTGTATGAAGTAGACCAGCCCAGCATACCGCCGTTCATACCGTTGTAATCGTTGGTGGTCGTGTGGTGTGCACCAATCCAAGGGTTGAAAGACCAACCATTGCCAGAGAATGCATAAGAAAGACCCAGTACGTTGTTACGTGCCTGGAAACCGGTGTTCTGGGTTGAATAGGTTTGTGCAAATAGGCGGGTTTCACCCAGACCCAGCTTGTAAGTGATAGAGCCTTTGGTGGTGGTAGCGGTCTGGTTGTCTCCATCCTGGATGTTTTCCAGATCGATGAAGCCGTACATTTCGCCCCAGTTAAAGCCAGCGCCACCTTCCAGTTCCAGGAATACGAAATCTTCCTTGAAACCGCCTGAACGAGTTTCAGTGCCCTTGGTCCAATCCAGGTAGTTCACACTCATGTTACCGAAACCGTAAAGGTATTCAGCTTGGGCTGGGATGGCTGCAGTTGCTGCCAGAACACTCAGAGCGACGATAGATTTGCGCATTCGTAACCTCTTGCTATTGCTTTCTCAATTGATTAACCGCCGGGGAACTGCGGATAACTTGGGATTCGCCGCGAATTCTATGGATTTGCGTCACAATTTGGAATGCAATGATTGCGCAAACCTTTGCGTATTGTGATCTGGCGCACTGAAAGAATTTATTTATGGAAGAGAGGATGTGATCTCGGTTCCATGCAAGTGGCTGTATAAAAGGGGAATTTGTGCGAATTGACCACCCCGGTAATATTCCGGGGTGGTTTGTAACAGACTGTAAATCAGGACTTGGTGATTTTTATAAAGTGTTTGCCCAAAAATACCAGCATTATCAGGCTTGGAACGACCATCAGCGTTGTAATGATGAAGAACAGAGTCCAGTCTCCGTTCAGCCAGTCAACCATCGCGCCGGAGAAAGATGACAACAGCGTTCTGGACGCATTGCCCAGTGATGCGAGCAGAGCATACTGGGTTGCGGAAAACGCCCTGCCAGTCATAAAGGTCAGGAAGGATACAAATGCAATGGTAGAGAACGCGGTTGTAAAGTTATCAACGATGATAGTCGCGAGGAACAGGTTTTCGTTAGGACCAACCTGGGCCATCCACGCAAACATCATGTTGCTGCCCGCCATCGCGATACCACCAATCAGCAGCCCTTTGATTACGCCAAACCGTACGTTGATGGCACTGCCAAGCAGTGTAAACAGGATGGTAAAGCCCCAGCCAATCAGTTTGGAATATTCACCGATTTGCTCGTTGCTAAAGCCAACCTCTTTATAGAAAACGATAGACATCCGGCCCAGGAAGGCTTCGCCGACTTTGAACAGGAAAACAAACAGCAAGACCGTCATGCCAATTTTCAGGCCATTGCGGCGGAAGAAGTCGACAAAAGGTTCAACAACGGTCACCAATAACCAAACTTTAAAGCCCTGCGAGTCCTCACCAAGCCAGCCTTTAACCCGCTTACTTGCGTCTGCCTGCAGGGCTTCCCGGTTGGTCACCGGTTCTTTTACCAATAAGGTAAAGACAATCAACAGGCAGACGATACCCGCCATACCAAGGTAGACACCATTCCAGCCAATTCTGTCTGCATTAATAAAGGCGAGATAGCCGGGCAGGGAATAACCAGTCCACCAACCGATGACGGCCATAGCGGAAGCCTGCGGCAGTTTGTGGCCTTCGTCTTCACCGAAGCTGTCTATACGGAAAGCATCAACCGCAATATCCTGGGTTGCAGAGGCAATGGCGATCCCCAGTGCCAAGGCAGAGGTTAACACCAGACTGATAGACGGATTGGTGGTTGCTATACCCAGGGTACAGGCTAGGATGATGAATTGAGTGAAGATTATCCAGCTTCTGCGCTGGCCAAGCCGGGAATAGAGAAACGGGAGTTTTACCCTGTCTACGAGTGGAGCCCAAAGGAAGTTAAATGTGTAGGCAACGAAGATGGAGCCGAAAAAGCCTATTGCAGCCCGGCTTAGTCCTGCATCCTTTAACCATCCTGACATGTTTGATCCGATAAGCACCCACGGGAATCCGCTGGCACACCCCATCATAAACACCCACATCAGGCGTCGGTCTAAATAGCTTTTAAAGGTTTCCTTCCAACCCCATGCCATACATGTGTCCCCAAAAATTTTGCTAGTTCATGCGGTTATGCTAGCGTGCTTCAGGGACGAATACCATGTACAAACTGTGGTAGTGCACCATCTCCGAGCAAGTATTCGGAGACTTCACGGATCTGGTGTTGGAAAAACCGGCTTGCCAGGATGGTTTCCAGCGAATGGCGTTCTATTGCGAATAACAGGTGCCAATACGCCGATTCATAGTCATTGGCTGGCTCTGTTGAATCAACAGGTTCAAGGCGCCACCAGCCCATCAGCTGGGTTGCACAGATCTTTTTCAGGTTATCCCAACTGCCACCATCAAGAAAAAAAATTGCGTGTTGCGCCAATTCAGGTGCTTTGATCTCAACAAAATCAGAGATTTTGTTCTTGTCACAAAGCGTATTGTTTACCACTAGCCTCAACATGGTAAATCCCCTCCTCCCAAGGGCGAGTATGATTTTGACGTGCCGTCAGACCGTGAGCCATTGTTAACCGGTTCATTTTTTTGAATGATTTATGGTTATCTTATCTGGTCAGTAAATGACTCGTATTTAAGACAAAGTATAGGTGTGGGTAGCAGAGAAGGAGGGAGGGAAGTTGTAAATTGGGACTTGTATTTGAATATTTATATAATTGTCAGCCACACCTTGATTTTGCCGGTATGGCTGACTTCATTTTCAGGGTTAGAAGTTCTGCACCATATAGAGAGACAGCTCCTGATCTGCTGCGACATCTTTCAGCACAGAATTCAGCAGGTTGTTGATAGATGCTTCCATATCTTCAACCGATGCACTGCCTGCACCTTCTGTGATTGACTTGCCATTGTAGCGTTTCACAAATTTACCCTTCGGAGACTCAGCAACGATCTGGATTTGTACGTTGCTGGTGACGTGGTGCGAGAACACACTGTGCTCAACTTTTACCAACGCATCCAGGATATCCAGGCGAACGGTGCCTTTTGCTCCCGCAGTAACGTTAAAGCCTTGGGAACGAAGTTGGTTAGACAGGACTTCTTCCAAAGCAACACGCAGGTTCTGACTGGCCTGCAGAGGCTGAACCTGTTGGCGGCCATTGTCTACCACTGCAATAAACTGTGCAGTTCGCAGATCGCGGCTGGTTAAGGAAACCGCTTTCCCCTGTCCTGGTACGGATGAGGTGGTTACCGGTTTCAGGTCAAGGTTAATGGTCGGCTGCTGGGGCGCTGAACAGGCAGCAAGTAAAAACAGCGCAGAAGTAATAATGAGTTTTTTCATTGTCGTTAGCATCCTTTAACTGAAAAGTGCCGGTTACTTATATGCTTCGATGATAACAAATTTGGCGTTCGATGCGATAACGCGACTGCTGCCAAATAGCCTTTTTAACTTAGCATGATAGCCAAGGTGACGGTTGCCGATCACCAAGAATTTCCCGCCTTTATTTAATACGCGCTTTGCATCACGGAACATCTGCCATGCAATATGATCAGTGACTGTGTGCTGCTGGTGGAAAGGGGGGTTACAAAGAACCATGTCAGCCGAGTTTGTCTCGAAACCGGTAAGGCAGTCATTGGCTAGCCAGTCTGCATTTACTTCAGGGCCCAGGTCTGCCTGCATATTGAGCTTTGCCGAGGTAACAGCCATGAGGCTCTCATCCACGCAGGTTACTTTTGCCCGAGGGTTAAGCCGGGCAGCCTGAAGAGCCAGGACGCCATTGCCGCAGCCCAGGTCAATAATGTGCTTCATTGCTCCATCCTGGGGAATGTGGGGAAGCATCAGGTAAGCGGCAATATCCAGTTTCTGTCCAGCAAAGACACTCGCGTGGTTGTGGAGTGTCATGCCAAATTCCGGTACCGAAAAAGATGTGGTTTCGGGAATGCTACTTCCATTTTTAGCGGTTTCGCAAAATACCAGGCGGGACTTTTTCTTCGCTAGGGAAGTGGTGCAGGGAGCCAGATATTCTTCCACCAGTTTCAAGGTGCTGGTGTGGATGTCCCGGGCTTTTGCAGTACCTACGACAGGTATACCCGTCGGTAAATCTTTTGAGAGTTTTGATAGCTGCCAGCTTAACAGGCGCTGGCTTTTCGGCAGGCGTAATAGCACCAGGGCACTGTCTTCTGGGAACGGGGCAAGACAGTCAACATGTTCTATTTCCCCAAGCCCATTTTGCAAAAGGTTCTGGCGGGTGGCCTCATGGGCAATAAAAGAATCGGAAACCAGGGTGACGGAATACCCTTTGCTGGCAAACCAACAACTCAGGGCTCCGAAATTGTCATTGAGGATCAGTATCCTTGACCCCTTCGGCGGAAGACAGGTTTCAACATGTTCAATGAGATACTCATCTGAGGCATCCCAGGCTTGGAAGGTTTCTTTTTGGCGAATTGGAAATCGGTTAAGAGTGAACTCAACACCCAGAAGGGAAAATGCACTGTTCATGAGTATGGTTTCTCATTTAAAGAGTGGGGGCCGGGACAAGGTCGGATATTGTCCCAAATTTGTCGATAAATACAATCTACGTCATAAAAAGGGCGCTGGTGGTACTGGTAGTGAGGGTCTAAACTAGCTAGTCAGAACTTAATTTGGTGTATTTTTGAGCCCAAAATCGAAAATCACGCGAGGAAGTCATCGGTGATGATTAAAACAAAAATAGAAGAAAAGCTACGGGAAGCCTTTAAACCGGCCCACCTGGAAGTTGTAAATGAAAGCTTCATGCACAATGTTCCTTCCGGCTCAGAAAGCCACTTCAAAGTTGTTATCGTAAGTGGTGCCTTCGATAACCAACGCCTTCTTACCCGACACCGAGCAGTAAATCAGGTTCTGTCCGAAGAACTTCAAAATGATATTCATGCTCTGGCCATGCATACCTATACAGAGAGTGAATGGAATGGTCTTAACGGTCAGGCGCCGGTTTCGCCGCCTTGTCACGGTGGTTCCAAGAACGATTAGAGCGACGGCGGGGTGACGTATCCTTGTTGCTAAAATGGTCAATAAACAGGTGTTGAGACATTTGATTAACATTTTGTGATCATTTTTCTCGCTCAAAACAGGTGACTCATCGGTTACTTGTTAAGGCTTAATGAAATTCTTTTCGTTGATTTTGATAGACGTAATGGGAATGTAACTTGGCAAAATAACGCGATTCTGGTGGTTATTTGACCAACTTAAAAATTAGACGGAATAAGGGCTCGCGTATTCATGAAAATTCAGCCTTTATCACGTTGATAGCCATAGAATCACAACTTGCCTTGATGATACAATCCCGTGCTTGTTAGCCAGCCACATTTAATAAATGTGAAATGTTGGTTTCTTGGATGTTGCGACGGTTGGCTGTGGATTTGCCGGCCGGACAGTGGAAAGTCGTGTCAAAATCGCGCAATAACTGAATTCTTTTTCCGTTAATAAAGTGCAAGTGCGTATGATTACTATAAAAAAGGGTCTGGATATCCCCATCGCGGGTAAGCCAACCCAAGTTATCAGCGATGGCCCAGCCATCAAACGTGTCGCCTTGCTTGGCGAAGAATACGTGGGTATGCGTCCAACTATGCATGCTCGCGTTGACGATGTAGTGAAAAAAGGTCAGGTTCTTTTTGAAGACAAGAAGAACCCAGGTGTACTTTTCACTGCGCCAGTCAGCGGTAAGGTCGTTGAGATCAACCGTGGTGCCAAGCGTGTACTTCAGTCTGTAGTGATTGAGGTTGAAGGTGACGAGCAGATCACTTTCGACAAATTTGAAGCCGCTCAACTGGGCTCCCTGGATCGCCAGGTTGTTGTAGACCAGTTGGTGAAATCAGGTTTGTGGACTTCTCTGCGTACCCGTCCATTCAGCAAAGTACCAGCTGTTGATTCAACACCTGCTGCATTGTTTGTTACTGCTATCGACACCAACCCACTTTCAGCTAACCCTGAGCTCATCATCAATGAGAATCAGGACGCGTTTGTCGCAGGCCTTGATGTTGTATCTCGCCTGACTGACGGCAAGGTGTTCGTGTGTAAAAGTGGTGCAAGCCTGCCTCGTAGCAAGCAGAGCAATGTTGAAGAGCATGTGTTCTCAGGTCAGCACCCTGCGGGTCTGGTCGGTACACACATCCACTTCTTGCGTCCAGCGAGCAGCAATAACGTGGTTTGGCACCTGAACTATCAGGATGTTATCGCGATTGGTAAGCTGTTCCTTACAGGTGAAATCTCTAGTGAGCGTGTTGTTTCTCTGGCTGGTCCAGCAGTAAATAATCCTCGCTTGGTTCGCACTGTAATGGGTGCAAGCACTGATGAATTGGTAAATAACGAACTGATGCCTGGCGATGTTCGTGTTGTTTCCGGTTCAGTACTGTGTGGTTGTAATGCAGAAGGCCCTCATGCCTATCTTGGTCGTTACCACATGCAGGTTTGTGCATTGCGTGAAGGCTATGAAAAAGAACTGTTTGGCTGGGCTGTCCCAGGTAAAAACAAGTTCTCTGTTACCCGCTCCTTCCTGAGCACTTTCTTCAAAGGCCAGCTTTTCAACATGACAACTACCACCAACGGTAGTGATCGTGCAATGGTGCCAATCGGTAACTATGAAAGAGTAATGCCGCTGGACATCGAGCCAACTATGTTGCTGCGTGACCTGTGTGCTGGTGACACAGACAGTGCTGCTCGTCTGGGTGCACTTGAGCTTGATGAAGAAGATCTGGCTCTATGTACATTTGTTTGCCCTGGCAAGTACAACTATGGCCCGATGCTCCGTGAGTGTCTGGACACCATTGATAAGGAAGGGTAATCCATGAGCCTGAAGAATTTCATTGAGCGGATTGAACCGCACTTCGAACCAGGCGGGAAGTATGAAAAGTGGTTTGCACTGTACGAAGCAGCTGCGACCCTCTTTTACACCCCGGGTCTGGTAACCCGTTCTACTACGCACGTCCGTGACGCAGTAGACCTCAAGCGCATCATGATTATGGTGTGGTTTGCCGTGTTCCCAGCGATGTTCTGGGGCATGTACAACGCTGGTAACCAGGCTATCGAAGCTCTGGCTCAGATGTACAACGCGGAAACCCTGGCTACACACGTTGCAGGCAACTGGCACTACTGGTTGACCGAGATGCTCGGTGGCTCCATGACTGCTGCTGAAGCAGGCTGGGGCAGCAAGATGCTGCTTGGCGCAACTTACTTCCTGCCAATCTACGCAACAGTATTTCTTGTTGGTGGTTTCTGGGAAGTGCTGTTCTGTATGGTCCGCAAGCACGAAGTTAACGAAGGTTTCTTTGTTACTTCTATCCTGTTTGCACTGATCGTACCGCCAACACTGCCACTGTGGCAGGCAGCCCTGGGTATCACTTTCGGTGTTGTTGTTGCTAAAGAAATCTTTGGTGGCACTGGCCGTAACTTCCTGAACCCAGCACTGGCAGGCCGTGCGTTCCTGTTCTTTGCATACCCGGCTCAAATCTCTGGTGACCTGGTGTGGACTGCAGCAGACGGTTACTCAGGTGCGACTCCTCTGAGCCAGTGGGCTGCAGGTGGTCAGGGCGCACTGATGAACGGTGCAACCGGTCACACTATCTCTTGGATGGATGCCTTCATTGGTAACCTGCCTGGTTCAATTGGTGAAGTTTCTACCCTGGCTATCATCCTGGGTGGCGCAATGATCGTGTTCATGCGTATCGCTTCATGGCGCATCATCGCCGGTGTAATGATCGGTATGATTGCCTCTGCGACGCTGTTCAACATCATTGGTTCTGATACTAACCCAATGTTTAGCATGCCTTGGCACTGGCACCTGGTTCTGGGTGGTTTTGCTTTCGGTATGGTGTTCATGGCAACTGACCCAGTGTCAGCGTCTTTCACCAACAAAGCTAAATGGTGGTACGGCATCCTGATTGGTGCGATGGCGGTAATGATCCGCGTTGCGAACCCTGCCTATCCAGAAGGCATGATGCTGGCAATCCTGTTCGCGAACCTGTTTGCACCGCTGTTCGATAACCTGGTGGTGGAAAGCAACATCAAACGGAGACTGGCTCGCAATGGCAAGCAATAACGATAGTATTAAAAAGACGCTGACAGTGGTTATTGCCCTGAGCCTTGTGTGCTCAGTGGTTGTATCACTGGCTGCAGTATCTTTGCGTCCGCTGCAACAGGACAATGCCAAGCTGGATGTTCAGCGTAACATCCTGCAAGTAGCCGGTATTACTGTTGAAGGTGGTAAGAAGCAAATCAACGAAGCGTTTGATCAGTTCATCGAACCGCGTCTGGTTGACCTTTCTACCGGTGATTTTGTTGGTACCGTTGACGAAGCTAAGGCTTATGACCAGCGTGTTGCTGCTAAAGATCCAGCAGAGTCCATCAAGCTGTCTGCAGATCAGGACGTAGCGAAAATCATCCGTCGTGCAAACCTGGCTAAGGTTTACCTGGTTAAAAACGACAAGGGCCAGACCAGCGAAGTTATCCTGCCTATGCACGGTAACGGCCTGTGGTCAATGATGTACGCATTTGTAGCGGTTGAAACTGACGGTAACACCGTTGGTGGCATCACTTACTACCAGCAAGGTGAAACTCCGGGACTGGGTGGTGAAGTTGAAAACCCACGCTGGCGTGCACAGTGGGCTGGTAAGAAGTTGTTTGATGACAAAGGTCAGCCAGCTATCCGCATCGTGAAAGGTGGCGCACAACCTGGAGATATCCACGGTATCGACGGCCTGTCTGGTGCAACCCTGACCGGTAACGGCGTACAGCACACTTTCGACTTCTGGCTGGGTAACAATGGCTTCGGCCCATTCCTGACCAAGGTTCGTGAAGGAGCCCTGAACAATGGCTGATACTAAAGAACTGAAGAAGAATCTTCTTTCCCCGGTTCTGGACAACAACCCAATTGCCCTGCAAATCCTGGGTGTGTGTTCAGCGCTGGCGGTAACGACCAAGCTGGAAACAGCATTCGTTATGACTCTGGCGGTAGTATTCGTAACAGCGTTTTCGAACCTGTTTGTTTCTGCTATTCGTAACCACATTCCAAACAGTGTACGTATCATCGTTCAGATGGCGATCATTGCATCACTGGTAATCGTGGTTGACCAGATTCTGAAAGCCTACCTGTACGACATCTCTAAGCAGTTGTCTGTATTCGTTGGCCTGATCATTACCAACTGTATCGTAATGGGTCGTGCTGAAGCATACGCTATGAAGTCTGCTCCACTGCCATCATTCATCGACGGTATTGGTAACGGTCTGGGCTACGGCTTCGTTCTGATTACTGTTGCATTCTTCCGTGAACTGCTGGGTTCAGGCAAGCTGTTCGGCATGTCTGTTCTGCCTCTGGTTTCTGAAGGTGGCTGGTACCAGCCTAACGGTCTGATGCTGCTGGCTCCTTCTGCGTTCTTCCTGATCGGTTTCATGATCTGGATTATCCGCATCTACAAGCCAGAACAAGTAGAAGCTAAGGAGTAAGAGCGCAATGGAACATTACATTAGCTTACTGGTGCGTTCGATCTTCATCGAAAACATGGCACTGTCTTTCTTCCTGGGTATGTGTACGTTTCTGGCCGTATCCAAGAAGGTTAAAACCTCTTTCGGTCTGGGTATTGCGGTAACCGTAGTACTGACCATTGCGGTTCCTGTAAACAACCTGGTTTATAACCTGATCCTGAAGGACGGTGCGCTGGCCCCAGGGGTTGACCTGAGCTTCCTTAACTTTATCACCTTCATCGGTGTTATCGCGGCTCTGGTTCAGATCCTGGAAATGATCCTCGACCGTTTCTTCCCACCACTTTACAACGCACTGGGTATCTTCCTGCCACTGATTACAGTGAACTGTGCGATTTTCGGTGGTGTTTCATTCATGGTTCAGCGTGACTATAACTTCGCTGAGTCAGTGGTATACGGCTTTGGTTCAGGTATTGGCTGGATGCTGGCAATTGTCGCTCTGGCAGGTATCCGTGAAAAGATGAAGTACTCTGATGTACCTCCTGGTCTGCGTGGCCTGGGTATTACTTTCATCACCGTCGGCCTGTGTGCCCTGGGCTTTATGTCCTTCTCAGGTGTTCAACTGTAAACCGGGTTTACCGCGATATAAGGGATAGTCAATGGACATTATTCTTGGCGTGGTGATGTTTACCCTGATTGTACTGGCACTGGTACTGGTGATTTTGTTCGCCAAATCCAAGCTGGTTCCATCAGGTGATATCACTATTTCAATCAATGGTGATGCCGACAAAGCAATCAAAACAGCCGCAGGTGGTAAACTGCTTGGCGCGCTGGCTGGTAGCGGCATCTTCGTATCATCAGCTTGTGGTGGTGGTGGTTCTTGTGGCCAGTGCCGTGTGAAAGTAAAAGCCGGTGGCGGTGACATTCTGCCAACTGAGCTTGATCACATCAGCAAGCGTGAAGCACGTGAAGGCGAGCGTCTGGCCTGTCAGGTTAACGTTAAATCTGACATGGAAATCGAGCTGCCTGAAGAAGTGTTTGGTGTTAAGAAATGGGAATGTACTGTTATCTCTAACGATAACAAGGCAACTTTCATCAAGGAGCTGAAGCTGCAGATCCCTGATGGTGAGTCAGTACCTTTCCGTGCAGGTGGTTATATTCAGATCGAAGCGCCTGCGCACCATGTTAAGTACTCTGAGTTCGATGTACCGGAAGAATACCGTGGCGACTGGGACAAGTTTAACCTGTTCCGCTACGAGTCTATCGTAAAAGAAGAGACAATCCGTGCATACTCAATGGCGAACTATCCGGAAGAGTTTGGCATCATCATGCTGAACGTGCGTATTGCAACTCCGCCGCCAAATAACCCAGACGTACCACCAGGTATCATGTCATCTTACATCTGGTCTCTGAAAGAGGGCGATAAGGTGACCATCTCTGGTCCGTTTGGTGAGTTCTTCGCGAAAGACACTGATGCAGAAATGGTATTTGTGGGCGGTGGTGCCGGTATGGCTCCAATGCGTTCACATATCTTCGACCAGCTCAAGCGTCTGAAGTCAAAGCGCAAGATGTCATTCTGGTACGGTGCCCGTTCTAAGCGCGAAATGTTCTACGTAGAAGATTTCGACGATTTGGCAGCTGAGAATGATAACTTCGTGTGGCACGTAGCCCTGTCTGATCCGATGCCGGAAGACAACTGGGACGGCTACACAGGCTTCATCCATAACGTGCTTTATGAAAACTACCTGCGTGATCATGAAGCACCGGAAGACTGCGAATTCTACATGTGTGGTCCTCCGATGATGAACGCTGCTGTTATCGGCATGCTGAAAGATCTGGGTGTTGAAGACGAAAACATCCTGCTGGATGACTTCGGGGGCTAAGCCTACCGTCATCTCCAAGAAAATGGCTGACCCCCGGGTCAGCCATTTTGCATGTTAACCCCCAGGGATATGCAATTAAATTGAAACCGAAGCAAATTTCGGAGCAGTCATGAAATCCATGTTGTTATTTGCAAAATCATTTAAGCACGCCGTTGTGCTTTTTGCCGCTGCCATGGTTCTGGCAGGGTGTAGCAAGCAGCCCGAAGAGATCCACCTGAAAGGGTCGACCATGGGCACCTATTACTCCATTAAGTTGGTTAAGCAGGATGGTTTACCGGATGCGGAGGCTCTTCAGGCTGAGATAGACAAGCGCCTGGAGCTGGTGAATGACCAGATGTCCACCTACCGTAAAAACTCTGAGCTTAGCCAATTTAACCAACACAAGAGCAACGAACCTTTCCCTGTGTCGGAAGCGACTGCGACTGTGGTGAAAGAAGCTATCCGTATCAACGGTCTGACTGATGGTGCACTCGATGTAACAGTAGGCCCGCTGGTCAACCTGTGGGGCTTTGGGCCAGAAGCGCGTCCAGACCAGGTACCGACAGATGAGGAAATTGCGGCACGCCGAAACAATGTCGGCATCCAGCACCTCAAAGTGGAAGGCAACAGCCTGGTTAAAGATATCCCTGGCCTGTATGTGGATCTGTCTTCCATCGCCAAAGGCTACGGTGTAGATGTGGTAGCGAACTACCTGGAAAGCCTGGGTGTAAAGAACTATCTTGTGGATATTGGCGGTGAGCTGCATATCAAGGGACACAACGCGGAAGGCCAGAAGTGGCGAATTGCGATTGAAAAGCCAGTTTCCGGAAAAGCCAGTGTGCAGGAAATCATCCAGCCTGGCGACATGTCTATTGCGACATCAGGTGACTATCGCAACTATTTCGAGGAAAATGGTGTTCGCTACTCCCATACTATAGATCCGAAGACTGCACGTCCGATTACCCATCGCCTGGTGTCGGTTACTGTGCTGGATAAATCATGTATGACGGCGGACGGACTGGCGACAGGCTTTACTGTACTGGGACCTGAAAAGGCCCTGGAAATAGCAAACCGTAACAATATTCCGGTTTTCCTGATTGTTAAAACTGATAATGGCTTTAAGGAAATTGCATCTGATGCCTTCAAGCCTTATCTCAAGCGTTAAGGTGAAATGATGTCTGAATTTCTTGTGACATTTTCGGTATTTATGCTGGTGATTGTGGGTATGTCTATTGGCTACATCATCAAACGTAAATCCATCAGCGGCAGTTGCGGTGGCTTGGGTTCAATTGGTATCGAAAAAGAGTGTGATTGCCCTGAACCATGCGACGCCCGTAAAAAGCGTGAAGCCCGCGCAGCCAAAGCGGAAGAATGGAACAAGAACCGCATCGTCTAACTGACTCGTGACAGTTCTGAAAGCCTCTGCTCTTGAAAGTGCAGAGGCTTTTTTATTTTTACGTGCAGAAAGTGTGAGTTAAGAGCTATGAGTAGTGAGTTAGGGAATTAAGAGATACATTCATCTCACCACTCACCACTCACCACTCACCACTCACCACTCGACTCTCACCATTGTTACTGAAGGGCCTCTTTTATCCGGTGATACGCCATCCCGATAGCGAGCAAGGGGGAGCGAAGGAGAGGGCCGCCGGGGAAGGTCATATGCTTTACCTTGGCAAAGACATCAAAGCGCTCTGCCTGGCCGGTAAGGGCTTCTGCAATCACCTTTGCCGCCATATGGGTGGCATTCACACCGTGGCCGGAATAGGCCTGGGCATAAAATATGTTCGGTGCATCGGGCAGCCTGCCTATCTGGGGAAGACGGTTCGCACCGATACCTATCATGCCTCCCCACTCGAAATCGACTTCAACCCCTTTAAGTTGAGGGAAAACCCTTTCCATGTTGGGCATCAGGGCCGCGGTAATATCGCTTGGGTCTTTTCCTGAGTACGTACAAAGCCCACCAAACAACAACCGGTTATCGCCTGAGAGATGGTAGTAATCAAGCGCAATGCTCAGGTCAGCAAAAGCCATGTTTTTCGGAATGATAGAAGAGGCGAGTTTGTCTTCGAGCGGTGCGGTAGCGATGACATAGCTGCCGGCAGGAAGGACTTTTCCTCCAATATGGGATTCAAGCTTGTGGCCGATGTACGCATTCCCTGCCAATACAAGGTACTGGCAGGTTACCTGGCCCTTGGCTGTTTTGACCACCGGCTTGTTTCCCTTGATGATGGACTGAGCCTCTGTGTTCTCATAGATTTGAACCCCCAGTTCTGTCGCTGCTACCGCTTCCCCCAAAACCAGGTTTAATGGATGTAAGTGCCCACTTCCCATGTCCAGCATGCCACCGATATAGCGGTCAGAGCCAATGACTGACGGCATATCCTCTTTTGCCAGCATTTTTATCTCATGTGAGTAACCACTAGCTCGCAGGCCCTCGTAGTCTTGTTCAAGTTCGCGGATATGGGCGGGCTTTAGGGCAAGGTCGCAATAGCCCATCACCAGATCGCAGTCGATATTATGTTCAGCGACCCGGTTTTTAACGATCTCTACTGCCTCGATGCCCATCTTGCTAATTGCGGCAACACCTTCCTCACCGATCTCTTTGGTGAACTGTTCAATGCCATGTCCTATGCCACGGATCAGTTCGCCGCCATTGCGTCCGGATGCTCCCCAGCCAATTTTGTTGGCTTCCAGTAACACCACTGAAAACCCTCGGTTTGCCAGTTCGATGGCAGTGTTAACACCACTGAACCCGCCACCGACAATACACACATCAGCCTCAATGCTTTCTTCGAGTGGAGGGTGATCGATCCGGTAGCGCATCGAAGCTGCATAGTAAGAGTGTGTATGTGGTTGGGCAAACGGAGTGACTGCCATGTTTATGCCTCCAGAATGTTAAATATAATTTACAAACTATAGCCTGTCTCAGATCGTGAAGTGAAGGATAAAATGCACAAATTGTGGCCGATCTGGCGTCAGGTATTCTGTTTTAAGGAAGAAGATAAGCATATGCTCCGCGAGGAGGTAGGGTAAATCTGAAAAGAACATATGAGTCAGGTATGATGATTGATATTATTTACACCGGACAGATGTTTGTCACAAAAAGTTGTTAATCTGGTGTTGGCATGCATAATTCAATGTTCAAAATCTATTACAGTTACATATAATATCGACAACACAATACAAATAGACTGAGAGGCAGGGATATTGGATATCGGTGCAAACCTGAAAGCGGTAAGGAAACAAAGAGGACTGTCACAGCGCGAATTGGCCAAACGGGCCGGGGTGACAAACAGTACTATTTCGATGATTGAAAAGAACAGCGTCAGCCCTTCTGTCAGCTCACTGAAAAAAGTACTTTCAGGTATTCCGATGTCATTGGTGGAGTTCTTTTCCAGCGATTTGACTCAAAGTGCGAGCACTCCAGTTGTATACCGACAAGAAGAGTTACTGGATATCGGTACCAATGAAGTATCGATGAAACTGGTGGGAAAGGAATACCCAAACCGGGCTATGTCAGTCTTGCTGGAAACCTATGCCCCAGGTTCTGACTCCGGAGAAGAGATGCTGCGCCATGAAGGTGAAGAAGCCGGTATAGTCGTGTCAGGCCGGCTTGAGCTTACTGTTGATGAAGATGTCATGGTTCTGGACACTGGTGACAGCTACTACTTCGAAAGTACCCGTCCTCACCGGTTTCGCAATCCGTTCGACGAAGAGTGTAAGCTCTACAGCGCAACCACACCGGCAAACTTCTGATACCTAGCAGGATAGAGAAAAGGAGACCGAGACCGGTCTCCTTTTTTGTGTGGCTTTTTATAAGCATCTTAAACAGTATGCAGGTACCAATCATATTCGAGCGGTGAAATAGTACGCTCAAATTCTTCCAGTTCTTTTTCCTTACTGGTGACATACACATCGATAAAGTCCCGCCCCAGTGAAGATGCCATGGTCTCGGAGGTTTTCAACTCCCTGAGGGCATCCCGAAGGTTGTTAGGCAGACTGGGTTGCGATTGGGTATAGGCGTTACCTTCTATTGCTTCCGGCGGCTCAATTCGGTTTTCAATGCCGTATTGAATGCTGGCGAGAAGTGCGGCCATCATAAGGTAGGGGTTGGCATCCGTGCCCGCCACCCGGTGCTCAATACGGGTTGAAGCCGGTTCGCCTGCCGGAATCCTCAGTGCTGTTGTGCGGTTTTCAAACCCCCAGGTTGGGGAGCTAGGCACATAGAACTCGGGACTGAAACGGCGATATGAATTCACGTTGGGGCACAGGATAGCCATGTACTCTGGGAGCATCGACAGCATACCGCCTAGCGCCCACCTCAGTGTGTCATTAGGCTCGCCGTTATCTGATGCGGCGAAAACATTGTTTCCGTCACTGTCAATCAGGCTGATGTGTACGTGCATGCCGTTTCCTGCTTGGTCAGCATAGGGCTTTGCCATAAAAGTGGTATCCAGCTGGTGGGCGTGGGCGACCTGCTTGATTACCCGCTTAAGAAGTACCGTATTGTCGCAGGAAGCCATTGCGTCATCGGTGTGGATCAGGTTGATTTCAAACTGTCCCGGTGCTGATTCTGCAATGATAGTATCTGCCGGCAATCCCTGCAGCTTTGCCATGTCGACGATATCGGTCAGCAGATCAGCATGCTCATCAAGGTCATCCAGCGAATAAACCTGGGTATTGGTGGGGCGCTTGCCCGTTGTAGGAGATACCGGTGGCTGAGGCATGCCGTTATCAGACTTGCGGTCGATCAGGTAGAACTCCAGCTCAAACGCAGAAACCGGTGTAATCCCCAGTTGTTTAAACTGGCGCAGCACGCGGTTCAGGATCATTCTCGGGTCGGCAAAAAAGGGTGTTTCCCGGTTTTCGTACATGCTCATAAGAAGCTGGGCGATAGGGCGCTTTTGCCAGGGTTCAACAGAAAGTGTACCGGGAACCGGGAAGCAGAGGGCGTCACATTCGCCGATTTCCAGACCAAGGCCGGTTTCCTCAACCGGTGTCCCTTTGATGTTCATCCCGTAGATGGAAATGGGTAATGCAATACCACTTTTAAACGCTTTTTCCAGGGTGTTTCTCTCGACCCGTTTTCCTCTGATGATACCGTTCATATCGGTCAGCAGGAGATCAACGTACTGAATTTCCGGGTGTTCAGCTAGAAAATGAGTGGCTTCTTCCGTGGAAGGCAGCTTCACATCTTCCGTTGTGAACAGCGCCTTGTCAGATTGGTAACGCATCATAAATACCTGTCCATGTAAAAAATATCAATCATTGTCTCTGTTGCTGTTGAGTGAATAGCAATCACTATAGCTTGTCAATACTGCTGTTTTATTTGTCGAACAGCGGGCGTGATAATTCATTTAGCTATAATCCCTTATAAAACAGCGCTCTAGGCACACAAGATACTTGTTAAATAAAAGTTTTAAAAATGTTGCCTGACGCTATTGCGTAATTTATTTTTTACGTGTAGCTTGAGAAAAAGTGAACAAAAACACATCAGTTGGTTCTGCTGAGTTAAGAACAAAAAAGGGAATATCATGTCAGGAAAGAACGGAAGCTCTCTGGGAATTCGGCCTGTTGTCGGCGTGACAGCTTGTACCAGTGTGCTTGGCCTTCACCGCTTCCATATCGCTGGAGATAAATACCTGCGAGCGGTGACTGACGGGGCAACGGCGATGCCAATGGTTTTTCCCGCACTTGCTGATGCGATTGATATAACACAGGTTCTGGAAACGGTAGACGGCCTGATGTTTACGGGTTCCCCATCTAATATTGAACCTTACCATTACTGCGGCCCTGAGAGCGCAGAGGGTACGCAACACGACCCGGACCGGGATGCCATGACGCTGCCGCTTCTGAAGGCAGCGATAGAAAGCGGCATACCGGTACTTGCTATTTGCCGCGGTTTCCAAGAGATGAATGTAGTAATGGGGGGGACCCTCCATCAGCGTCTGCACGAAACCGGGCGTTATATTGAACACCGCGAAGACACCACCCAATCGGCCGACGTCCAGTATGGCCTTTCACACACTATCCACGTAGAGCCAGGGGGACTGCTGTTCGAGGCGTGGGGCCAGCCGGAAGCGGAGGTGAATTCCGTCCATACCCAAGGTGTCGATCGCCTGGGGAATGGGCTGAGAGTTGAAGCCACTGCGCCGGATGGCCTTATAGAAGCGTTTTCGGTAGCGGATAGCAGAGGATTTGCCCTGGGGGTTCAGTGGCACCCTGAGTGGAAGGTCACAGAAAGTCCTTTTTATTCAGCTATTTTTAAATTGTTTGGAGATGCATGTCGCCAAAGGGCGATGGAACGCGAGAGAACACGATGAAAAAGCTGACGAAATGGCTCAAGGATAATGAAATAACGGAAGTGGAATGTGTGGTCAGTGATATGTCCGGCATTGCACGGGGAAAAATAGCACCGGTAGACAAGTTCCTGAATGAAGGGGAACTTAGGTTGCCGGAAAGTGTGCTGTTGCAGACAGTTACCGGTGATTTCGTTGATGACGAAATCTATTACTCCCTGCTGGATGAAGCTGACATCGATATGATGTGTAAGCCGGATGAAAATGCGGTTTACCTGCTGCCGTGGACGGTCGAGAAAACCGCTCAGATCATCCACGATACTTATGACAAGATGGGGAACCCGATACCACTCTCCCCTCGAAATGTCCTGAAGACAGTGCTCAAACTGTACGAAGAGAAAGGCTGGCAGCCGGTTGTTGCGCCGGAGATGGAATTCTACCTGACGGCCCGCTGTGATGACCCGGATTTGCCGTTGCAGCCACCTGTAGGCCGCTCTGGCCGGACTGAAACCGGGCGTCAGTCCTTTTCCATCGATGCCGCCAATGAATTCGACCCGCTGTTCGAAGACATGTACGAATGGTGTGAAACCCAGGGGCTGGTGATTGATACCCTCATCCACGAGGAAGGGACCGCCCAGATGGAAATCAATTTCCGTCACGGAGACCCGCTTGTGCTGGCTGACCAGGTGTTCCTTTTCAAGCGCACCCTGCGTGAAGCGGCGCTCAAGCATAATGTGGTCGCTACCTTTATGGCAAAGCCCATCACCAATGAGCCGGGCAGCGCCATGCACCTTCATCAGAGCATTGTGGATCGTGAAACAGGGAAGAATATCTTTACCAGTGAAGACGGGACAAGCTCACAACTCTTTTATGGCCACATTGCCGGGCTCCAGCAATATATCCCGGAAATGCTGCCGCTGTTTGCGCCCAACGTAAATTCATTCCGACGGTTCCTGCCGGATACCTCAGCGCCGGTAAATGTTGAGTGGGGTGAGGAAAACCGGACATGCGGCCTGCGTGTACCAAGCTGTTCGCCACAGAACCGCCGGGTAGAGAACCGGTTGCCCGGGGCAGATGCCAACCCTTATTTTGCGATAGCAGCCAGCCTGCTGTGCGGCTATATCGGAATGGTGAACGAACTGAAGCCGACACCACCTGTACAGGGCCGAGGATACGAGCTTCGTGGCCCGGCCTTACCACATACTCTGGAAAGTGCGCTTGAGCGAATGGAAAACTGCGACGAGGTGGAATCCTACCTCGGAGAGAGTTTTGCCCGTGGCTATATTGCCGTGAAACGTGCTGAACAGGAAAACTTCAAGCGGATAATCAGCTCCTGGGAACGAGAATTCCTGCTGCTGACCGTATAAATCACACTAACCGGCAGAAGGGCCGGGACAACTTCATTGGATGAATTAAGGGGGTAATGATGCAGGATTTTGGGCGTGAAAATACGTACAACACTGAGTCATTGCAGGCTATGGACAACGCGCATTATCTTCACCCGTTCAGTGACCACAAGTCGCTGAGAGAAAAAGGGGCGAGGATGATCGTACGGGCCGAGGGGGTATACCTATGGGACAGCGACGGCAACAAAATTCTCGACGGCATGGCAGGCCTATGGTGCACCAACATTGGGTACGGGCAGATTTCGGTCGCGGAAGTGGCCTACAACCAAATGTTGGAGCTGCCATACTACAACAGTTTTTTCCAGTGTGCGCATCCCCCAGTGGTGGAACTGGCAAAAGAAATCGCCTCCGTCGCACCATCCCATATGAACCAGGTCTTCTTTACCGGCTCGGGCTCTGAGTCCAATGACACCGTGCTTCGCATGGTCCGTCACTATTGGTCAGCCAAAGGGAAGCCGGAAAAATTCAATATCATCTCACGCCGCAACGGTTACCACGGTTCTACTGTTGCCGGAGCCAGCCTGGGTGGCATGAAGCCCATGCACCAGCAGGGCGGGCTGCCGATTCCGGGTATTGTCCATATCGACCAGCCTTACTGGTTTGGTGAAGGGGGTGACCTTTCGCCGGAAGAGTTCGGTATTAAAGCTGCGCAAGCACTTGAATCCGCTATCCTTGATCTGGGTGAAGACAAGGTGGCGGCCTTTATTGCCGAGCCAATCCAGGGTGCGGGAGGGGTGGTAATCCCCCCGGAAACCTACTGGCCGGAAATAAAACGCATCTTGGCGAAATACGATATTTTGCTGGTGGTTGATGAAGTGATCTGTGGGTTCGGCCGCACCGGGGAATGGTTCGGCACTGACCTTTACGGGCTTGAGCCGGACTTGATGCCGATAGCCAAAGGGATGACCTCCGGATACATGCCGATGGGTGGTGTCATCGTCAGTGACCGTGTCTCTGCGGTGCTGGAAGAAAAAGGCGGCGAGTTTAACCACGGCTACACCTACTCCGGGCACCCGGTGGCGGCAGCCGTCGCACTGGAAAACCTGCGAATTATTAAAGAGAAACAGTTGATTGAGTATGTGCGGGACGATATCGGTCCGTACCTCCAGAAACGCTGGCAGTCCCTGGCTTCGCACCCGCTGGTGGGTGAAGCGAGGGGCGTCGGCCTTGTCGGGGCGCTGGAACTTGTCAAAGACAAGGCCTCGCGCACCCGGTTTGACAGTGAGCTTGGCGTTGGCGGTATTTGCCGGGATATCAGTGTTGAAAACGGCCTGGTAATGCGGGCTGTGGGTGACACTATGATTATCTCGCCGCCGCTGGTAATCACCCGGGACGAGGTGGAAGAGCTTATTGCTAAAGCTGAATTAGCCCTTGATTTAACACTGGAAAAAATCCAGACCCTTTTGTAGAGACCGGAAAACAGTCTTATGGAAAGGCGCCCGGCAAGGTAACGAGCCGGGCAGTGGCAGGGTCGGTAAACGGCCAGGGAAATCACGGCACCGGAAGATTCCAAGGAACCCGGTGCTGTTAAACAAGGAGATGTCATGAAATTGCCTGTAAAACAAAGTGTTGTTGGGCTGATTGCCAGCACCGTTATGTTCTCGGCAGGGCTGCAGGCCCAGGAAGAACTCCGAATCTACAACTGGAGTGACTATATCGCCGAAGATACTCTGGAGAATTTTGAGAAAGAGACCGGCATCAAAGTGACCTATGATGTCTACGACAGTAATGACGTGCTGGAAGCCAAGTTACTGTCAGGTAATTCCGGTTACGACCTCGTGGTCCCGTCTAACAACTTCCTTGCCAAGCAAATCAAGGCTGGTGCTTTCCAACCGCTCGACCGCAGCCAGTTATCCAACTGGGACAACCTTGACGAAATTTTGCTCAGCCAGTTATCTGACGCCGCAGACCCCGGCAACCAGTACGGGATGCCATATATGTGGGGGACCAACGGTATTGGTTACAACGAGGATAAGGTAAAAGCCATCCTGGGTGACGATGCGCCGGTGGATTCCATCGAGATCCTGCTGAACCCTGAATACGTTTCAAAACTGTCACAGTGCGGTGTCGCCATGCTGGACTCAGCGGATGAAGTCATGCCGCAAGTTCTACAGTACCTCGGCCTGAACCCGAACTCTACCAAGCGTGAGGACTACGAAAAAGTCGGCGAGGCGCTGGCAAAAGTGCGCCCTTACATCACTTACTTCCACTCATCCCGCTACATCACGGATCTGGCGAACGGTGACATCTGTCTGGCCTTCGGGTTCTCTGGGGATATTTTCCAGGCGGCTTACCGTGCCGAAGAAGCGGAAAACGGCCAGGTGGTGAAGTATTCAATTCCGAAGGAAGGTGCCAACCTGTGGTTTGACATGATGGCGATCCCGGCTGATGCGAAAAATGCCAAGAATGCCCATGTGTTCCTGAATTACCTTCTTCGCCCTGAGGTTATTGCACCAATTACCGACTATGTGGCGTACGCCAACCCGAACTCTGCCTCCGATGAACTGGTGGATCCGGAAGTCCGTAACGACCCTTCCATCTACCCAACCCCAGACGTGCTGAACAAGCTCTTTATGTCCTACGTACTGCCTATAAAAGTTGATCGTATCCGTACCCGGTTGTGGACCAAGATGAAGACCGGACAGTAACAGCAAGACTTGCCGGGAGTCTCACTCCCGGCTTCCTGCGAGGGTGTTTTTTGGAGTGATGGAATGAGCGTTGTAACCGAGGGGGCAGCGGTGAGCCCTGCCGATAAGAAAACGGTGTTAGTACAGATTGACCGTGTCAGTAAATTATTTGGTGATGTCCGGGCCGTAGATGATGTCTCACTGACCATCAACAAAGGGGAGATTTTCTCCTTACTGGGTGGCTCTGGGTCAGGGAAGTCAACCCTGCTTCGGATGCTGGCCGGGTTTGAAAAGCCCTCATCCGGGCGGATACTCCTCGATGGCGAAGACATTACAGACGTACCGCCTTACGACCGCCCAATCAACATGATGTTTCAGTCTTACGCCCTGTTCCCCCATATGACAGTGGCAGAGAATATTGCTTTTGGGCTTAAGCAGGACAAGCTGCCCAAAGCAGAAATTAAATCCCGGGTTGATGAGATGCTGCGGCTTGTCCATATGGAAGCCTATGCTTTCCGCAAACCTCACCAGCTTTCCGGTGGTCAGCGCCAGCGCGTGGCACTGGCCCGCTCCTTGGCAAAAAGGCCAAAGCTGCTGTTGTTGGATGAACCAATGGGGGCGCTGGACAAAAAACTGCGTACCCAGATGCAACTGGAAGTGGTCGAGATCCTTGAACGTGTGGGCGTGACCTGCGTGATGGTGACCCACGACCAGGAAGAGGCCATGACCATGGCCGGGCGGATATCCATTATGCATGAAGGCTGGATCGCCCAGACCGGCACACCCATGGATATTTATGAAAGCCCCAACAGCCGGATGATTGCCGAGTTTATCGGTTCGGTAAATATCTTTGATGGGGAGATCATCGAAGACGAAGTGGACCACTGCATTATCCAACCGGATAACCTGCCGAACCGCTTTTATGTCGGGCACGGTGTAGCAACCAACGTTGAGGATAAGCGTGTCTTGCTGGCTGTCCGGCCGGAAAAGACCATGATGACCCGCGAAAAGCCGGAAGATGAATACAACTGGGCGGAAGGTGTGGTGGATGACATCGCCTACCTTGGCGGGCAGTCGGTGTATTACATCCGTTTGCCGGGTGACAAGGTGGTGATGTGCAGCATGAGCAACACCGCGCGGCGGGCTGACCGTCCGACCTGGGAAGACCGGGTTTACATCAGTTGGGAGGCCACCAGTGGGGTGGTGCTGCGCGTATGACGAAACAAAAGATCCTGTTTCCGAAGGGGCGGCATTTCACCATCGGTTTCCCTTACCTTTGGCTTCTGCTGTTTTTTACCATCCCCTTTATCATCGTCCTGAAGATCAGCTTTTCCACTGCAGCTCTGGCGATTCCTCCGTACGAGCCGCTGTTTGAATATGTCGACGGAATCTTCACCGCCGTATTCAACCTGGAAAATTTCCTGTGGATTCTGGAAGATCCGCTTTACTACACTGCCTATCTCAGTTCAGTGAAGATAGCTTTTTTCTCCACTGTCGGCTGCCTCTTGCTCGGATACCCCATGGCCTATGCCATTGCCCGTGCACCGGTACGCCAGCAGACCGTGTTGTTACTGCTGATCATGTTGCCGTCGTGGACGTCTTTCCTTATCCGGGTTTATGCCTGGATGGGCATACTCAGTAACACCGGCCTTATCAACAACAGCCTGATGTGGCTGGGTATCATCAGTGAACCTATTCAGATGCTCAACACCAACTTTGCGGTGTATGTGGGTATTGTTTACGCCTACCTGCCGTTTATGGTGCTGCCGCTTTATGCCAACCTGGTGAAGCTGGACAACAGCCTCCTTGAGGCGGCGGCAGATCTTGGCTCGCGCAACCTCAATACCTTCTGGAAGGTGACATTGCCGCTGTCCAAAGGTGGGGTGATAGCCGGCTCCATGCTGGTCTTTATCCCGGTAGTGGGTGAGTTTGTTATCCCTGAACTGCTTGGCGGTGCCGAAACCCTGATGATAGGCAAGGTGCTGTGGCAGGAATTCTTTAACAACCGTGACTGGCCGGTGGCGTCAGCACTGGCGATTATCATGTTGGCACTGTTGATCATCCCGATCACCCTGTTCCACCATTACCAGTCCAAAGAGCTGGAGGCAGACCGATGAAACGAGTGGGCTTTTCTACCTTTATGCTGTGGGTCGGGCTGCTGTTCCTCTACCTTCCGATGTTGATATTGGTGATTTACTCCTTCAATGCCTCCAAGCTGGTGACAGTCTGGGGAGGGTTGTCACCGAAATGGTATGCCGAACTGTTTAGGGACGAGCAGATCCTCCAGGCTGTCTGGACCAGCCTGCGTATCGCCTTTTTCAGCTCCACTATGGCGGTGGTAATCGGCACCATGGCAGCATTTGTCATGACCCGGTTCAGGCGCTCTTTTGCCCGGCTGACACTCTCCAACATGATCACTGCACCGCTTGTCATGCCGGATGTCATTATCGGCCTGTCCCTGCTTTTGCTGTTTGTCCAGATGGGCGACATCTTTGGATGGCCGGCAGAGCGGGGGATGACCACGGTGTGGATCGCCCACTCTACCTTCTGCGCTGCTTATGTGGCGGTGGTAGTGTCATCACGCTTGCGTGATCTTGACTTCTCGATTGAGGAGGCGGCGATGGATCTCGGTGCCCGGCCACTTAAGGTGTTCTTTGTCATTACGGTGCCGATGATTGCCCCTGCGCTGGTGGCCGGTTGGCTGCTTAGTTTCAGCCTGTCGCTGGATGATCTGGTGATTGCCAGCTTTGTCTCCGGACCGGGTTCGACTACGTTGCCGATGGTGGTGTTCTCGTCCGTGAGGCTGGGTGTGTCACCAAAGATCAACGCGCTGGCAACCCTCATTATTTTGGCTGTGTCCCTGTTTGCCTTCCTGTCCTGGTACTTTGCGCGCCGGGCAGAGTTGAAATCGAGGCAACAGATGGCAGCGGAAAATTGATGTCCGCTTATAACGATTAAAAGGAATTACCCATGTCTGAAGTCCAACATGCGCCGTCATTCTATGCGGCGTCGGCTAACCCTGCGCCTGAAAGACCCAGGCTTGAGGGATACGCCAGTGCTGATGTGTGTGTTATTGGTGCCGGATATACCGGGCTTTCATCCGCGCTACACCTGCTGGAAGCCGGGTTCACCGTTGCCGTGGTGGAAGCTGCCAAAGTCGGTTGGGGGGCGTCTGGACGAAACGGCGGACAGATAGTTAACAGTTACAGCCGGGATATCGACGTCATAGAGAAGACGGTCGGCAAAGGGCAGGCTGCGTTGTTCGGTGAGATGGCTTTTGAAGGTGGCCGGATCATCCGGGAACGGGTTGAAAAATACGGAATCCAGTGCGACCTCAAGGATGGCGGGGTATTTGCTGCCATCAATGCAAAACAGATGTCAGAGCTTGAGCACCAGAAAGCGCTTTGGGAGCGTTACGGTTACGACCAGTTGGAGCTTCTGGATGATGAAGGTATTCGCAAGGTTGTAGGTAGCGATCGCTACACCGGTGGTCTGCTAGATAAAGCCGGCGGTCACATCCACCCCCTGAACCTGGCGCTCGGTGAGGCGGCAGCAGTCGAGCTGCTTGGCGGGAGAATCTTTGAGCAGTCACCGGTACTACGGGTGGAAACCGGAGGCAAAGCCAAGGTAGTCACAGAACACGGCGTGGTGGAAGCTGGCTTTATCATTGTGGCGGGCAATGCCTACCTTGGCGGGCTGGTGCCCGAACTGCAGGCCAAATCCATGCCCTGCGGTACCCAGGTGATTACTACCGAGCCCCTTAGTGACGAGCTTGCTGAGAGCCTGCTGCCTCAGGATTACTGTGTGGAAGACTGTAACTACCTGCTCGATTATTTCCGGCTGTCGGCTGACAAGCGACTGATATACGGCGGTGGTGTCGTGTACGGCGCGCGGGATCCGTCAGATATTGAAGCGATTATCCGGCCGAAAATGCTGAAAACTTTCCCGCAATTGCGGGATGTGAAGATCGATTACACCTGGACCGGTAACTTCCTGCTGACCCTGTCGAGACTCCCCCAGGTTGGGCGGATTGGCAGCAATATTTACTATTCGCAGGGGTGCAGCGGTCACGGCGTAACCTATACCCACCTGGCCGGGAAGCTGCTGAGTGAGGCGATTAACGGCCAGGCCAAGCGGTTTGACGCCTTTGCATCACTCCCCCACTACACGTTTCCGGGCGGACATGCGCTCAGCGTGCCATTCACCGCGCTCGGGGCATGGTATTATTCCCTGCGGGATAAACTCGGGATTTAACGTCAGGAGAATCCAAACGTGAAACTGAATGACAAGAGCCTGCTGAAACAGCAGGCCTATATTGGCGGTGAGTGGCTGGATGCGTTGTCCGGCAAAACAGAAGCGGTGACCAACCCGGCTGACGGCAGCATACTGGCCCATGTGCCGGTAATGGGAGAGGAAGAAACCCGCAAAGCCATTGAGCTTGCTGAGAAAGCACAGCCGGCATGGCGGGCAAAAACCGCCAAGGAGCGTGCCAACATCCTGCGCCGCTGGTATGAACTGATGCTGGAAAACCAGGAAGACCTGGCGCAATTGATGACAGCTGAACAGGGTAAGCCCCTGGTTGAAGCCCGTGGTGAAATTGCCTATGCCGCATCGTTTATCGAGTGGTTTGCAGAAGAAGCCAAACGAGTATACGGCGATACCATTCCGGGCCATCAGGGCGACAAACGTATTATCGTTACCAAACAGCCGGTTGGTGTAGCAGCGGCCATTACCCCGTGGAATTTCCCGGCGGCGATGATCACCCGTAAGGCAGCCCCGGCATTGGCGGCCGGTTGTGCCATGGTAGTGAAACCCGCCCCGCAAACCCCGCTTTCAGCGCTGGCACTGGCTGAATTGGCTAACCGGGCCGGTATTCCAGCCGGGCTGTTCAGTGTGGTGACCGGTGATGCACTGGCTGTGGGCGGTGAGCTCTGTGCCAACCCGGTTGTACGCAAGCTATCGTTTACCGGTTCTACCGGCGTCGGCATTAAGCTGATGGAGCAGTGTGCTCCTACCCTTAAAAAGCTTTCCCTTGAACTGGGTGGCAATGCCCCGTTTATTGTGTTTGATGACGCAGACCTCGACAAAGCGGTTGAGGGGGCCATGATCTCCAAGTTCCGTAATGCCGGACAAACCTGTGTATGTGCCAACCGTCTGTATGTACAGGACGAGGTCTATAATGCCTTTGCTGAAAAACTGGCGGCGGCGGTTGCAAAACTTAACGTCGGGCCGGGCACGGAAGACGGTGTGACAACCGGGCCACTGATTGATGACAAGGCCGTGGACAAAGTGAAGTCCCACCTTGAGGATGCAGTCAGCAAAGGCGCAACGGTGATTGCCGGGGGTAAAGCCCATGAACTGGGCGGCACTTTCTTTGAGCCAACCATCGTGACCGGTGTGAACCAGCAGATGGTCGTGGCGCGGGAAGAGACCTTCGGCCCACTGGCCCCGTTGTTCCGCTTCAAAGATGAAGACGAAGTGATCCGTATGGCGAACGACACCGAATTCGGCCTGGCGGCATATTTCTATGCCAATAACCTTTCGCGTGTATGGAAGGTGGCGGAAGCACTGGAATACGGCATGGTGGGTGTGAATACCGGCCTGATTTCCAACGAGGTTGCCCCGTTTGGCGGCATGAAGTCATCCGGCCTTGGCCGTGAAGGCTCCAAGTACGGAATCGAGGAATATCTGGAAATGAAATATCTCTGTTTGTCGATTTAGATGGCAAAGAGAGAAACATAAAAAAGCGAGGCTGGTTCAGCCTCGCTTTTCTTTTTGGGAGAATGCGTAATTGAGAAATTACTCTGCCTCAAAGGTCACGTAGATCTTGCGGCAGGGTTTCAGTACTTCCCAGGTACCTTCAAAACCGGCAGGAATGGTAAAGCTGTCACCCTCATTCACAAGTAACTCATTGCCTTCGGTGTCACGGATAATGGATGCACCTTCGATAATGTGGCAGAACTCATGCTCGGAATAACTGACTTTCCATTTGCCCGGCAAGGATTGCCAGACGCCGGAGTTGAATTGCCCGCAAGGGCTGGTGTAGCTGTTCACCATCTGTTGTAGCGGATTACCGTGAACGACCTTCAGGGGACTCGGGCTAAAAGGGGTTTCAAAAGGTCCCGAGTGTGAAAGGGATTTAATATCTTGTACTGTTTGCATGGCTATTGCTCTTAACTTTACCCACTGCTGTGCAAAAAACTGTCGCTGTAAGTGGTACTACTTCCTGTAATCTGGCAGTGGAACAGGGATCGCTTCTCGGATCTATCCTGCCGACTGCCCTCCTCTTGGTGAATCGCAGGCTGAGAAACCATACGAATTCAAAGGAAGCGATGTCATTGCATCCGGGCTGATTGGCATTACCCGAACAAAAAAACACCACTTCCGATCAAAATAACGTTTCTGTTATTGATTTCATACTCATTTATGAGCCGGGAAATATCATTTTCCCGGCTGCATAAATTAACTGGCTGATTTTACATGATCTCGCTGTTGGTCTTTTTGCGGCACGCTTGATCAATTTACAGCTCGGATAGCATTTTCAAGTGTGCTTACTGCCTGATCGATGTGCTTGCTTTCCAGAATAAGCGGCGGCGACATGGCAATAATGTCACCACTGGCGCGTACCAGGGTGCCGTTCCAGAAACAGTGCTTGAAGATTTCATAACCCCGTTTACCAATACCATCCTCCCTTGGCGCAAACTGGATACCGGCAACCAGCCCCGTGTTACGCACGTCGATGACATTTGGCAGGGAAGCCAGGCTGTGAACCGCCTCTTCCCACTCTTTACCCAGGGAAACGGCTTTTTCGAACAGGCCTTCATCGCGGTAGATATCCAGCGTGGCAATAGCGGCAGCAGCGGCAACCGGGTGGCCGGAATAGGTATAGCCGTGGAACAGCTCAATCAGGTTTTCCGGGCCGTTCATAAAGGCATCATGGATCCGGTCACTGACAAGGACTGCCCCCATCGGGATCGCGCCGTTGGTCAGGGCTTTGGCGGTGGTAATAATATCCGGCGTCACCTCCCACTGCTGGCTGGCAAAGGCGCTTCCCACACGGCCAAAACCGGTAATGACCTCATCAAAAATCAAAAGGATGTCGTGCTTGAGGGTAATTTCGCGCAAGCGCTTGAGGTAACCCTTTGGGGGAAGGATGACCCCAGCAGAACCGGACATGGGTTCCACGATAACTGCCGCAATGTTCTCAGGCCCATGCAGGTTAATCAGTTGCTCCAGTGCGTCGGCCTTTTCCGCGCCGTGCTCCGGGAGGCCTCGGGTGAACGCGTTCTTTTCCAAGTCCAGTGTATGGGGCAGGTGGTCAACGCCCGGCAGCAGTTGGCTGCTGAAGGTTTTGCGGTTGTTGGGGATGCCACCGACGGAAATACCGCCAAAGCCGACACCGTGGTAGCCAAGCTCCCGGCCGATGAATTTGGTGCGGGTGGCCTGCCCACGGGCACGTTGGTAACCGAGCGCGATTTTCAGCGCCGTATCGACCGACTCCGATCCCGAGTTGGTGTAAAAGATTTTGTTCAGGTCACCGGGGCTGATTTCTGCCAGCCTTTCAGCCAGCTCAAAGGGCAGGGGATGGCCCATCTGAAAGGTAGGGGCGTAGTCCAGATCAGCGACCTGACGCGCAACTGCGTTTGAGATTTCCTTGCGTCCGTGACCTGCGTTGCAGCACCACAAGCCCGAGGTGGCATCCAGTACCTGATTACCGTCAGCATCGGTGTAATACATGCCTTCAGCCTTTGTCAGCAGGCGTGGTGTGGACTTGTATTGACGGTTTGCAGTAAAGGGCATCCAGAAGTTATCCAGTTGCGCTCCGGTGTCGAAATGGGACTGGCGTGACATAAGCTGATTCCTTTCCGGGTTGTAATGTTAAACAAGTGTTGCTGTCGAGGTGATATTTGACATACTATGTCAAATATAATGAACGGTAAATCATTTTTTGTTCATTTAAAAAAACAGATATGGCTTATCTGTAAAATATATTGAAACATCAAAAAATGATTTATGTATCAAGGGTTTCTGTCAATTGGATCAGACTGGTCGGATACAGGCCAGTTATGTCATGGAGCGTTTATGAAGACACGTATGGAATGGGAAGCGTATGCAGATTCACTGTCCATCAACGGGCAAGCTTTCGTTAACGGCGAATATATTCCGGCGGAATCGGGCGAAACATTTGACTGCCTGAGCCCGGTAGACGGCCGGTTGCTTACAAAGGTGGCAAGCTGCGGGGAAGACGATGCTGACAAGGCAGTGAAAAATGCACGAGAAACGTTCTCTTCCGGTGTGTGGGCACATTTACCCCCGGCAGAGCGCAAGAAGGTGATGATCCGTTTTGCCGACCTGATAGAGCAACACAGCGATGAGCTGGCACTGCTGGAAACCCTGGATATGGGCAAGCCTATCCGTTATTCCAAGGCCGTAGATGTGTTCGGCGCTGCCCGTGCCATCCGCTGGTCTGGGGAAGCGGTAGACAAAATCTATGATGAGCTGGCACCCACCCCCCATAATGAAATCGGCATGGTGACCCGTGAGCCGGTTGGCGTGGTAGCTGCGATTGTGCCGTGGAACTTCCCGATGCTGATGGCCTGCTGGAAGCTCGGACCGGCGTTGGCTTCCGGTAACTCCGTGGTGCTCAAGCCCTCAGAAAAATCCCCCCTGACGGCTATCCGGCTTGCACAGATTGCCGTTGAAGCCGGTATCCCAAAAGGCGTGCTCAACGTATTGCCGGGTTACGGCAACACTGTCGGACAGGCACTGGCGCTGCATATGGACGTGGATACCCTAGTGTTTACCGGCTCCACCAAAATTGCTAAGCAACTGATGATTTATGCCGGGCAGTCCAACATGAAGCGCGTCTGGCTGGAAGCCGGGGGCAAAAGCCCGAACATCGTGTTTGCCGATGCGCCAGACCTGAAAGCCGCCGCCGCATCCGCCGCTTCCGCCATTGCCTTTAACCAGGGTGAAGTGTGTACCGCCGGATCCCGCCTGCTGGTGGAAGCTTCCATTAAAGATACCTTTATAGATTTGGTGGTCGAGGAGTTGAAATCCTGGCATCCGGGGCACCCACTGGATCCGGAATCCCAGAACGGGGCAGTGGTGGACGGCGACCAGCTGGCAACCGTGCTCCGTTATATTGAATCCGGCAAGCAGGAAGGTGCCGCACTTGTTCACGGAGGTGAACAGGTGATGGAAAGTACCGGCGGGTTCTATGTCGCGCCAACTGTGTTCAGCAATGTGAACAACAACATGGTCATCGCCAGGGAAGAAATTTTTGGCCCGGTGTTGTCGGTTATCAGTTTCGACACGGCAGAAGAAGCCGTTGCGATTGCCAACGATACTGATTATGGGCTGGCTGCCTCGGTCTGGACATCAGATATCAGCAAAGCTCATAAAACGTCACGGGATCTCCGCTCCGGCATGGTGTGGGTCAACCACTATGACGGCGGTGATATGACAGCACCGTTCGGCGGTTACAAGCAATCCGGCAATGGCCGGGACAAGTCTCTCCACGCGTTTGACAAGTACACCGAAATCAAAGCGACCTGGATCGCGCTCTAATGGTCTGGTAAGCAATAACGAATTTTTTTCTGTCTGGGTTGCCCCCTCAGTTGTACAGTCTGACGGGGGCTTTTTTACGCCTAAGTTTCTGATTTCAGCCCTACGGGCCGCTCGCACTAAAATCCATATTGACAGTTCTGCATTTACTGATTATTTATACAGTATGAGCGAAGCTGAACTCGAACCCCAAAAAAAGATCATCCACGTTGATATGGACTGCTTTTACGCAGCAGTGGAGATGCGTGACAACCCGTCGCTGAAGGACATTCCGCTGGCGATAGGGGGAGACGCCAACCGGCGTGGGGTGATCTCAACCTGCAACTATGTCGCCCGCAAATATGGCATCCGCTCAGCCATGCCTACCGCCCGGGCTAAAAAGCTCTGCCCGCGCCTGACGGTTATCCGGGGGGATATGGCCAAATACAAAGAGGTTTCCCGCCAAATCCGGGCCATCTTTGAACGCTATACCGATAAAATCGAACCGCTCTCGCTGGATGAAGCCTACCTGGATGTCACCGGTTCATCCCTGTACCAGGGCTCCGCCACCCTGATTGCGGAAGCCATCCGCCGGGATATTGCGAGCGAACTTAACCTGACGGCCTCGGCCGGTGTCGCACCGGTAAAGTTTGTTGCCAAGGTGGCATCGGATATCAATAAACCCAATGGCATTTGTGTGGTAACGCCGGATGACCTGCCGGAGTTTGTCCGCAAACTGCCGCTGGAAAAGATCCCCGGAGTCGGGCATGTCACCCTTGGCAAGCTCCATGACCTTGGCCTGAAAACCTGCGAAGACATCCAGCACAGCAACCAGCAAACCATGATCCAGCATTTCGGCAAGTTCGGGGTCTCCCTCTGGCAACGCTCCCACGGAATCGACCGCCGGGGTGTGGTCACTGAAAGGGTACGAAAGTCCCTTGGTGTAGAGCGTACCCTGTCAGCTGATATCTTAACCCCGGATGAGTGCTGGAATGTGGTTGAATCCCTTTACGATGAGCTGGAAACCCGCCTCGCCCGGGTACAAAGCGACAAACGCGTCCTCCGCCAGGGCGTAAAACTCAAGTTCGATGACTTCCAGCAAACCACGGTGGAACACACCCACCCGGAACTGGAAAAAGAGTACTTCAAGCCCCTGCTGCAAGAAGCGCTGGGCCGCCAAAAAGGCCGAGGCATCCGGCTGGTCGGGTTGGTGGTGGGCATTTGCCAGGATGGGGATGTACCGCAGTTGAGTTTTGGGTGGTGAGATCTTTCAACCCCTGATGTCGTTCCCGCAAAGGGGGAAATGTCGCGCGGTTTTTCTGGGCGGGGGAGGTTTTGCATATTATGCGTTAGACCTAACACTCATTCGTATCGTGTTAATGTGATTTTGATTTAGTTTTAGTTTTATTTACTGTGTATTTGGCTTGCTCTGCTAAACCTAGCTATTGATAGTAAGCTGAGAGTGAGTGATTTATTAAAGACTTCAATGCATTCAGCAAAAAGGGGCACTGATGTACACTATGAAATTACTCCTAAATAACTATTCCTAATTATGCTACATCTGGCATTTATTGCATTTTTCCGAGCTACAAACCATGTTCCCTATGACAGACTTGCATTACAAAGTGTTAAGCAGGTACTTATGCAATCCCTTTAGTCTCTAGTCACCGGCGAATGACCTACTATTAGGAACAGCTATTTAGAAGGCAGCAGAGTATCAGTCAATGGCTCTACTCTGTATCCCTAGATGCAAGCAGTTTTCTATTTCCACATTGTCGCCGTAAAGAGCAACCTTTCAGTTACTCATTTTATCGTTTGTTTATCAGGTATTAGACTGTAAAACTGGGGTGAATGCAGAATATTATGGAGCCCATTCAATGTGTCGCACCAAAACTTCTTTGATATATGCCAAAACAAAAAATAATACGGTGGTACAGATTTATTTGGCCATTCGAAGCTAGAAAATACGATTCGTTACCTTGGCGTTGAACAGAAAGACACTTTGAGATTTTCAGAGTTAACTGACTGTTAGAGGCATTGATATAGGCTTTTCGCTACCATCGAAAAGCCTATGTCCATTCCTATTTTACATAACAGTACACAGGTAAATCCCGCCAGAACACAGCCCGATTTTCACTACTAGCAGATATGGAACTGATTCTTCATTTATTAGTAATCAAGGCAATGATGAGAAATCATATATGCGTTGAAATAAGCTTACCACTTGATAAAGCTATAAATCTAGGGAGAAGTTTCTAAAATAACATGCTGAAATTAATTGACATCATGATATGAGATCGCGCAAAATAGTCGCGGCTTTTCATGAACGCCAGCCCACCCCAAGGCAAATCTCTATAGAGAATCACTTGTTTGTATTTTGTTTAATAGACTTTCGTGCCTATTGGGTGCGGCGAGGGGTGCGCTGTTTGCTCAAAGGCTATAGGAAAGCGTCATGTCAAATCATAAACAAAATTTAGTATCCCACGTAAAAAAACAAGCCAAATGCCTCAGTAAATCAGAACCTGAAAAATGTTATAACGATTGTTTGAACATCATCGCTAAACAGTTGGGTTATCAGGACTACTATAATGTTTTACAAAGTAGTAAACTTTCGGTTAAAAAAACACATCCCCTTGAATCCTATTGTGAGGAAATAAAAACCGTATTATTGAGTTGTGTCGAAGCAAGTGAATACTATCGCGATCTGTCTTACAAAGAACCAGAGTTTCCTGAAAATTTATATATAACTCAAATAGAGAGAAATAACCTCCCTGGAGTTCATAAATTTAGTAAAGACGAAATTGCTGAAGAACTTTTTTCTCTGCTGTTTGTTCAGGTTGATATTAATTCAGATTTACACAAGATTGAATGGCTTACACGTTGGGCTGTATATAAAGATAAAATAAAAGAAATCGGATATGATTTACTAGAATCCGACATTAATCAGCATCGTGAGTTGGGCTATTTGCTAGTTTCGTTAGGGCATTACTATCGTTCTTTAATGGATAATTGCTCACACAAAATCGGGGATCATATCGATTTTAAGTCCTATTTCGGTTACTGGTTGCACTCTATGCATGCTAATGATGAAAGTAACTCAACCATTAAATCATTACGGTTTAATTTTTCTGTCGCGTCTCCTGTATTTGCAAATAACGCTACAAGTTGGGCGCCTGAGTGGTGGTTAAAACAAGCTGGCCGCATTTAATTATACGCTCACAAGGTGTAATCATACTTGCCACTGGTCGAAACGGTGGCATTTTGATTTTTTGGATACCAGCAATTATGCGAATTTAGGGAACGCGTCTTCCTCTTCTAAATTGAAAATGTCCCAATATAAATCTTCTCTGCACCATACAGGATGCCTGCCTTCGCAGGATCGACAACTGTGTTGGCTTCAGGGTATTGATGTGGCGATAAGAGTCTGTTCAAGCAAGACACCCACAAAAAATCCCGCAATTGCGGGATTTTTTGTTTCTACCGGTTTGCCGGTTACGCTTTCTCAGGAATGCGCTTCAGCAGGGTAACCAGTTGGTCCCAGTACAGGGCAACATCTTTGATGTTTACCTGCTCATCCGGTGAGTGAGCACCGGTGATGGTTGGGCCGAAGGAGATCATGTCCATGTCAGGGTATGGCTTCTTGAAGAGGCCACATTCCAGGCCGGCGTGGATCACGTTGATGTTCGGGATGCGGCCGTACATCTCTTCGTAGGTTTCACGGAACAGGTGCATGATCTGGGAATCCGGATCCGGCTTCCAGCCTGGGTATGCGCCGTCAAATGCGATGTCAGCACCCGCCAGTTCGGCTACAGAGGCCAGCATGCCTTCTACCATGTCACGGCCGGTGTCGATCAGCGAACGGATCAGGCACAGTACGGTGATGGTGTTGCCTTCGGTAGTGATAACGCCCACGTTCAGTGAGGTTTCAACCACACCCTTGATGTCATCGCTCATGCGGATTACACCGTTAGGGCAGGCGTTCAGGGCAGCGATAAAGCGCGCCTGGTCCTGAGGGGCCAGCACAGTCTGGGCTTCCGCTGCGTTGATGTTCATCTCGATAGACGGTTCAACGGCTGCCAGCTCTTCTTTCACCATGGCTTCGAAGTGGGCGAACAGGTCAGCCAGCTTCTGCTTGTTCTCTTCCGGCAGGGCAACAACGGTGAAGGCTTCACGAGGAATCGCGTTGCGCAGGGTACCACCGGTGATTTCTGCAATCTTCAGGCCCAGCTCTTCAGCGTGGCCGGACAGGAAGCGGGCCAGCAGTTTGTTGGCATTGCCACGGCCGGTGTGGATATCACAACCGGAGTGGCCGCCGCGCAGGCCTTTCAGTTGCAGCTGGACAGCAACGTGACCGGCAGGGATGTCCTGGCGCTCAACGTTGAAGGTCATGTGTGCGTTCACACCGCCAGCACAGCCCATGTAGACTTCGCCTTCTTCCTCAGAGTCGGTGTTCAGCAGAATGTCGCCTTCCAGCCAGCCTTGTTGCAGGCCGAATGCACCGGTCATACCGGCTTCTTCGTCGATAGTGACCAAAACTTCCAGCGGGCCGTGCTCAACGGTTTTGTCTGCCAGTACTGCCAGGCAAGATGCCAGGCCGATACCGTTGTCAGCACCCAGTGTGGTACCACGGGCGGTTACCCACTCACCGTCAACGTAAGCCTGGATAGGGTCGGTCAGGAAGTCGTGTTCTGTGTCTTCGTTCTTTTGGGGAACCATGTCCATGTGTGCCTGCAGCACCACACCACGACGGTTTTCAAAGCCCGGTGTTGCAGGCTTCTTGATGAAGATGTTACCCACTTCATCACGGCGTACTTCAAGGCCCTCTGAGCTTGCCCAGTCTACGATGAACTGT